>NZ_JBEQWH010000016.1:0-13668 GCF_047501175.1 Candidatus Methanoprimaticola sp. MG2
ATGCGAACCCGCAATCGAGTGTCAAAATGCAATCGGACATCTGAGTTGGATGCTATATCCAATGTAACCGACCGTAGGTTATCTACACATTGCAAAATAGCAATCGAACACATTTCCCCATTCGACTCACAATTCCCCAAACGATAACATACAACCAACCTAATATATACTACAAACACTATTACTAATATGTTGAGATAAGGTAAATAGGTGTCTAGATTTCCCAGAACGTTACCAGGTTTAACGACCTGCTGGGCAATTAACGAGAACAGTTAACGCGCTCCTGTATCCTATCTTATTCTCAACGCCTCCTATTATCATACAACTAAGAGCGCGTACAAAACAGAGCGTGTAAAAATGACTGACAAACAGCCAACTATTGAAGAACTCCAGGCAGAAATCATCAAACTAAAACAGGAAGCAGAAAGCAATAACGCTAAAATTTCCTCGCTTGAGAATTCTAATGCAAATCTCACAAAAGACCTGAACGCGTCTCGTGAAGTGAATGGTAAACTTTGGGCATCAGTAGGTTCATATAAAGAAATTCCGGAATCCGAAGTCCAAGCTGAAAACGAACCAACACCAGAAGAAATACTTGACACTATACTAACAGACGCAATTAAACCAAATCTCAAGCAAATGAAGAAGATGTATGGAGAATACGTAAACACGGAACTTATAGATAACCAAACCAATAATTAAGTGATAAAATGGCAACTACTACTGACACACTTTGGACTAGCAGACTTTCTGCTATTATGCCCGCTAATTTCATGAGCAACAGGACTACCGAGTTTGAAGCTAAAGCTGGTATCCTCGAAAACATGATTAACCGTATCGGAAGAACCATCATTGCTGGACAGCCCAACGCTTACAATCCGTTCTCCAATTGGACTCGCTCCGTGATGGATTACGGAGACACCATCCAGAGATATACCCTCCCTTACATTAAGGGAAGAAAGACCGATTACTCCCCTACCGCCCCTAATCCCTTCGGTATGGAGAAGCCTAGCACTGAAGTGCAGTACTGGACCATCAATGATGACACCCAGTACAAACAGACTATCCAGGACGACCAGCTTAAGAAGGCGTTTATCTCTGAATCTAACTTCGGTTCTTTCACTGGAGAAATCATGAACAATATGTACAATTCTGTTGGAATTGATATGTTCATTAAGTGGAAAAAGTACCTTTCCCAGCCCGTCGCCCCTGCTGACACCGCACAGACTGACATTACACTTGATCCCACCGACCCTGACGCATACGGACTTGCTCTTTGGAAGGAGATTAAGACTATTGTTCGTGATAAGCTCCGTTATCCTAGCGACAAGTACAACACTATGCAGTTCCTTACCGCATCCGCTGGCGTTGATGTTGTCATTACTACCGAAGCTAAGAATATGATGGACAACGCTCTTAGCGGAGTATACAATGTAGATAAGATTGTTCCTGGTGGACTTAACTTTATTGAGATTGATTCCTTCGCAACTGTTGATAAGGAGACCAACACTAGAGACGTTCTTATTCTCACGAAGGGAATGGCAGATTATACTCCTCGTTCTCCTATTGCAACCGCAATTTACAACCCTGAGAACTATTACACCAATTATTGGTATAAGGAGGAAGGAATATTTTCTGTTGACCTCGCTAAGAACGCCTACGAAATCTACCGTGCTCCAAAGGCGTAAGTTATACGAACAAATAGAAAAAATAAAACAAACTAAGGGGTTATTATGGAAGAATTCATAATAACCTCTGTCTCTACTATAATTTTCCTAATAACCACGCTAATATTAGGATATAAAGGCTATTACGACAAGTACAAAGGACTAGCTTTCACTATTTACAAAGCTCTTATGGACGGCCGTATTACCGAAGAAGAGATAGAGGATATAAAGAAAGCATATAACGACACAAAGAAGTGATTACATGGTAGATGCCGACGTTACACTATACAAAGATATAGGACTATATCCAGATTATAGTAAATCTATGTATTTCACTTCTAAGACCCAGCAAACTAACTGGTTCAATTCTATACCCTCAAGTAAGAAAGTAGAACTCTACAATGTGAATTACAACAAAATCCACAATGCATTTAGGGTTCACGAACCCGTCGGCGACGTGTATGCTTATACTTACATCAGAATACGTAACATGGATGACAGCGGTCGCGTGTACTACGGATTCGTCTCCGCTGTCACGTTAATAGATGATGAAACAACCGAATTCACAATAGACCTAGACGCTCTCCAAACTTTCATGTGTGAATGGTCGTTAGGAGAATGTTTAGTTTCACGCGAACACGTTGACCGTTGGTCTCCTAATGAGAATCATCCTATATACACAGCTCCTAATGAAGATATATTTTCTGGATACGTTACAGCTAATGTAAAAGAAGTTGATAATCCACATAACTACAAAATAGGGATAACAGCTCTTACTTACAATAAAAAATATAAGGAATCTGGAGTAGAGATAGCTGAAGATAAATCTGGCTTTGTTATGTTCTTTGCCTCTATTCTTTCTCCGAATTCAGATACAATTTATGGTAAATTAACATATTACAGTGGAGGAGGAACAGATGAATTCATAAGTGCTATACCATATCCTAGCTATGAAGATTTCATTGACGGTTCATACATAACCAGAGCAGGCTTTAATCCAGAACAGATTATAGGTAGTTGGATATTACCCATAATGAATACAGACTTTTACGCTGATACTGCTGAAGATATACAGGGCACTACACGTAATACTGTAAATATTGGGGCAGGCGGATGGGATGTATATCACAATGAAGGAGCTGTATTCAATAAATCAAGTAGTACTGGATATATGTTCGCATACGCCGATACATCTCTGCTATCAATGACAAAAATAATAACATTTAATTGGTTAGATGACTTAGCATATGGTGCATACACTACTTTAACAACTGAATTCGATTATCCCTCTAAACCTACGTCACCTACTAATACAAAATCTACTGTCTATGAACCAATGTTATATACATCTCCTATAATGAAAAGAGGAATATGTAAGAATGATGGCCAGACTCTATTAGAAATCCCTGACATATCATTCTTAAATTCAACAGGAATAGAAATAGATGTATATACAGACATATCTACACAAAGTGTAAATAATCTGATAATAGCCAGACCCGATACAGAATCCGCTGGTTATAACTTTGAAATACTCCAGAATGAACTGATAGGAGCAGGCTCCTTAGACCAAGGAGTACACACCGACATGATATCCAACGAATGGCTCTCCTACGTACTAACCCAACGTGACAGCGACCGCCAAGTAATGAAATCCAATATGATTACCAACGCTGTAACAAACATGATAGGCATGGGTTACGGAGGAGCATTAGTAGGTTCACGTTCCAACAGCGGTCGTAATGACCCTATGAGTAAGAAGGGCGGCGGAGATGTTGCTGGCTTTAGAAAGGGTATGATGATGGCATCTGTTTACGGAATGGCAACAGGAGCCGTAACCTCTCTAGTCCAGGGCTATGATATGTGGGTACAACAGCAGGCTAAGGAATCCTCAATTAAAAATCAACCCTCTACCTTACTGTCTACTTCAAACGGAATAGCATCGTTGTTCAGAGGAACAGACAATTATTTCACATACGAAACTAAGATAGATGAGGTTAACTATAATAAAGCATTCAATAATTACGTAAAATACGGCTACATGGTCAACCGCATAGAAACCCCGAACATACAATCACGTTATTACTTTAACTACATATGTACTCTCAACACTAGCATAAAGGGTTCTCTATCCTCTGATATAAAACAAGCTCTTGTCAACATATTCGAGAGAGGAATAACACTATTCCACGCGGATCATTGTAACACAACAGAATACCCAATCTATGAAAACATAGAGAGGTCACTGCTATGAGTAAAAAATCTAGAAAACAAATTGAAATGTATGTTGGTAAGACAGAACTCTCTATGTTCTATGAAGGCATAGGAACCAACGTATATAAGTGGACAGGGCTACCCGATAATATTCGTCCCTTCTATCCTGAACAGACGTTGTATCGCCAGGGAATGGCGTGCATGATACAGTTGCCTGGTTCAGAGGAATACGACATATTCCCAGTAGTATATGGTTCAGTAAATCTGGATTTACATGGAGAGCCTATATCCTGGAGATGCTACGTAATCGGGGACAGTCAAGGAGCGAACATTATTCGCAACACCATATATAACACCGAGAACTCCGTTCTCATATGGAATAATCCAACTCGTACAGGAATGTCTAAGTACGTAGACAGTCAGATAGACAATATGCTACGCATCGATAATGCACTTAAGACTAATACACTAGTACAGAATACACCAGTATTCGTTAAAGCTGACGGTAAGAACGCTCTTACAGCAAAGAATCTCTTTGAGATGTATGGAATTGAAAACGTTGTCTATGCTAATGACTATACTAAAAACGATATAAGTATGGATGTAATAAATCTCGGCGTACAATTCATAGGAGATAAACTTTCAGACCAATACGAAACCTACAATAACCGTATTCTCCGTTATCTGGGAATAAATCATCTTCCTGTTGAGAAACAAGAACGTATGCTTACAGGAGAAGTAGATAGTAATGACCTGTTAATAGAGACAGTAACTAAAGAAAGGCTGGATATGAGAAAACTAGCATGCAATCAAATAAACCAGCTATGGGGTCTAAATGTAGAGGTTGATACTTATGAGTCCGTCATTAAACAAAGAAATATGGAAAGAATGCAATCAACACCAAGCATTATTGGAGAGACTCCAGTATCTGGAAAAGCAGGCGGAAAGGAACAGTCAAAAGATTGATAAAATCCTTTGGATACTCATAGGTGTAGTTATGGAAGTTCCTATAATGGTAGTGATATGAATGTATAATATATTTACAGACTACAAAACGCCATCCAATGGAGAAGGGCCATTCTTTACGGATTATCTGTTTAAACTCCAGATTGACCGTCCAGATGCTGGGTTAAAGAGTTGCGAATGGAATACAAAATACACCAACCTAAACACACACAAAGACGAACTCATAACCAGATTCAACAAAGAATATGCTCTTAGAGAAATCGGAGCAGAGACTGAACACAGATGGCAAATGATACTTCAGAACAGATTAGATGAGGTATCAGAACACTATGACCATATGTATAAGGTATTCGCTGAGAACAACGTAGATGAACTTGGAACTGGTTATACCACAACAGATGAATTCCAGAGAGATACAGAAAGCTCTATGGATTCTACTAACGAACGCAACGCTGACAGTAAATACAAAGATACACCAAGTAACAGTACATCAACAATAAACAACCCTACAGAGCAAACCGTAAACAACTCTGATGAAACATATAGTTCAACGGGCACAGGTAAACAGACAGACAAAAGAACCACTACAAAGAAACTCCATGATGACGTAATGGTTAGAGAACTCAATTATTTAGTTGACAATTATAAATCAATCGACAACGAATTCATAAAGGAGTTTGAAAACTGTTTCATAGGCATAATGATTATGCCAGACTAAATAAGGTGATACAAATGGTTACAGTACCTACAATAGACCAGTTCAAAGACACAACCGTAGTTTCTGTTATGAGAAAAATCGTAGATTATCTCATTCAGACTCTTGTTCCTGGAATAAACTCCGATATCGAAAAGAAGGCTAACACCGAAGACCTAGCAACAGTTGCAACTAGTGGAAGTTATAATGACCTTCTCAACAAACCCAACATTCCTGAAGCTGTTGTAGTTGACCAGTCTCTCAACCCAGCCTCTACAAACGCCGTTGCAAACAAACCCGTAACAGAGAAAATTAACAGTGTAGAGTCCACTGCTAACACAGCTAATGGAACCGCTAATACCGCAAAGTCTACTGCTGACTCTATAACAACATACGTAGGAACAGACCCTGAACTCGTAGGATGATTTTATGGCAATACCAATACCAACAATTGACCAATTCAAAGATACTACTGTAATGCGCTGTATGCGTAAAATAGTTGATTATCTTATAGAAGATGTAGTTCCAGCAATTAACCAATCTCCAAGTCAGGACACTAAAGTATCCGACGTAGAGAACAGTATAAGTGCAGACAGTAAGCTTACTACTACCGTTACTAATAGCGATGGTAGTAAGGCTGTTTCTTCACCTGTACAACTTCCTGAAAGTGGGGGAGTAGAACTCAACATAACACAGACGCCCGATGGTATCACAATCAATAACATCCAACTCCAGGAAGCAACCAATGCACAGGATGGACTTGTTACAAAAGAACAGGTAAAAGCTATTGAAGATAACACTGCTATGGGTGATGCTCTTAGCAAAGAACTTATTAATGGAATAGTTCTTGCTGAAGGAGCCACAGCTGGAACTATAAAGGCAACTCTAGAACAAGAAGATGGAACAACAATCGTTAGTAATGATTTTCCTATTCCTAGTAGCACTATAAACTTTACTAGGAATCAATTAAAAAACACAGAAGATTTGATTAATGCATTTATTAATTGTAAAACTGGAGATAGATTTAGCTTGGGTACTCTTATATCTGGTTCATTTAAAGTATATGATTTAGTAGGGATTTGTGTTGGTAAATTTAGCTCTAATTACAATCTTTTTGTAGTTAGTGGAAGAGCAACAATTAATGATAGTTTATATGATGTAGTTGGATTAGAGGCTAATATACCAGCTAATAGGGTTGTAGTAAAAATGGCTGCTAATGATTATAATAATTTAACTATTCTAAATACAACAGTATTTACTAGTATGGTCTCGTGTTTCTTCCTTACACAATCATAAATCTAATATTTTAACCATTTAAATTGTCAGCACAGAAACGGACTCAAAAACCCATACAACACAAACAAAGGTTTCCTTAAGTAAACCTTAATAAACTCCTTCCCGTGTCCAGTGAACCCATACTTATACTCTGTATAATAATGACACAACTCATGCCATATAATTCCCTGGACACACAAATCCCTTAAAGTTCCGCCCCCTTTATACCTATCATTTATCTTAATTCCGAATATATCGCTGTGATAGAACCATCCAGCATACTTATCGTTCTTAGGATTAGTGTCCCAGTCAGCTCTGTATAAAGTAGGAATTTCTAAAAATTCACACATTTCCACAATATCCGCTTTATAAGCCCAATCTAAATCGCCCTTAACTTTTTCGTCCATTCTCATCATATACCTTATCATATTAATTTCTCCGAATTTCGTGTTAAAAAGCAGAACGGGCTAACCCGTTAACGCGCTAACCCGTTCCATGTTTTAGTGTTCAGTTTATCAGTTTTCTGATGAATAGTCTTTCTCTGCTATCGTACAATCTATACTTTTTCTCTTCATCTATTGTTGGTCTTCTTTTTTCTATTTCTACTATTCCATCTTCCTGTAACTTTCTAACTATTTGCACTGAATTCCAGTCTCTGCCAAGTCTCATTATCTTAAACAGATAACTTCTGGGTATCCATTCATTATAGGAGAGATTCGATAGTATCTCTGATTTTACGTCCCTTCTCCGTGATATAGTACTAGCCATATACATGCCCCGCGTGTAGTTCTTTGTGTTTTACTCTAGTGTCTATACAGACAAAATTGCTTCTGTTATCTGCTAATCCTTCTTTTGTAAGATAGGCTACATAGAGTCTTACTGTATCTGTTTTGTAATTGAATTGTTTACATAGCTCTATTTGCAACACACCTGGGTTCTTTTCTATGTAGTCCAGAAGCTTTAGTCTAGTTCTTAGACTTGGCTTTTGTGTCATTATTCTTCCTCCAGTGGGTTGTGTGGTACATATGTATATTGTTGCACATAATGTCCATTTGAGGATTTGTTTTGTGATGAGGTTATTACTAGTTCTTCTTTTAGCCATTTCTTAGTACGGCTGATGTATATGTGTATATACTTTCTTTCTGCTCCTATCATATCTGCTATTTCACAGGCTGTAAATGTTACTCCTGGATTTTTTACAAAGAGGTTTATTATGTCGTCGCTATGACTCATTTCTTACTCACCTTCTTTTTAATGTGATAAATTCTATAACTTGTTTCGTAGTCTCCTAGAATATATGTGTTTAGTTTGTAGAACTCCATAGTATAACCCATAATGTCTAAAAGGTCTTTTATTCCTCTAGCTGTTTCTCTCTCGTATTCATCTATTGGTATATCTATTGGGTCCTCGTATGTTGAACCCACTACATAAAAGCGTAGATATAGTCTTCTTTCAGTCATAGTTATCATCCAGATACCATTTTTCAGTTCTTTCTGAACCAGCTTCAAATTTTTCACAATCTAGTACGAAACGATGCCCGTGTTTGGCTAAGAGTTTTGTTATCTCATCTATTATTCTTAGGTCGGCTTCTGTTCCTTTGTAAGTGTATTCTAGTATTAGTTTAATTGCCATCTTCGTTGCTCCGTTCACTATAAATAATATTTTTCCGTTGTTATATGAACCTTCTATCTTAAAGTCAATCCATTCACAATTATTAATAGCATCACATATAATTTCAACATTATTTCTTTCACTCTCATTATTTTTATCATATTCTGCTTTAAAATAACATATCATTTTAGTGTCTCCGTTTGTAGCAAACTGAATATAACGTTTTTACACGTTGTGTCTGCAAATCTAAGTCTACCAATTAGATACATTTCTTTTATCATTTTAAGAGGATATGATGAGAAAGTCATTGGTATCTCATTTGTTTTACACTGATATTTTAATCCAAATGTGTATATCTGTTTATTGTGTTCTGGTGTTATGTATACCGTATCTTCTGTTGACCATATTCCTATAAAGTTATCCATAAAATGGATGTTTGCTAGTAATTTAGAATTTGCTGGACGGTCTTCTATTAATGCGTTATCGTCCTGCCACACTAAGTTATCAATAGCGTAATCTCCATATTTTGTTCCGTTGATTAGTTTACCGAATTTAGTAGTCTTTTTTATTTCGGCGAATTTGTTGTTTGAATAATTCTCAACCAGGATTAATCCATCTTTGAATGTTTTGAATCTTTGTTCAAATGGTAGGATGTTCCAATACGAGAAAAAAGGATTTACGAATGATACTTTATTAGCTATGAATATAGCGCGCACTTCTTTTCTACCATCTATTCTAAGGCGGTTGACTGTCTCATACAACTCTAGGAATAGTTCTACTTCTCCTGTTAGATACTTACGCTGGTCTTTTTCTATGAACTCATCGAATACTATTAGGTCGGCGTTGTGGTAACTTTGAGATTTCTTACGCGCACTTGTTGAGAGTCCTACAAAGAAAATCTTTGGTAGTCCACAATGATATAGTATTCTGTCTTTTATTTTGTAGTCCTCTATTTCATCTGGAGATATTATCCCCTCTGCTATTACATCTGATAGGAATTTTTCTTCATTTGCTATATCTTTGATATCTTCATCTGTCCTACGTATCCAGACTGTTTGAGTATCTTTAGACAATGCCCAACATTTATAGTTGAACGTTTTTCCTGTGCCTCTGGCTCCTAGACAAAAGGTGTATAGAGCATTGTAAGAAAGAGCTGGTCCCCTATCATACCAGATGGAATTATACTCTTGCTTAGTTATTTCTTTTATAGTAGATGTCACGACCATACCCCTTTGGAGCAATTATAAAAGTATATATCTTTTTTACATCGACTTCTATAAATTCTGATTCTTCATTCGGAGATTCTAAAGGTTGTTTCGACAAGTAAGCATCCTCCTGGAACCTGTTGCTGTTGTAATTTTCCTTTGAATTCATTTCCTGGAATAAAGTTATTCCATGTAACGTGTTCTTTTACAGCGTTTGGCATGCCAGCGCAAGTTACATCGGTGATTTTGTACTCGGTGTTTTCCTTTGTAGCGTGGATATAGGTCTTTGGTCTTACGTATTTTCCTATTTGGAACGTTCCTTCATGTTTCCAGTATCCTAGTTTTACTGGGTCTACTAACTCGTCTGCTAATTCAGTGTTTACTAGATGTACACTATCGGTGTCGGCATATACAAAAGCATCTGATTCTGATTGCGCGGCGCGTACAGTCTTATCTCTAGCCCATGCACAAACAAAAGTGGCATACGGCACATATATTCCTTCTATTGTCGTAACGTCTATATCATAACGTAAACACTGGTCGTCGTCTTTCCTAGGAATTTTGTTAATGCGAGTAGGCTTCATACCTGTTTTTCCATATGGACTATTGAGATAACGCTTTGACATAAAACGCACTGGTTTATTTTCATGTTGGACATTTGGTATATATGATGCTTCTTCTTTTACTTTCATCCATTTATCTATATAAGGTGCTAGTAATCCTACCTTACTGTTGAATGATAAGTATTCTGGTTCACTCATGTATTCTACATTATAGTTTTCTGTAAATAATTTGTAATCAATGTTTGTCATTGTAAGAGTTACAGGTTCATCAACTTTTTTGAGATATTCTGTTCCTTTATATCTCATGTTGTGTTTTATCTGTATTGTTGGGAATCCTGTTTCTAATTTGAATATGGTTTCAAAACGTAGAATACTTAGTTGATTTCCGTAAGGTCTATGTAAGTAACCAGGACCTAGAGGAAGTTCGCAATCATGCATAACCCACGGATATAGAGAATTGACATCATATACGTAAACATTGTTTACTTCTTTCCCCTGATATTTTGGATTTACATAAACCCACCCTCCTTTGTAAGCGTTTCTGGCAAAATCATCCATCTCTATTGGCAATTGTGGCATAACATTACGCCAACGATAATGTCCGCCTAACAGTTCTTTAACACAGTTGAAGGCGTCTGCTGATAGAGTTATTGCTTCATAGCCCTGTAAAAGTTGTTGATATATTGCATAAGCTACTATTTTTGAATCCTGTACACAATAGCTTATTTCATCATCTGTTGGTTGATAGTTCTCTGGTATGTATTTACTGAAGTCTGGTTTATCTTTCTTTCCTTCAATGCCATACATCTTAGCTAAAGTTTCTACTGAACAACCTGGAAATTTTTTCAATGAATCCCAGATACGCACTCCTTTGTTTCCTATACAGAGTAATTCAATTCCGTACCACTGTCCCATGTTATCTATCATGGTTTTGTAGTCTATCCCCTGTTGCTATTGTGTTTTGTATAGCAGATGCCATATTATGAATGAACCATCAAAACGGAGATTGTGGAAAAAGATTTTTGTTATTCTTAGTTCCTGTATTTTCTCTAAGAATGATTCTATTGAAGTTCCTGTATAGTATTCATCTGGATTAGGTACATTTACTAAACTCCACAGCCATACACGTACCCGACCATCAATTCTAAGGTTGTTTTCTCCAGTAGTTTCAAAATCGGCGGTATAGACTGTTGAGAATCTCATAACATTCCCTGGTTTTCTAGCTCTTTAGTATAGACAATTTCAGATTTAGCTAAATTCTTTTTGTTTGAAAATGATTTTATTTTATTTAGTAAATAGTCTATATTTGCATATTCTGTATTTGAAAAAGGTGTTTCGACATAAGGTGATTCGTATTCGTAGAGTTCATCTAGGAATTCGGAATTCTCTTCATAGAATTTATCTAGCTTTGAAGGTGCTAGATTATCTATAAGAAATTCTAGTTGAGCCGCTTTAGCTAGAGTTTTACTGTCGGCATTTCTTAGGTATCTGGCATTAACAGCTTTCTTTATGTTTTCTCTACCCTGGAATTGTCCACGTTTGTGGTATTCTTCCGATTGAGAATATAGATACTTGTGGAATCCTCCTAAAGAAGTGAATTGACCAGAATCTAGACGCTTCATGGCTTCATTGAATTTGCCAGTAGCGACTTGATAAACTCTTTCATCCATCCATTCTGCCTGTTTTACAGCCTGGATTTCTACATAACCGCGTTTTGCTTTCCTTTTTATAAAAGAAGGTGTAACGTCGGCGCGTTTAATTGAACGTAAAAAAGGGGGCATGATAACCTCTAGTAAGAGGTTTGTTAAAAGGTTTATTTTGTGCTTTTTGTACTATGTTTGGAGCTTTTTACTCTTCTATGTCGACGAAGGTGTATCCCATGTTTCCACTCTTAGTCATGGTTGTGGTAATCATGACAGGAACCTTCGGGATAACCCCCTCTTCCTCTATGATGTTCATGAGAACAGAGACGATTCCATAACTCTTAGTGTAAGAGAACCTAATCTTATCCTCGCCATCAAGCTTGTATGCGAATCTACACGCGGTGCGAGTCTTATCCTCCTCAGTCTCCTCATAGAACTTTACAAACTCAATAACGATTGTCTTATTCTTAAGGAACTCCATCTGTGTGAATTCGTAGTCCTTAAAGTCAGCGTCAACCTTAAACTTGTAATCATTGAACTTGAATGCCATTTTAGTCACCTGAAAATTCGATTTTATTTCTAGAGTTATTTTTTAAGTATGTTTTTGTTAGGAGATATGAACTTGGAAACGCGGTTTTCGCTCAACAGTGTACAAAAAATTTTTAGGAAAACCAAAATTTGGTAGCAACAGTTTTGTTGGTAGCTACTACTTATTTTGTAGCTACTTTTTGTTTGGTTACTACCAAACTTTTTGTTGTTACCAGATTTGTTGTGGTCATTTTTGTACCTTATTGATTTGTAATTGTTGGGTTGCTATTGTTACATAGCAACCCATGGTTATTTGCTTACTCGACTGCAAGAGGGTCAACGGTGGCGGTCTTAGCGCGGGGCGTGCGCTCACGGGACATGTCGATAGTACAGTCGCACTTGAATGTGAGAATCACGTCATCGCCGTCTACGTCCATCACGGGCGCGCCGACGACGACACCCTTCACCTTCCCAGCGGAGTAGATGAAGTGCGCGAACCTGAATGCCTTCTGAGGGTTCATCGTCTCGTGGCGGTACTCGGTGTACGGAACCTCGTCCGCGGAACCGCCTGCTAGAACGGTATCCCTGATTGCCTGTCTGTCCTGAATTCTGATAATTGTTGCCATCTGTATTACCTCTATATTATGTAAGGAGTTTGGGGTGTAAATGTTTACTCAATGTCGATGCGGTCAACGCCGTTGTTTCCAAACCTGGTAACAAGCATGTAAGGTATGGTGTTGCCGAAGTAGAGCGAACCACTGTATATGCCCTTAGTTGTGAAACCCAGCGTACATTCCGAATGAGCGGTCACATCATCTACAAAAGATGTAAGGTACGCGCCGTTGCTGGCACACATGATATCATCATGTACCTTATCGCGAAGCACGTATCCAGTCTCAAATACAACCTTAAACTTCCTAACGGTGTCGTCGCGTTCGAGTTCAACCATCTTATTAATCACTGCCTTTGCCATATTCATAGTTCATACCTTCTTGGAGTATTTCTCTCCTAATACCATGTATGCATTATTAGTATATAAAATGTAGGTTATCTAATAACAATGATAACGTTATGATGTTATGTTGCATATTTGCATTGCTGTTTTGCATTGTTAAAATGCAAGTTTTGGATCTTTGAGCGATTTTGAGTTGCATATGTGTAATAGTAACATCGTTGTGTTATTGTTGCGCATTTGCATTGCGAATGTGCATGTGTAGGTTACCTAATATATAGTAGATATATGCGATTTTTGTAGGTTACCTAATATATACTCGATTGGGGAAATGCAATCGATTGCGGGTT
>NZ_JBEQWH010000017.1:0-10736 GCF_047501175.1 Candidatus Methanoprimaticola sp. MG2
GGAAGTCACGGGGGGGGGGGCAGTGCAAGCTCAAACTCCTCGCGGCTGTCGCCGTCCTCGCAATGGTGTTCTGCGCATTCTGCGCGATCGCACCTGTTTCTGAGGGCGCTGACGAAAGAAATCCCGCGACGGATGTCACCATCCCAGGGAACTCGGGATGGCCTGAAGCCACCACAGCCACAGACAAGACAAAAACCATTGTCCTGGATAAGGACATCACGATCACGTCAGGGATCGTCCTGGCCGGAAGTACCGACCTCAAGATAGACCTGAACGGTCACACTATTACTGCCGATGGTGTAAGCGTCCTGATGACATATTCAGCAGATACGAATTACACCGGAACCCTCACCATCGATGGTTCGAAGGAAGGGAGTGCGATCACGACCGACGTCCGTGTTCTGAGCGGACACAGCACCGGCGGATACACACTGAATGTCATCGGTGGGACATATACCGGAGACTACACATTCCTTATTGGTGGGAAACAGAATGGTGCCAGCGGATCCACCGCGACTTTCACTGATGCAGTGATCAACGGTTCGACCGCTGGGATATGGATGTCCTACGGAGAGAACGAGAAGATGACCGTGGATGGATGCACGATCGATGCACCCCTCGGGATCTATGCTGCAACGACGAAGATCAATGACATAAAGGACACTGTGATAAATTCAAGTGACGTTGGAATTGACTTCAAAACTGGAACATCTAGTGTAACTGGATGTACTATATTGGTAAATAACTATGTTGAGGGGACTGCAGTCGGAAACAACGGAACAGGAGATGCAGAAACTGCGATTGTAGTTACAAATCAGTATGACACTGGAAATGTATCAGTGAAAATCGATCAAACATCGAGTGTGAAGAACACCGCCAGTGGATCGAAAGCCGTTTTTGTATCTGAAGGAAGTAAGAATGGAGTCGTAAATATCGATTGGGAAGGGAATGACTCCAACATCGGCTACAAGTATGTGCAGAAGAGTATGGATTGGAACAGTGAGACTGGGAAGTATGTGTTTACCAACATTACGAACACAAAGGGGCTTGTGATTGTCAATGGAACCGCTTACGTCAATCACCAGGACAGACTCATACAGGCGAAGGATATCACTTCAACAGCAGTGGATAGGATTGTCGTTGAAAATGAAATCACACTTACTTCGGAGATTACCATTAATTTCACTGATGAGTCCGAGAAAGAGAACGGAGTCAAACTTGGCGAAAACACCGCCATCGGAAAGGGCACCGTGTTCCAGAGAGGATCCATCGAGATCATCAACGCATCACTTAAAGATGGCGACATCACCATCAGTGGAGATGCAGTCATCTACGGAACCTATACTGGAACTGGTAACATAACCATCAACAATGGGGCGACTTTGACAATTCCTGCTGGGAGAACTCTTACGATGGGTTCTGAGGACGGAGAAGACACTTCGAAGATAAAACTCGAGAGTGGATCCACCTTGAACATCCTTGGGAACCTTGAGGACAATACGAAACATGAAGGAGCTGGAAACGAGAGTCTGATCGTACCCTCCTCCGACACTTCTGCAGGAGACGTCAATGTCGGACCCAATGCTACAGTTCCCGCGAAAAACTTCGTGAACGACAAGATCCTGGTGTCCGTCGACCCTGATGCGATGGTCGAAGCGAGTCTCGGAGGAACGATTATCGACAACCCTACTTTTGGGCCGAGCCAGATCGTCACCGTCAACGAGAGTCTTGTGATCATGAATGGAGCGACAGTCACCATTGCCGGTAAGCTCATCGTTCCCGAAGGAATGACCATCACTATCGAAGCAGGCGGGAAGCTGATCCTTCAGGGACTCAACGTAACTGCTGACATTAACGGTACCGTTGTAATCGAAGGGGCTCTTGAACAGCCAGTCACAGAAAAAGGAATATTCAAGATTGACTCCTCTGGAGACAAAGCTGTCATAACCGTAGATGGAGATATCCAAGTCTACGGTCTCTTGAACATTGCCCAAGGAAAGGTTGTATTCAACGCCAACGCTGACATTGCTGAGACGGGAATAGTGAGGCTTGGAACGAACGGAGGATCTGATTCTGAGAAGACGGTTGGAACAATCGTCGTATCCGAAAATTCTGTCCTAACGATAAACGGGAATATACACAGGACAGCAGACAGGCTCAATCACGACTATTGTAATATAATTGAGAACAATGGAACTATCATCTATGACTCTGAAGTCGCTGCATTCAGTAACGTAAGAATCTATATGATGAAATCCGGAGCAACTGTTGATATTCAGGAGTTTACCATCGGAAATGGAAACCAGAAGCTGAGCGTTTACATCAATGAAAGTCTGGAGATCAAGGATGAACCCAATTCGATGGAACATGCCATGACTCTCGGAATCGATAAGAGAGATACCAACGAAACTGACAGAACATTCAGTACAGGTGGGATCGTGATCACCGCGAGCGCGAAACTTGTAAAAGACGATAATGGCGACTCCATAGTCGAATCTTCAATGGACATCTCTGGAACAATCAAGAGTTCTGATACTGTTGAAGCACCTATCGCAAACGGTGGGGACCACACTAACGCGAAGATCACTCTGGCTGGAAAGGATATCACGATCTCATCCGAACTCGTACTCGGGCAGGAGGACGAGCTTGATTTCGGAAAGAAAATTACAGGAAACTATAATCCAGGCACAGATGAAATTGTACCTAGCAACCTGACTGTTACCGGAAAGATCGATGCCACTGCAGGAACGTTCATCAACAACGTCACCACGAACGCAGATGAGGAAATCTCTGGGATCACCTTGAAGGATGCTGGAACTATCACCACCTTGAACACTCCGATCAGCAATGTAATCAACGCTACGATGTATGAGACCCAGAATGCTGACAAGGACAAGGTCTACAACTACGCAACAATCGATGCCGCCATGAAGGTTCTGAACGATAATGCCGACGTAAAGAAGGTAACTGTCCTCGGAGAGCAGGAACTCACAACTTCTGCTAAAATCCCTGCGGACAAGACTCTCGCAGTCGACATAAACCGTGCTGGGGAACTGACCATCGGATGTGTCAAGGATCACAATAACGTCACACTCGATGTTGATGCCAAAGGAAAAATTACCGGCGGTGCTGGAATAAAAGTGATTGATGGAACTGTCTATGCAGCGGACAAGACCAAGGTCTCCGGTGCCATCGTCAGCGATGTGAAATCCTATGAAGTCGACGCCGACGGAAAGGCTGTCAGAGACGGATGGGGCAAATGGACCACCCTGGCCCTCGCCCTCAAGGATGCTGAGGCAGGACAGACCATAGAGGTTTCCACCACCGAACTGTACATCAGCAGCAACATGACCATCGACGAAGGCGTCACTGTCAAGGTGCCCGCAATCACTGAAATCTTCGAGGTGAAGGATGGAATCACGTTCACCGTCGACGGCATCCTCATAATCGAGAACGATCTCACTGCCGAGACCACGTTCGCCAAAACCGCTGTCAACCAGGGCAAGAACGCACCGAACAACAGCAGCGTCATCGTCGTGAACGGAATGATCAGATCCAACGTCGGAGCCACCTATGATGCAGAAGGAACAAAATACCTATCCACAGGAGTTCCTGTGTCCGGTGCATATTACACTGACAATGAACTGTACAACGTCGTCGCTCCTTTGAGCGTCGCTCTCGAGAACCTCGCAAAGATCGATGGGGACATCACCATCCGCGGAAAGGTCACCGCAGGAGATGTCGCATTCACCGCGACCGATGACTGCACCACACTCGTGGTCGATGCAAATGCCGAATTCAACGTGAACTCCATCACGCTCGTCAAATCCACGCTCAATGCAGTTGGAAAGTTCAACGGAGCTGTAACCGTTGGAGATGTCACCTTCGCATTCAAATTCGTCCAGAAAGTGAACATCGGAGCCACCGAGGAAGGCGTCATGCAATTCACTGACCTCGGACAGATGACAGAGTACGCCGACGAGAACAAGAAGGAGTATGCATCCATGACCCTCGTCTCCGGAACCTATGTCGGAAAGGAAGACCTCGTAGTCAGAGACCAGGGAATAGACTTCGTCGTCGCATCTGGTTCCACCCTTGAATCTGAAGCTGCGAACATATACTCTCTAATAATCGAGGGGACCGTGTCCGTCGCATCCGAAAAGGCACTTACAGCAACAAACGGTGAGATCAAGAACGGCGGAGTTCTCTCCGTCGCTGCAGAGACTTCCACTGAAGCCAAGGGAACCGCAACCTTCACTGTCCTTATAGTTGGACATGTCGTCAAAGATGATACTACCGGAGCCACCGCAGCGGTCAACGGACCTGTCTCCACCGTGGTAATGTATGTCGCAGCCGATACCACTATGGATGAAGCCACGCTAAAGTCCCTCGAGGATATCGATAAAACTGAGTACTATGTGGACGGAGCCCTCTGGATGACTGTCTATGACGACAGTGAGCAGGGACATCCCATCAATTTCGTCTGGTCCGACAACTTCGACATTCCTGTGAAGAATGCAAGATTCACTGGATGGGAGGCCGAGGATGTCGAATCCATGGTCGGAAAGGTTGTTGGAGATGTCGCAAAAGTCGATGCGAAGATCGACAAGGAGATCTACGGCATCACAATCCTCGCCAACGAAGGTGTCAACGACATCTTCATCGACGGCCAGATCCTGGTCAAGGATGGGCTTAACATCTATACTCTCCCCAACGATGTAGAACTCACTGCCGGAACTCATGAGATCACCTTCGAGCTCAACAATGGATTCACCGGAGAGGGCAAGCTCGCTCTGGTCGGAGATGGAGTGACCAAGGGTGTCACTTGCGGAGTCAACGGACTCAGCATCACTCTGTCCGGGGTTCCCGAAGGAGATAACTGGATCAGTGCAGAGATCACCCTCCAGCTCACCGGTATCGAGAAGTCCGGATTCACTCCCGACCAGCCCGACACCCCCGCAGCCGACAACGGAATGACCATCACGGACTACCTGCTGATCATCCTCGTCGTCCTCATCGTCGTCATGGCAATCATCGTCGCCATGAGGCTCATGAGGAGCTGATCGTAAACGAACGATCGAGAGAGAGAACAATCCCAATCACCTGAAACGACAAACTCCGGAGGTCCGGAAGGACCTCCATCCTCCTTTTCACCAAAGGAAAGGAGGAATGATCCGGCGCGCCCGACGAACCTGAACAGCAAACAGCCATCGGAGCGGACCCATCTTCCATCAGACGGGTCCGGGCATCTCATCCCGTCCCGGAGAGACGACGGGACCGCGCACAGGAACACGCTCGCCAAACAAGCCCTCCCGTTCGGGAGGGCGGCCCTTTCACATCGAGGGGACAAACGGAAGGACATGGGGGGATGCCCCCATGTGATGTTTCAAATCAGTTCCTGATCGCGTTGAACCCGCGCTCGAAGGCGTCGAGGTTCAGGTCGAGGAACTTCTGGGGGACCTGCGAGACCAGCGCCTCGCGGAGCTGGTCCTTGGTCAGCGGGATGTCCTTCATGGCAGCGACCGCGCCGATCATCACCGCGTTGGCCGCGACGGCCTTGCCGGCCTTGATGGCTATCAGGGTCGCATCTATGGTGACCACGTTGGGGTTGGTGGTCCTGACGGCCTCGACGAGGTCGTCTATCGCAGGATACTCATCGAACCCTGCGGCGACCATCGACGGCAGCACGGGATCCAGGTTCATCAGTATCGACGTGCTCCCGTTCCCGAGATGCAGGCTCCTGACGGTCTCCGCAGGCTCGAACCCCATGATCAGGTCCGCGCCCCCCTCGGCCTCCAGGGGACTGTAGACGTTGTCCCCGAACCTCACGGTGGACATGACGCTGCCTCCCCTCTGGGCCATCCCGTGGACCTCGGACATCATGACCTTGTATCCAGCGTTCATCGCGGCGGTGCCCAGGACGTTGGATGCCATCAGCACCCCCTGCCCTCCGACCCCCACGATCTGTATCGTGTACTTCATCTCTTCACCCCTATGGCCTTCTTCGGGCACACGTTGGCGCACATGCCGCACCCTATGCACTGGGTGGGGTCCGTCCAGACCCTGTCGTCCTTCTTTATGAGCGCCGGGCAGGCGACCATGCGCAGGCATGTGAAGCACTGGACGCACTCCTCCTGGTCCACGTCGCACGTCCTGGAGGGGAGGAGCTTCCTCTTCTTCAGCTCCAGCGGACAGGCCTGCTCCGATATCACGACGGCGACGCCGTCGAACGTGATGGCCTCCCTCATCACCTCCGTGGTGGCCTTGATGTCGTAGGGGTTGACCTTCCTGACGAACCTGGCCCCCACGCCGCGGGCGATGCTCTCGATGTCCAGGGGCTGCGTGTTCACGCCGCCGAACTCCCTCCCCGTCCCCGGGTTGGGCTGGTGTCCCGTCATCGCGGTGGTGCGGTTGTCCAGGATGACCATGACGATCTTGTGGTTGTTGAACAGCGCGTTTATCAGCGGGTTGATGCCCGAGTGGAAGAACGTGGAGTCCCCCATGAACGCTATCGGGAGCTGGTCGGTGGACTGGGCGAACCCTCCCGCCGCACCGGCGCCCCCTCCCATGCAGATGATGTAGTCCGCCTCGTTGAACGGCGGGGAGCCTCCGAGCGTGTAGCACCCGATGTCCGAGCAGTAGACCACGTCCCTGTTCCCGACCGCCTTCTTGGTGGCCGCGAACATCCCCCTGTGGGGGCATCCGGCGCACAGCGTGGGGGGCCTGGCGGGCAGCTTGATCTCCGGCTGGGGCATGGGCTCCCTGAACTCGCAGACGGCGGCGAGCTCCGCCACCCCCTTCAGGGTGTCGGGGGAGTACTCCATCGCCCTGGGCAGGTGTCCGGACCTCTTCCCGTACACGGGGACGTCCAGGCCGTACTGGGCGCATATCCTCAGCACGGAGTCCTCCAGGTACGGGTCGAGCTCCTCGACCACGATGATCCTCTCCTTGCCGCGGATGAAGTCCGCGATCTTCCTCTCCGGGAGGGGCGCGGTGAACCCGAGCTTGAGGATGGAGACGTCCGACATTGCCTCCTTGACGTACGTGTACGAGACCCCGGACGTTATCACGCCGACGCTGCCCTTGCCCTCGACGAAGTTCAGGGAGGACCTCTCGGACATCTCCCTGGCGTCCTTGTTCAGCTTCAGGAGCCTCTTCCTGTTGACCCTCGCGTTGGCGGGTATGTTCACGAAGCGGACGAAGTCCCTGTCGAAGTGCCCCTTGGTCACGGGCTCGGACCTCTGTCCGAACTCCACGGGAGCACGGGCGTGGTTGACGCGGGTGGTGGTCCTGAAGATCACGGGCAGCCCGAGCTCCTCGGATATCTTGTAGGCCTCGGGGATCATCGCCTTCGCCCCCATGGGGGTGGACGGCTCTATCATCGGGAGCAGGGACAGCTGGGCGTAGTACCTGTTGTCCTGCTCGTTCTGGGAGCTGTGAGCGGACGGGTCGTCCGCGGTCAGGATGAGCATGCCTCCCCTGACGCCCGAGTATGCCAGTGTCATCATGGGGTCCGACGCAACGTTCAGACCCACATGCTTCATGAAGACGAACGAGCGGACCCCTGCGGAGGCTGCCGCGGCGGAGACCTCCAGGGCGACCTTCTCGTTGTCGGAGAACTCGAAGTACATGCCCGCATCGGCGGACAGCTTCTCGAGGAGATTGCCTATCTCGGAGGAAGGCGTCCCCGGATAGGTGGATGCGAAACCTACGCCAGCCTCGAAGAGGCCCCTCACGATGGCCTCGTTTCCCAGGAGGAGGTGCTTCCCCCCATCAGACAAAAGATCCGACATTTATGAAACCTCAACTGGTCGGTAATCGGGGCGCTGGTTATAATAGGTACGGACACGGGGGACGGACCGTGGGCCGCCCCCAGTCACGGATGCCCCGGACGCATCGGAACGCCTGTCCTGGAACATCTGAAATATCCGTATGCGCTCCGCGGGAGCATGGATCCGGAAGGTCTGTGGAGGACCCTCGTCGACACGGCGAGGGGCATGGGCATCATCGACATATCGGCGGCCCCGGCCGACGGCTGGGACACCGACCCCCTGGTGTCCTCGCGCATCGGCAAGGGACACAGACCGAAGGACATCATGCCGGACGCCAGGAGCGTCGTGGTCATCGGCGTGCCCGTGCAGAGGAGCATCCTGGACACCGCACCGTCCATCTACTACAACCACCTGTACTCGGTCGTCAACGACCTCCTGGACCAGGCGTCCGAGAGGATCGCCCTCGAGCTGAACGCGCTGGGACACCGCGCGATATACGTGCCGAGGGACGGCTACCACGGGATAGCCGGCCTCAGGGAGATGCCTGAGTCGTTCTTCTCCCACCGCCATGCCGCGTACCTAGCGGGGATGGGGACGTTCGGATGGAACAACATGCTCCTGACCGAAAGGTACGGTCCCAGGATAAGGTTCGCCTCCGTCATAACGTCGGCGGAGCTCCCCTGCGGCAGGGCGATGGACGAGGGCCTGTGCATCGGATGCGGGGCGTGCGCCCGTCAATGCCCCTCGTCCTCGGTGGCTGGGACGGGATATCCCGAGGGCATCACGGACAAGCGCGGGTGCGTGGAGTACACGGCACCCCTGGCACAGGTCGGAAGGTCCCCCTGCGGGAGATGCATCGCAGTCTGTCCGGTCGGGGATGACAAGGGGCCGGGACCCACCGAGAAGGCGGTCGAGACCATAAGGATGTACGGGAGACCTCCCAAAGTGTAATAACCTGAGTCCGTTTCCCAGTCCTGGGCTGAGGTAATCAAGCTAGGCCAAAGATGCAGGACTTAGGATCCTGTCCTTAGTGGTTCCAGGGTTCAAATCCCTGCCTCAGCACCATCCCCCTTTTCAGGGCCCTCATCGACACTGTCTGGCTGTCCTTTCTTCGAGGATTCCTCGGATTCAATCCGGGATGGGTTCGCTGTCTCCGAACAACCCCATGTGCTGCGTGCGGCCTCGATCGCCTTGGTGTTCCTACGCCTCGCGTAGTACTTCTCGGTGGTCCTGGTAGACGAATGACCCATGAGGACGGAAACGGATTCTATCGAATCGATGTCGGAGTCGAGGTAATTCTGACCGAAGGTCCTGCGCAGCTTGCGCGGATCCGCGGAGATGCCGATGCTACTGAGAGAGATCCCCAGCACCTTCCTGATTGAATTGGCACAAAGATAATCGGAACCGCCGCGGGTCGGAGGGAACAACGCGCCCTTGCCCTCGGGACAGTTGCCGGAACGGAGCTCGAGATATCTGAGGAGGATCCCCCTGTGCTGAGGGGGAACAGGGACCATACGAGGTTCACCGTAGGTGGCCTCCCCCTTGACATGGATGATGCTGAGGATCCACTCGGAGGTATCTAGATCCGAGCACTCCAAGTAGCGGAGCTCCTTGGTCCTGCATCCGCATCCGATGAACAGGGCGAGCATCGCGAATGAACGGACGATCTCAAAATCGTCCGATGATTCTACTGAATTGATGCCGTCGATGACGATTCTCCTCTCCTCAGGACTGAGACATTCCAATCTCCTGTGACCATCGACCGGCTTGAGGACAGGATACTTGCGGAGACACGTGCGGACTGCGGAGTTCTCGCAGAAATCGAAAAAGACGACGAACGTGTTGACCTCGTGGCGGTACTCGTCGTTCGTGTACCCGAGACCTCTGCGATAGGACAGATGATAACGGACATCCTCAGGAGTCATCCTCTTCGGGGAGGTGGTGGATATCTTCCCGGCATCGTGATGCTTCCTGATATCCAAGCCGATTCTCCTGAGCCTGCGGTTCATGTCCTTCCATGTGATCTCGGCGTATACGCCGTACATGGAATCAAGGAACTTGTTGGCGAACTCCTCCCAAGGATAGCGGGACATCGGGCATCACCGTCCAGCGGGCAGGTCTGCATCTGACTGATGTACTCGTCGAAAAGGCAGCATATCCCATCGAAGGAATCGAATTCCAGGAACAGGCATTCGCCGCAGGAATCGCAGTTCATCATTCGTTCCTCCTGAGCTTGGTAAACCAAACACCCCTCTTGGCGACAGCTTGCTCACGAGAACCATCCTTGGTCCTACCCTTAGGGTCGATCTCGCGAGCCTCGACATATATGCTGTCCGATTCGATGACAGAACCTGCCGGAGGTCTTTTAGGACCTTTTCCGGAACTTGGGTATTGCGACCTGATGGTGACCTTCGCATCACCTTTCGCAACAACAGATGAACCATGATGGACATTGGATTTGCGGATGAGACGAGGCTTGGAGATCTCATCCGCTTCTATATCGACGCGTGATGCCTCATAATCGTGTTCGGACACCTTCGAGGCCATGTCAGAACCACCCCTCGAGGTCGTGCGCATCATTCATGATTATGCCTTCGACCCTAAGCCTCCTGTAGACATCCTCTGCCTGCTCATCGTCGATGCCGTATCCATTCAGATCATACGGGCTGAAGTCATCCTTGTCATCCGCATGCTCATAAGCGTATATCGCGATCCTGTAAGCCCAGTCGTCCGGAATCGGACGAGGCTCATCCCTATCATCACAATATAGAGGGATCTTCACATCGGACGGATAATAGACCTCGACAATCTCTCTCAGTCTAAGATCGATCTCACGATGCGATATGCGCTCCTTGACGAGCTCTATGACTAATTCTTCCTTAGAAAGCTGCATAAGGTCATCCCATTCACTTGCCATTCCTTTCTCACCTCCCTTTCCGTTTTCGGAGGAAATCGGAAAGGTCC
>NZ_JBEQWH010000018.1:0-10252 GCF_047501175.1 Candidatus Methanoprimaticola sp. MG2
ACCGTTTCAAATCCACGAGGATGTCTATATGACACCAGAATTAGGAAACACACTATAAAATATCAGATCAAAGCGAAGATCACAGCACCCAGTATCCCGCTGATGAGTGCGGTGGAACAGTTGTTGGTGTATTTGGATATGTATCCGGGGTTCTCCAGTACAGCGCCGAACACGCTGTCCAGAATGTTCCCTAGGACACCCATCGCGAACGGGAGGAGTAGCATGGGGCTCAGGGATCCGGTTATCACGAACCATCCCAGGATCGCCACGAGGAGTGCCGCGATGGTGGACACGCCGGTACCGAGTGCGGATATCCCTCCGTTGATTCCCGGCTCCACACGTTTGAAGGTGGTGATCATGTATGTCTTCTTGTCGCGCACCCCGATCTCGCTCGCGATGGTATCCGCTCCGGCCACCGTGATGGTCGATATGAACATGACCGTGAACATCTCCGGGGTGAGGATTCCCAGTGCTTCGAGTGCGACGGCGATGCACGGTGGCATCCCGACGCCGAGGACGTTCTTCCACGTCCTCTCGCCGAACTGTCCTTCCTGGAGCCCTTCCGCCTTCTTCTTATCGAATCCTCTCATCGTCGCGAAGAATCCGGCTATCGTGAAGACCGTGAGAAGGAAGAATGCATTGATCGAGGAGAACACGCCGACGAATGCACCGACCGCGAACGATGCGACGGCACCGTCACGCGTCAGGCAGCGGAGCTTGTATGCCTCGACCGAGAGGGCGGCCGACAGCAGGATGGCTGCGACGACCAGATACATATGCTCCATGGACGCCTATCTACAACCGTGGTTAAATCAGTTGGCTTCGGATATCTGGCACTTCACAATGATTCCAGCATCTCGGTGGCGTATTTGATGCAGAGGGACTTGTCCTCGAGGGGGAAGAACATGACCTTTCCCTGGCTGTACAGGGTGACCTCCATCCCGTTCCATTGGAATACGACCATCATGTCGTCTATGGATGTTATGGGACATCCCTGCTCTTCGAAGTGTTTCGCCGCCGCCTCCATGTCCAGATCCATCTCGTCGGCCGATATGGCCATGAGGGATTTCCCTCCGCAGAGGCGGGCGGTCGTGAATTTCATACCAGTCCCCCCAGGGTCCTGGCGGCAGCGGTCTTGAACGATTCCAGGTCGGAATCGTTGCAGATCATGACGTCGGCAAGGGCGAGGACCTCCGCCAGGCCCCATCCCATCTCCCGCCTGTCACGCGCAGCGAACTCGTCGAGGTCTGCGGGGGCATCATCCCTCGCGCGCCTGACGAGGCGTTCGAACCTCTGCCTGGGGGATGCGAAGATCCCCAATATGACGATCTCCTCCCCCTGTGCCCGGTACGCGTCGACCTCGTCCATGCTCCTGCATCCATCGACGAGGAATATGTCGCCGTCCATCCTCGCGACGGCGCGTTTGGCCCATATGTCCCTGCCGTGTTCCTCCCTCTCGGAGTTGGCGAACTGCCCGACGGGGATGCCGCGTCCGGGACAGCCGGCTTTGACATGTTCCTCCCTCACGAGGTCCCCCATGCGGAGGAACGGCAGCCCCATCCCTCTGGCGACCGAGAGGAGCTCCTCCTTGCCCGCACCGGGCATGCCTGCGACAAGGATTATGCGCATCGGATCACAACAGGTTGTCGGATATGTTGGTCAGCAGCCTGTCGCAGTAGCAGCACCTGAGCTGGGGAGGGTGTCTCCCGATCACGGTGAACTCCGGGGTGATGGGCTCCCCCCTGTTCGTGATGCAGTTGGGGTTGCTGCACTTGGCCAGGCCGACCACGTGGTCCTCGAGGTGGACCTGATACTTCTCCGCGACGTAGTAGTCGCGGATGATCGCTATCGTAGCATCGGGCGCGATGAGTGCGATCTTGTCGACGGTCTTGGAGTCCAGTTCGCGGTCCTCGATCTTTATGATGTCCTTCCACTTGTCGCCCTTGGCGGAGATGACGTGCATCCCTATGCTCACGGACGAGTCTATGTTGTTCTCGTTGACCTTGAGGATCTTCATGACGTTCAAGGCCTGACCGCAGGCTATGTGGTCGATGACTGTGCCGTTCCTGATCGGAGGGAGCTTGACCTCCTTTATGGGTGTCTCGGTCATTCTATCTTACCTCCGAGTATGGAGCAGAGAAGGGCCATCCTCACGGGAACGCCGTTGAACGCCTGCCTGAAGTATCTCGCATGTGCGGTCTCATCGACCTCCGGCGCGATCTCCCCCACCCTGGGCAGGGGGTGCATGACGATCATGTCGCTCTTAGCCTCCCTCAGTATGGCATTGTCGATGCGGTAGGTCCCTGCCACCTTGTTGTACTCGGCAGGGTCCGGGAACCTCTCCCTCTGTATCCTCGTCACGTAGAGCACGTCCGCCTGGGATATGGCATCCTCGAGGTGTGCGGTCTTCACGGGGTTGCATCCCTTCTCCTTGAGATGGCTGACGGTGTCGTCGGGCATCTGGAGGGACTCGGGGGCGACGAGGGTGAGCTTTGCACCGAACATGGTCAGCGCATCCGCGAGGGAATGGACCGTCCTGCCGTATTTCAGGTCTCCGACAAGCACGATGTTCAGACCGTCGAGCGACCCCTTGGCCTCCCTCATGGTGAAGAGGTCCAGGAGTGTCTGGGTAGGGTGGGACCCTGCGCCGTCACCCGCGTTTATGACGGGGTTCACCGAGAACTTGGCGGCGAGCCTGGCGGCGCCCTCGTAGGGGTGACGCAGGACGATGAGGTCGCAGTAGGCATCGACCATCTTGATGGTGTCCGCCAGCGTCTCCCCTTTGGATATGGATGTCATCGACATCTCGGAGACGTCGATCACGTCGCACCCCAGCCTCAGGGCGGCGCTCTCGAAGGAGAGCTTGGTGCGTGTGGAGGGCTCGAAGAACAGATTACCCAGGATCTTTCCATCCAGAATACGTTTGGTCTTCTCGCCCAATGCGTAGGGAACCATTTCCTGGGACAGGTCCAGGATGCCCTCGATCTGGGCCTTGGTCAGGTCCCTGATGGATACAACGTCCTTGTCGAATAGATCCATGCCTTAGGCTATGGTACGTCACCGTATTAAGGTGTCGGGATTACGTCATTCCAGCGGTCATCCGCCGGTGAACGTGGCCACTATCGTGATGGTCCAGCCTATCGCGGTCAGCAGGATACCCATCATCCAACCGCTGACCATGTAGTAGTTCTGCATCCTGTAGCCAACGAAGAACATGATCACCGCGGACAGCCCCGAGGCGACCGCCAGTCCTGTGTGGATGTCCTCGAACACCAGTATCGGCAGTGCGACGGGCACTATCGTCAGGATCGTTATCACGAAGCAGCCGAGGGAGCTCATCATCATGCTGCGCTTGTCCCTCCTCAGGCCTTCCTCATCCTCGGTCCTGCAGTCTATGATCATCGAGCATATCCTGCGCTCGTCCTCGGGTGTGAGCGTGTCGAGGGCCGTGCCGCTGAAGGAGTCCATGAGGTACTCCACGGCCTTCTCTCTGTTCCCGTTGCTCTCCTTCCCGAGGTTGATTATCCTCAGATGGTTCGTCTTGTCGAAGCTGTCCACGATGTAGAATATGACCGCGTCTATGGCGCCCCATGTGGCGTTCATGCCCAGGATCATGAGGATCAGGTCGACCTTCCCGTCATACCCGAGCATCCCGATCCTCGCGGCCGTGACGAAGATCAGCTCCATTATGAAGCCGTAGAGGAGCTCCTGGATCGCCAGGCCGGGGCCTGTCATCCTGACGAGTCTCCTGGCTATCCTGTGGACCATGCCTCCCGAATGTAGTATTCCCATATACGGGTGTGCGTAAGGTTGATATCCCCCGCACCCGTGGCCCGTGACATGTTGGATGTCGTGGCCAGGTCCCAGAGGGGAAGGATCTGTGAGTATGCGAGAGAAAGGGACGGGCCGAGGTTGTCCACCCCCCTGGTCGTCTCGTCGGTCGAGGAGAGCGATGCATGCATCGTCGCGGGCGAGGGCGGCAGGGTACTGAGGATACTCGGGAAGGAGGTACCTCTGGAGAGCGGCCTTCTCAGTACCGCCAACTCGGGGAAGGATTCCGAGCCCGTTGTCAAGGACGGCATCGAGGTCGTGAGGCTCCCGCTCCCGGAGGACTTCAGGGTCGACGATTCCGCGGAGATCGTGGTGATCCCCAACGGGTTCGAACTGAGGCACGACCCCCGCCGTCTCGTGGACGCGGTCATCCGTGTGAGGGAGGCCGCGGGGTTCGGGCGTCTCGTCTGCATACTCGGCATAGCCGAGCCTTCCTCCGTCGCCCTCCTGTCGTACATGGGCGTGGACATGTTCGATGACTCGCTGAGCAGGGCCGCCGGCCTGAACGGCATGCGTCTCGTCCCGGAGGCGGAGATAAACACCGGCAAGGACGAGTCAGCATCCAACGTGGAGTCGCTGACGAGGGAGGTCGCGCTGGTGAGGGACTTCATCCGGGCCGATAGGCTCAGGGAGCTGTGCGACCAGAGGTCCGCATCCGTGCCCTCCGGAGTGGCCACCCTGAGGATATACGACAGGGTCGGATACGAATACGCGGAAGAGACCTGCTCGACCGTCGGATGCAGATTCTGCTGCAACACCGTACAGGCGCTCAGACGCCCCGAGGTGATGAGGTTCCAGAATGCGATCCAGAACTATCGCAAGCCTTCGTGCAAGAGGATCCTGGTCCTTCTCCCGTGCTCGGCCAAGAAGCCGTATCACATCTCGAAGTCGCACAGGGCGTTCGCATCCGCGATCCACACGGCGCAGCACGACACGCTCGTCCACGAGGTCATAGTCACGTCCCCGCTGGGCGCGGTCCCGAGGGAACTGGACATGTTCTTCCCCGCCAACGCATACGACATCCCCGTGACCGGGGAGTGGAAATGCGAGGAGAAGAGATTCATCCGCGAGCTCGTCGGAGGCATCATATCGCAGGGCTATGACAAGGTCATCTGCCATCTGGGCGATGACTACGAGCTCGTCGAGGGTCTCGCGGACATGGAATGCACGGTCGTCGGTGACCCCACCTCCCCCAGGTCGTTGGAGAACCTCGACAAGGCTCTGAGGACCGCGGCCAAGGACATGGACAAGGTCGGATATCTGGAGGAGAGGAACGATTACGTCCGCTGTGTGCTGCAGTTCCAGTTCGGTGCGGATGTCGCCGATGCGATAATGGACGCGGACACCTACGCCATCGGGAAGTTCCCATATTGGAAGATCATCCGCGAGAAGGACGGCAAGAAGGTCCAGCTCGGCATGATGACCCCGGAGAGGGGCATGGTGTCCCTGACGCTGGAGGGCGCCGAGATCGTCGCGGGGCTGGGTCACAACATCGTCGAGATCCAGGACTTCGAGATCAAGGGCAACCTCTTCGCCATCGGTGTCGTGAGTGCCGATCCCTCCATACGCATAGGGGATGAGGCGATCTTCGTCTGCAACGGGCAGGTCCGCGGGGTCGGGATGGCCGAGATGTGCGGAAGGGAGATGACGGACCTCAAGAGAGGCATCGCAGTAAAGACAAGGCACAAGGTCAAACTCTGAGGTTTTCGGGGTTTTTCGGGCAATAGCCAGACATCAAAAAACGTGGTCCCCCTTTCGGGGACCTCCCCTTCTTTTCTTTAAATACCTAGCCGTGAATGAAGATATTGAAGACTTAAGATGAAACCAATAGCTTGGTCTTCAGGGGTCGTCGGATGCGATTTTTATCCATCCATCCATCCTGTCCGCACCGACGACCCAAGTTCTCTCTTCATTCCGTGACGATCTTCTCGTCGATGGTCTCCTGGGCGTATCTCTTGGAGACCTTGCTCAGACCAACCCCGAGCACGAGTCCGAGAACTATCCCTATGATGCTCTGAACGATCATCGTCGTCCCGTCCAGTCCCATGCAGGCCTCGATGCCCACCGTTATGACCGATCCGACGGTGAGTCCGAGGATGACGAAGTACGTGGATTTCCTGTTGTTGGTTAGGAAATGGTCTATGACCTTGGCGAATGCCAGTGCTCCCACCAGCAGCCCTATGCCACCGGGGATGAGGACGGACATGTCGAAATCCTTCATGGCGCTCATCATCGGTCCGAACAGACCCACGGCCAGGAGTATGCTCGACCCGGAGATCCCGGGAGCGAGCTTCGACATCGCGAGGACGACACCGGCCAGTAGCCAGACTATGGGATTGTCCACGTTGTTCTCGGCACCTCCTCCGCTGAGTCCGATGGCCAGAAACACGAACATGATGACCATCCCTACGATGAGTGCGAGGACATTGTACTTCGTCACGGCGTTCCCGTCGTTCCCGAGCTCCATGACGTCGGGGATCTGTGTGAGGATGAGTGCCGCGAAGAAGAACATCATGGGGATCTCCCACATCTTCATCAGTGAATCCAGGCCTATCGCGCACACGAACAGTCCGATCAGTATGCCGATCCCCACAGGGATTATGAATCTGAGATCGTGCAGAAGCTTGCGACGTATGTCGGCGATGTCCGAGATGAGCCTCTCGTAGATCCCGAATATGACCGCGATGGTAGCACCGCTTGCCCCAGGAAGCATCGAGACGACACCGACCAGGGTGCCGACCAAGAGGTCTTTCACGGCCTTGAGTGTCATGCTCCCACATTAGGGGCGAATCGTATTTATCGGATTCCACGGGACATGTCAGCGCATCCGATCGGACCTCCTGTTCGCGTCGGTCCGTTTCATGGCCCATATGGGACAGGATAACGTTCGGATTCCGTCCATCCTGCCCCAACAATCATATCCGCGATGGGCTTAAGGCATCCCATATGGCAGACATCATGATCCGCAAGAGGAAGAGGATGAGAGACAAGGATGTCAAGGCTCTCGCCGAACAGATCGAGGACACGTGCGGGGTTCCCGTATTCGTCCCAGCGGACGGCGTCGACATGGCGGAGAGCTCCGACTACGGGCTCATATTCGTCAAGGGCGACATCCTCGGACTCGTGAAGGACGACAAGCCCTTCCTCACCATCAGAGGTGTCCTGAAGTACCGTCCCACCAAGCGCTACGTCACAGTGGACATGGGTGCCGTGGCGTTCGTGACCAACGGTGCGGACGTCATGGGCCCGGGTATAACCGAGGCCGATCCGGACATCGCAGAGGGGGACCTCGTCTGGATAAGGGACATGAAGAACGGTGCGCCGCTCGCCATTGGAGTCGCGCTCCGTTCGGGAGCGGACCTTGCCGCCAAGCAGTCCGGGAAGGCCGTAAAGACCATCCACTTCGTGGGCGACAGGCTCTGGAAGACCGGTGAGTGACTTGGCATCCAAGGTGATCCAGGACCCGGTCCACGGCACCATCGGGATAGACGGTGTCTTCCTGGACATCCTGGAACGCCCGGAGATGCAGAGGCTCAGGTCGGTCAGGCAGCTCGGACTGGGATGCCTTGTTTTCCCTGGGGCCAACCACACGAGGTTCGAGCACTGTCTCGGCACATACCATCTGGCAGGCAGGATGGCCGAGGCCATCGGTCTCAGCGGGAACGATTCCCGCGCGGTCCGCATGGCCGGTCTCCTCCACGACGTGTGCCATCCGCCGTTCTCCCATGCGCTGGAGGCGGTGATGGAGGGTGTGACCGGCATGGGCCATATGGACATGGCCCGTGCGTTGATCTTCGGCAATGTCCCGTATTTCCGCGACGAGGACTCGGACCTCTACGGCGGGATGGACACCATATCGGAGGTCATGGAGGCGGACGGGATATCCCCCGAGGAGGTCTGCGGGATAATATCGTCCCCCGAGTCCACGGGCGTCGAGGCCCTGGACCGGTTCTGGAACAAGCACGAGTACTTCCCCTCCAAGGACTACTCGCATCAGATCATCCACGGTCCGGTGGATGCCGACCAGATGGACTATCTCATGAGGGACGCCCATCACACCGGGGTGTGCCACGGCAGGATCGACTGCGACCGTCTCCTGAAGACCATGTCCGTGGTCAACGACAGGATCGTCCTGAGCCGTGGCGGCATAACCGCGGCCGAGGGCCTGATGGTGTCGCGCTCCCTGATGTACACCACGGTCTACTTCCACGAGACCACCCGCGTGGCGCAGAGGATGATAACGAAGGCCGTCGAGACGTCCGATGCCGACCTGACGGACCTGCATCTTCTGGGCGATGCCGATCTGGAGGCACGTCTGATAGCGTGCGGCGGGCGTTCCTCGCACGAGGTCCGCCGCGTGCGCGCCAGGATGTTGGACAAGAAGGCCCTGACGATATACAGCGAGCAGATGGACGACGGTCTTGCCGAGGTACTGATGAGGTATTCCGGACGCAGGGGCTCGGGCATGCTGGAGCGGGACATCGCCGATGCCGCCGGTCTGGACGAGATGGACGTCGTGGCGGAGGTCACGTCCAAGGAGAACCTCCAGGGGAAGATATCCATCGGAAAGACCGACGTGTCCATCACGGACGAGAACGGGAGGATACGCTCCCTGGCCAGGTATTCCCCGATAGCCAGGTCCCTGCAGTCCAGGGACCCGTACGGATGGGCGGTCGTCATCGCCTGTCCGAAGGACAGGGTGGAGGCTGTGGAAAGAGCCTCCATGAAGGTCCTGGGCCTCTGATCAGCCCTTTATCACGCCTATGGGCGTCAGCTTCGCGACCTTCGCGGTCAGTCCCGCGTCGCAGACGACACGGACGACCTGGTCGACGTCCTTGTACGCCTCGGGAGCCTCCTCCAGGCCCCCTTCGATGGTCCCGTTGCGGAGGTAGATGTCCCTCTCGGACATCTCGCGCATGACCCCGTCCACAGTGAGCGTGCTGACCGCCGCTTTCCTGGACATCTGTCTCCCGGCCCCGTGGCACGAGGACCCGAACGTCTGTTCCATGCTGCCCTTCCTTCCCGCGAGGACATAGGTCCCTACGCTCATGTCCCCGGGTATGATGACGGGCTGTCCGTGATCGCGGTACTTCATTGGGACCTCGGGCCTGCCCGGGGCGAACGCGCGTGTGGCGCCTTTCCTATGGACGAGGACGTTCTCGGCGTGCTTATCGACATCGTGCCTCTCCATCTTCGCGATGTTGTGCGCGACGTCGTACACCACGCCCATGCCCATCGACTCGGCCGAATCGCCCAGGATGTTCTCGAACGACTCCCTGACCCAGTGGGTGATCATCTGCCTGTTCGCCCAGGCGTAGTTGGCGCCGCAGCACATCGCCCTGTAGTAGTCCTCCCCGAGCCTGGAGTCCAGGGGGGCGCATGCAAGCTGCCTGTCGGGGAGGTCCACGGAGTGGGTCTTGACGTAGCGCTCCATCTCCTGGAGGTAGTCGGTGGCGATCTGATGCCCGCACCCGCGGGACCCGCAGTGGACCGTGACTGTCAAGGCCCCTTCCTTAAGGCCGTATGCCTTGGCGGTCTGCTCGTCGAACACGTTCTCGACCACGTCGAGCTCGAGGAAATGGTTCCCCGATCCGAGCGAGCCGAGCTGCGGAAGCCCCCTCTTGCGGGACTTGTCGCTGACCTTCGACGGGTCTGCATCCCTCATATGGCCGTGCTCCTCTGTGGAGTCGAGGTCCTCCTCCCACCCGTATCCGTTCTCCACGGCCCATTCGGAGCCGTTCATGAGGATCTCGTCGAGCTCCTTGTATCCGATCTTGGTGAGCCCCTTGGACCCGAGGCCGGACGGGACGTTCCTGTACAGCTCGTCGACCAGTGCGTTCTTCCTGTCGCCGAGGTCGTCCAGGGTCAGGTCGGTCTTGATGAGGCGCACCCCGCAGTTGATGTCGAAGCCGATGCCCCCGGGGGATATGGACCCGGAGTCCGCATCCACGGCGGCGACCCCGCCTATCGGGAATCCATATCCCCAGTGGATGTCCGGCATGGCCATGGAGCTCCCAACGATCCCTGGGAGGCATGCGACGTTGGCCGCCTGCTGAGGGGCGTTGTCCGCGCGGATGCTGGAGATCATGGCCTCGTTCGCATAGATGACCGCGTTGGTCCTCATCCCGGTGGATTCGTCCATGGGGATCTCCCACCGGTTGTCATCGATCCTGCTCAGCTTCCCCTCGTACGTCATTGACTCACTCTCCGATTGCGGTAAGGACAATCGCTTTATGATGATAAAAAACGAAAATGAGTGCGGACGCCGGGCCTCGTCACCCTGCATGTTCCAGATTGTTCTGGATTCATCACAGCACACACTTCCATGTTTTCTGGTTTGAGGACTGGAATCTCTCACACCATTATAGTCATTGCTTCAACAATGGCCGGGGGTGATCGCCTCGTTTTGTGAACGAATGAA
>NZ_JBEQWH010000019.1:0-9162 GCF_047501175.1 Candidatus Methanoprimaticola sp. MG2
CAGATGTCGGCACAGATTCCAACGGAGTGTTAGGAAAACGGCCTGTTTCACACCCGGGACACCATCCCCAAGGCGCCTCCTCCGAATCTCTAGCTATTTATGCAAGGTCACATTGCCCGCGGTATGAACGGTAGGATCTCTGGCGCTTTCAAGCCTACCAGACTCACACTTGTATCGATGCTCCTGGCGTCGATGCTCATGCTCATGGGCGGCGCGGCGGTCGCCCCCGCCCTCCCCCTCATCCACGCGGCGTTCCCCGATCGGGACTTCGCCGTGTCCCTGGTGATCACCCTCCCGTCCCTCGCCGTCGGATGCACCGGGCTCGTCATCGGCTCCCTGGCCGACAGGTTCGGGAAGGTCAGGACCCTCGTGGTGTCCCTGATGGTGTTCACCATTGCCGGGGCCTCCAGCTTCCTCCTCGAAGACCTGAACGTGATCCTCGGCATGAGGTTCCTCGTCGGTATCGGTATAGCCGGGATAACCGCGACCGTCACGGCGCTCATGGCCGAGTACTACACCGGCATGGACCGCGTCAAGGTCCTGAGCTACCAGTCGGCCGCCATGGGGATCGGGGTCCTCGTCCTGGAGTACACCGGGGGGTCGCTCGCCGCCTACAGCTGGCACGAGCCGTTCCTGGTGTACCTCATCGGGATACCGATACTGCTCCTGTGCATACTGTCCATGAGGGAGCCCGAGAGGACGGTCCGCGCCAGCGCGGACGATGCGCCCCGTCAGGCGAACAGGCGGCTGATCCTGGTCTGCTACGCGGCCATCTTCGTCTGTCAGATGATGATGTTCCTGATTCCGACAAAGATCCCGACCTTCCTGGAGGACCCGGCCCTCCCCGACCATGTCTCCGCGTCGGTGGTCGGGCTGTTCCTCGGACTGAACGGCATAGTGAACACGATAGTGTCCCTGTTCTACAGGCGCATCGTATCCCGCATAAGGCCGTTCCTCATAATCGGGATGGGGTTCCTGCTGCTGGGCGTCGGCATGGTCATCCTGATGGTGTCGCCCACAGTCGGCACGGCGCTGGCCACGATGGTGCTGGTCGGTGCCGGGATGGGGATGGTGTCCCCGGCGATATCCAACACCCTGGCGGGCGAGGCCACCTCCTCCACGTCCGGGAAGATCATGGGAGGCTACTCGACGTTCCTGAACTTCGGGCAGTTCGCCATATCGCTGATCAGCGTCCCCCTGCTGGCGATGGTCGGCGGGAGCATTCCGGACATGTTCGCCGTCATGGGCGTGGCCGCGATCGTCGTGGCGATGCTGTTCGTGCTGTACTGTGCGAAGGACCGCAGGTTCTCCTCATCGGTCCCCGGGGCCTGAACGGAGGGGCACGGCCGCGAGGCCGTGCCCTATTCGGCCGTTTATGCGCGTGCGAGGAGGACGTCCCAGGAGACAGAGGGTACACTCCGTGGATCCCGAGCGCTTCGAGAAGATCCTGAGGAGATGACGATGCGATCGCTCGCATTCGTGGCCACAAGGTTCCGATGGTGCGGTCTTGGCGAAATGTCAAGAAATGTCAAGATATGTATAATTAGTAATTCGATTGAAATCCCTGTGTGGCCTCTGGATTTAGAGTCTGTCGGGTCAATGGGTCATCTGGACCCCGCATGATACGGTGACCGCGATACGGTCATGCCGGGAATCACGCACGCGTTCCGAGCCCACACGGTCCGGTATTATCATTGGGATGCGGGATGGGGGTGGTGTCGCGGCATCGGCCCGTTCGGGGGGAGAGCCCCTCGCGTAGGACGGGGGACACGGCGGAATACACATGCTAAGGCCGTCCCCCGGACCACGATACTGTCTTCCGGTGCCGCGACACCCCCGCGTCCGCATTTGGAATGGGGTCGGACCCGGATGCGATCGCATGTTGTACATCCGTTCCTGCGGTCATCATGCAGTTTATCACGCAATAACTCGTGAAAGGATCCTTCACGGAATGGGTGGGATCCACCACTCCAAGGCATCGTTCTCGATTATCGTTCATCTCATGACCTATTGTTCTTTCCATGGGGACAATGTCCACATCCGATGTTCCATCAGACCGCATCTGGCAGTCCTGTCGGTCAGACCTGCCTTTGCAGAATCTCGTGCATGGAGATGTTCGGGTTCGTGGCGTACCGGATGGGTAGGGGGCTGCATGGTTTCCAGACCATATGATGAGGTGATGATACGGGGTGATGGCAGAGGGACAGAAAGGTCACCAATAGTTATTTGACTACTAAGAGCATATGCGAAAGCATGAGGAAAATACCTGTCGGCATCCAGGATTTCAAGAAGCTGCGTGATGAGGACTACTACTATGTGGACAAGTCCGACCTCATAGCGCAGATCCTGGATGGGGGCGCCGAGGTGTATCTGTTCACCAGGCCAAGGAGGTTCGGGAAGTCCCTGAACCTCTCGATGATGGACGCGTTCCTCAACGTGAAGCACAAGGGCAACACATGGTTCGATGGCCTGAAGATCTCTGAGAGAGATGATCTTGGACCGAGGAAGAACGCATCCCCCGTCCTATACTTCGATTTCAAGGACCTCAACGTAGAATCTTACGACATGTTCATCTTGGGCATCAGGAACAAGGTGGCCAGACTATTCGATTCGTTCCGCGATGTCATCGATGAGAACACGTCCAATCTGTCGAGGGATGAGTTCAACAGCATATACAGGAAGGCCTCGGACATCGACACATTGTCCAGGTCCTTCCGCATCCTGACCGATCTCATACAGGAACATCACGGGAAGAAGGCGGTCGTCCTAATCGATGAATACGACAATCCGATCTGGAAAGCATACGGCAGGGATGATTTCAGGAGGATCCTGGATTTCATGGAGACAATGATCGGATTGTTGTTCAGGGAGAATGAATCTCTGGATTTCACCGTCATGATGAGTATGATGCATATCTCGAAAGGGAGCATGTCTCGGGAGTCCAACAGATTGCATATAAATGACGTACTGTCCACAGGATCCGATGAGATGTTCGCATTCACTCCTGATGAGGTCAGGAGACTGTGCGAGGACTACGGTCATCCGGAGAAGTACGAAGAGACCAAAATGTGGTATGGCGGGCACATCTTCGGTGATGCAGAGGTGTTCGACCCCTGGTTCGTCATGAATTATCTTGGTTCCGAATTCACCATGCCTCCGTTCTGGGCTGACACCTGCGGGTACTCGCTGGTCAAGCACTTGACTTCGAAAAGGGACGATGCAACCTCTGAGAACCTCCGCGTGCTCGCATCAGGCGGGACGGTCATGGAGAGGATCGACCCGAACGTTGTTTACGGCGACCTCCATTCAGATCCGGCAACCATCTACTCGATGATGGTCATGGCAGGCTATCTCAGAGCGGTTCCGAAAGGCAGCTGTCACGAGCTCTCGATACCCAACAGACATCTTTTCGGCATATTTGCCGAGATGATGGCCCGCGATCTGATCAGCGGCTCCAGCTCATTGTACAAGTTCACGGATTCCATCGTGAGTTGCGACACGAGGATGATGTCCTCGTCGCTCTACGAGATGATGTCGGAAGCAGTGGGATACAGGGTGTTGGACAACGAGCACTCATATCAGGCGTTCATCACGGGGGTCCTGATGTATCTCTCGGGGAGGTACAGAGTCACCGCCGACATGGAGGCGGGGAACGGGTACTACGACATCAGGTTGGAGCGCATCGTCGGCGACGGACCGAACATCCTAATCGAGATCACGCGCCGGCGCGACTCCGATGGGAGCAAGAGGACGGAAGAACTCGCAGAAGAGGCCCTTGCGCAGATCAAGAAGAAGGACTACATCCACGGTCTGAAGGGTGACACCATCCTCTACGGTGTGGCCTTCGACGGGAAGCTCCCGTCCGTGATCGCAGAACGCACCGTCCTGTGAACCGTTTGATTCAGACGGATCCCGTCACACATCGCATCATTGGATGGTGGACAAGGTCATGGACAAGCACTTTGCATAATTATATGACTATCGAGGGCATACGCAACAGCATGAGGAAGATACCCATCGGCATCCAGGATTTCAAGAAGCTGCGTGATGAGGACTACTACTATATGGACAAGTCCGACCTCATAGCGCAGATCCTGGATGGGGGTGCCGAGGTGTATCTGTTCACCAGGCCAAGGAGGTTCGGGAAGTCCCTGAACCTCTCGATGATGGACGCGTTCCTCAACGTGGAGCACAAGGGCAATACATGGTTCGATGGCCTCAGAATCTCTGAGAGAGATGACCTAGAGCCGAGGAAGAACGCATCCCCCGTCCTATACTTCGATTTCAAAGGGCTCTCGACAGGATCCTACGAGGATTTCATCAAGGATGTAGGCCTGGTGGTATCGGATCTATTCATCAAGTATACGTACGTGTTGGAACAGGATCTACACCCCACCAAGATCGAGTCGTACAGAAAATTGGAATCCATCTCACATGATGATTCCCTGCTGAAGCGCTCTTTCAGTCTGTTGATGGACCTCATGGAATCATATCACGGCTCGAAGGTCGTCGTTCTCATCGATGAATACGACAATCCCATCCAGAACGCCTATGGGACCGAGGATTTCCAGAGGATCCTGGATTTCATGAAGCTCACGCTCGAATCGATACTTAAAGGTAATAAGTCACTCGACTTTGCCGTTGTTACCGGCGTGATGCAGATCTCGAAGGAGAGCATATTCTCTGGACTCAATAATTCATACATCGACAACATATTGTCAACCGAATCCGACGAGATGTTCGGATTCACCCAGGTTGAGGTCAAGAGGCTGTGCGACGACTACGGCCATCCGGAGAGGTACGAGGAGGCGAAGGACTGGTACGACGGGTACGTGTTCGGCGATGCCGAGATATACAACCCATGGAGCGTTCTGAACTATGTGTCTAGAAAGTTCAAGCCGTTCCCGTATTGGGCGGGCACCAGCGGGAACTCGATAATCGAGGACCTGATGTCGAGGACAGGATATTCGACAGCTGTGAAACTGCGCATCCTGGCCTCCGGTGGTTCCATTAGAGAGGCGATCGATCCGACCATAGCGTACAGCGACCTTCGTTCCAACCAGACGGCGATATACTCGATGATGGCCATGGCAGGTTATCTGAAAGTTATCCCGAACGGGGAGCTATACGACCTGTCGATCCCCAACAGGGAGATGTTCGGGGTGTTCGCTAACATGCTGGTCCGTGGTCTGATCAACGGTTCCAGCTCATTGTACAAGTTCACGGATTCCATCGTGAGTTGTGATACGGATCTGATGTCCTTGTCACTCTACGAGCTGATGTCCGACACAGTCGGGTTCAGGGTGCTGGACAACGAGCACTCATACCAGGCGTTCATCACGGGGGTCCTGATGTACCTCTCGGGGAGGTACAGGGTCACTGCCGACATGGAGGCGGGGAACGGGTACTACGACATCAGGTTGGAACGCATCGTTGGTGACGGACCGAACATCCTGATCGAGATCAAGCGCCGGCGCGACTCCGATGGGAGCAAGAGGACGGAAGAACTCGCAGAAGAGGCCCTTGCGCAGATCAAGAAGAAGGACTACATCCACGGTCTGAAGGGTGACACCATCCTCTACGGTGTGGCCTTCGACGGGAAGCTCCCGTCCGTGATCGCAGAACGCACAGTCCTGTGAATCACCTTTGCAGCGGACCGCTGTCTTGTCCCGTCACGCGGCCATGACGGGAAGGTCGGGCAATTCCCGACCTCCCCGCTCCCTTGCATCAGAAGTTCGTTCACGAGCCGGAGCCGAGTGCCTTGATCCTCTCGATGATGGAATCTATCATCCCGTGGGTGAGGTTGGGGTTCAGAAGGGTGAACTTCAGCATCACCCTCCCGTCCTTGACGGTCTGGCCGATGACGGTCCCCTCCGATAGGAGGAGCCGTCTCACCCTCTTGTTGAGCTCGTCGCCGCCGACCAGGGCGAAGACCACCGAGGACATCTCGGGTTCCACCGGGACGATGAAGTCCCTGTCCGAGGAGATCCTCCCGTAGAAGTAGGAGGCGTTGCCCACAGCGGTGTCGATGATCCTCCCGAACCCGTCCATGCCCCGGGTCTGGAACGCCATGTACACCTTCAGGGCGTCGAAGCGACGCGTCGTCTGCATGGACTTCCCGACCAGGTTGATGTATCCGTCCTCCTCGTCCTCCTCGCGGTTGAGGTAGTCCGCGTGGAGCTCGAAGCATCTCAGCAGCTCCGCATCCCTGACGAGGATGGCGGAACAGGATATGGGCATCAGGAACATCTTGTGGAAGTCCACGGTGATGGAATCGCAGAGGGACAGGGCGGACACCCGGTCCCTGTACCGTTCGCTCATGATCAGTCCGGAGCCGTAGGCGGCATCGCCGTGGAGGTGCATACCGAAGCGGTCGCACAGCCTCCTCATCCCCGCCGCGTCGTCTATGGAGCCGAAATCGGTGGTCCCGAAGGTCGCCACCGCACAGTACGGGAGGAGCCCGGATGCCACGTCCTCCTCGAGCATCCTATCGAACGCCGCGAGGTCGATCCTGCACCTGTCGTCGACCGGTATCTTCCGGACGGCCGCATAGCCCATCCCGAGGATGTGGCTGGCCTTGTCCATCGAGAAGTGCGAGATCTCCGAGGTGTAGACGCGCAGCTTCCCGGATTCCGGGGGGAGCCCGTCCATCTTGACGTCCCACCCCAGCCTCTCCATGCAGTACCAGTCGCGGGCGGCGACGATGGCGGAGATGTTGGATTGGGACCCGCCGGAGGTGAAGCAGCCGTCCGAGGTCCCCTCCGGCAGGCCGAAGAGTCTCGCGAGCCCGCGGACCATGCTCTCCTCCAGCTCCGTGGCGGCGGGGCCCTGGTCCCAGCTGTCCATGCTGTCGTTGAAGCAGGATATGATCAGCTCGGAGCATATGGTCTCCGTGAGCACGGGGGAGTGCAGGTGGGGCATGTAGCTGGTGGACCAGGTGCGCAGGAGGTGCGGGAGGATGACCTCCTCCGTATCCTTCAGCACGGCCTCGAACCCCCTCCCGTGCTCGGGGAGGAATCCCAGTCCGTTAACCTTGTCCCTCAGGTCCTGGGGTTCGATCCCCGAGAACGCGCTTCCGTCGGAGAAGGAGCGGAAGACGGAGGCGAGGGTCTCGCGGATCATCTCCGAGAACCTCTCCCGCACGTCCTCGGACTCGGAGAGCAGCAGGGGTTCAGTTGCGGTATCTTTCATCGACTTCCCTCACGACCTTCTCGAATATCGTCATTGCGGCATTGATATCGGCATCGGAGATGTTGAGGGCGCAGAGGCACCTCATGACGGAGCCGTTGCGACCTCCCTTCTCCATGATGAACCCGTTCTCGAAGCACCCTCTCTGCACCAGGGTTGCGACCTTCCCGCTTGGCTCGGGGACCCCCATCAGGTCGAGGGGACCGTTCGGGTCGATGAACTCCACGCCGAACATCAGCCCCCTCCCGCGGACATCCCCGATGATGGAGACCTCCTGCTGGAGCCTGCGGATGCGGTCCATCATCATATCGCCCTTCCTGGAGACCTCGGCGAGGAACCCGGGGTCGCCGACTCTCCTCATGACGACGATCCCCGAGGCCATCGCGAGCTGGTTCCCGCGGAAGGTCCCCGCGTGCGCGCCGGGGCCCCATGCGTCGAGGTCCCTGTCGTAGACGACGACGGACAGGGGCTGCGACCCCCCGATGGCCTTCGAGATGAGGATGACGTCGGGGACGATGCCGGCGTGCTCGAAGGCGAACATCCTCCCGGAACGGCCCATCCCGGACTGGATCTCGTCGCAGATCAGGGGGATCCCGAGCTCCTTGGTGATCCTGCGCACGGCCTGCAGGAACTCCACGGGCGCGGGCACGACCCCTCCCTCTCCCTGGATGGGCTCGATGATGACTGCAGCGGGTCTGGTGACCCCGCTCTCGGGGTCCTTCAGGAGCCGTTCGAGATAGTTGATGCACGCTCTGGTCCCCGCCTCCCCGCCGATTCCCATCGGGCAGCGGTAGGAGTACGGGTAGGGCATGAACTGGACTCCGGGCATGACGTTGGCGACGCGGTCCTTGGCGTTGCAGTTCCCCGTGAGCGCCATGGCGCCGTGCCCCATCCCGTGGTACCCTCCGGAGAACGCTATGACGGTGCTCCTCCCGGTGGCGGTCTTGCAGAGCTTTATGGCCGCATCGGTGGCATCTGTCCCGGACGGGGAGCAGAACTGCACCTTCGCGCGGGATGCCATCCCTTTAGGGAGGATGGAGAACAGGGTCTCCACGAACATGTCCTTCAGGGGGGTTGCGAGGTCGAGTGCATGGAGGGCGGCACCGGACTGTATGAGGTCGACCATGGCCGCGTTGATCTCATCGTCATTATGTCCGAGGGCGAGGGTCCCCGCGCCGTTGAGGAAGTCGAGGTACTTGTTCCCCTCGACGTCCTCGATCCAGGACCCTTTGGCGGATGCTATGGCGAGGGGGAACCTGCGAGGGTAGCTTCTTGCAGAGGATTCGTACTCTGCCTGGTGATCGGTATAGTACAGATTCGAGTGCATTGGAAAGGGGATTTTCACAACGTAAAAAAAACATTCGTCTAATAGAACCGCAAATGATTGGATGATTAACAACAATACGTAGTAAAGGTTGGTGAAATGTTGCAAGCGATCGATCCCGAGAATCGGACTTCGGAAACACGACGGACATAGAGCAGAAACGGTGGCGGTATCAAAAGCGACCTTCATCGTGCACAGATGACGAACCAGGTTCGAGAACAGCCAACCCAATCATTCACACATGCTTCTTTGCGATGAGCTTCAATTATCTGCGATGGTCAGGGGCATTGGGCGCAGGCGCATCCGGCCCTGACAGCACCGTCTGGCAACCCTTCCTCCTTATTTAAACCCGCTGTCCCGGCGGAACCGTGCTCCCATCTCGAGAGCCCTGTCCGTAAAGTCCGATCCGTATCAGGGAGGGTGTGGGGTGGTGTCGCAGCATCGGCCCGTTCGGGGGGAGAGCCCCTAGCGTAAGACGGGGACGCGGCGGAATACACATGCTAAGGCCGTTCCCCGGATTGCGATACTGTCTTCCGATGCTGACGACACCATGGGGGACCGCCCCTTCGCATCGGGACGGGTGATTACTGTAATGGGTCCGGGGCCACCCCGCCCGGGGGGGCCCCGCCGCGCCCCGGGTTGGCTTCAGG
>NZ_JBEQWH010000001.1:0-302575 GCF_047501175.1 Candidatus Methanoprimaticola sp. MG2
CTCGTCGGAAGTCTTATATACTTCCCTCGTCTACGCCGTTTCCACGCCTGCCGAGAAGTCGGCTGGATTCACAATCGCATGCACCCGGGCAGAGGTCCTGTCTCGGGGAAGTGGTGTAGGGCTCCGTAATTGGAGGATGAGAACGGATCAAGTCCGATGATCACCAATCATACGAAACCTGGACGTGTGCTAGATCATACGCCAGCGGCGATGCTACGCCGTATGGGGGATGGTTCGGCTAGAGCGCTGAAGAAGGTCGTGTCAAGCTGCGATATGCGTCGGGTAGGTGCAAGAAGCCTATGATCCGACGATTACCTAATGGGACTTCCTATTCTTCGGAATGATCAGTAATGATCGGGAACGCGGGGGATTGAAGCATCTTAGTACCCGCAGGAAAAGAAATCAACAGAGATACCGTTATTAAAGGCGATCGAACGCGGTATAGGGCAAACCGAATCCCTACCGAAAGGCAAGGGAAATGTGGTGTTACAGACTCGTTTACTCCTACGTCCGAATACTCAAACTTGGCTGGAAAGCCAGGCCATAGAGGGTGATAGCCCCTTAGAGGAAGGCGGATATGGAGATTGATGATGTTCTCGAGTAGTGTGCGTTGGATATCGCGCATGAATTTGGGAGGCATTCACTTCCAACCCTAAATACGTCTCTAGTCCGATAGTGCAGTAGTAGCGTGAGTGAAGACTGAAAAGTACCCTTAACGGGAGGTCAAAAGACCTGAAACCATACGGTTAAAGATTTAAATAGCATCAAAGGGAAGAAACCAATTTTGGTGGACCAGTGTTATTTTGTTCGTTTCGAAAAACGATCCAGGGAGTTCTGGTCATTGGCGAGGTTAACTTTTCAATAAGGTAGCCGAAGGGAAACCGATTGCCCGCAGCTTTTTGCGAGGGGCAAGGTGTGCTCGCCTGGAGTCAATGGTGCGGATACCCGAAGCCGGTCGATCTATGCCTGAGCAGGATGAAGCCTCTCGAAGGGGAGGTGGAGGTCCGAACCAGTTCTGATGTGCAAATCGTTTGGATGACTTGGGTATAGGGGTGAAAGGCCAATCTAGGCCGGAAATAGCTGGTTCCCCCCGAAACTAGTCGCAGCTAGACCTCGATCGAGGTGGAATGTGAGGTAGAGCACCGATTGGGTGCTTAGGGGAAGAAATTCCTCGGCATCTTGTCAAACTCCGAACTTGCGTTCATCGTAGACGTCGGGTGTGAGGCCATCCGGGGTAAGCTTGGTGGCCATAAGGGAAACAACCCAGACTACAGTTAAGGTCCCTAAATTTCGGTCAAGTGTAATACGAAATGGCGTCGGCGGTCTAAAACAACCGGGAGGTGGGCTTAGAAGCAGCCATCCTTTAAAGATAGCGTAACAGCTCACCGGTCTAGATCGTGGGCCCAGAAAATGGACGGGGCTAAACCGAGTACCGATACTGTAGGATACTGCAAAGTAATTCGGTAGGGGGGCGTGGTGCATGGGCAGAAGCAGGGCTGTGAAGTCCTGTGGACCGTGTACCAACGAGGATCCTGGAGTGAGTAGCAGCAAAGCACGGTGAGAATCCGTGTCGCCGCAGGGGCAAGGGTTCCTTGGCAATGTTCGTCAGCCAAGGGTTAGTCGATCCTAAGGTAACTCTTAATCGAAGTTATCGAATGGGAAACAGGTTAATATTCCTGTACCAGTAAGATCTTTGCCTATGTAGTTAGTTCGGGATAGCTGGAGTACGCCTGTCAGCGTATTTAAGCGCCGAAACCGATGAAGAACCGTAATGGTGAGAAGTTGGTGAATGCGTGATGAGGCGAGCGTAAGCTTGCTTCCGGTAATTCCTGGATTCCGTGAAACCTGCATAGTTACAATCTTATTGTTCGTACCAAGAACCGACACAGGTGTCCCTAGGTGAATAGCCTAAGGCGTGTTAGCATAATCGTGGCGAGGGAACTCGGCAAATTAGCCCTGTAACTTCGGGAGAAGGGGTGCCAGCAGTGAGAGCTGCTGGTCGCAGTGACAAGAGAACTCCGACTGTTTAATAAAAACATAGGTCTCTGCTAGTTCGAAAGGATGTGTATAGAGGCCGAAGCCTGCCCAGTGTCGGCATCTGAAAATCTGTTTCAACGGATCGAAGGACCGATAAACGGCGGGGGTAACTATGACCCTCTTAAGGTAGCGTAATACCTTGTCGCTTAATTGGCGACTTGCATGAAGGCTCAACGAGAGTTCTACTGTCCCCGCCATGACGCTAGTGAAAACAATCAGTCTGGTGCACAATCCAGACCCCTCCATCTGAAAGCGAAGACCCCATGGAGTTTCACTGCAACCTGTTGTTGTTGTAAGAATTGGCATGTGTAGGGTAGGCGGGAGACGTTACCCAGGAAGGTGCGCTAGCATCTCTCCGAGTCACCGATGAAACACCGCCCTTGCAAGTTTTTACGACTCACCTCTCCGGAGGAACAGCTATAGGCAGGCAGTTCGGGTGGGGCGCCACGCCCTCAAAAAGATAACAAGGGTGCCCAAAGGTTGGCTCAGGTAGGTCAGAAATCTACCGAAGAATGTAAGGGTATAAGCCAGCTTGACTCGGATCCAGACAATAGGGATCGGAGATAGGAAACTAAGGCCTAACGAACCAATCAACCTCCTGAATGGGGGTGATTGATGTCAGAAAAATTACCCTGGGGATAATTGAGTTGTCACGAGCAAGAGTTCACATCGACCTCGTGGCTTGCTACTTCGCTGTCGGCTCTCCCTATCCTGGTGGTGCAGCAGCTGCCAAGGGTGGGGTTGTTCGCCCATTAAAAGGGATCGTGAGCTGGGTTTAAAACGTCGCGAGACAGTTTTGTTGCTTTTTGATGGAGGTGTTGGTACCTGATGAGAAGGACCCTTTAGTACGAGAGGAACAGGGGTTCGTCGCCTCTAGTTTATCAGTTGTCTGACAAGGCATGCTGAGTAGCCACGCGGTAGTGGATAAGAGCTGAAGGCATCTAAGCTCGAAGCCATCTTAAAAAAGAGGTACCCATAGAACGCTCATAAATGATGAGTTTGATAGAAGCCGGATGTAAGCATCGAGGTTCGCCGAGATGTTCAGTCCTGGCTTACTAAAGTTCTTAGACGTCGCTGGGGTGTGATCTAGCAGTTAAACAGGTTCCGTATGAAAAATTCTCATCCTCCAACCAACCACTTTACATTCTCGACATCATCCGATGTTCCATCCCAACTTGTGTTTTCGCATATAGCAGTTTGATTCGTCGATATGCCGACAGGCAATCTGATTTTCGTCGGTTCATTTCAATCATCCGCCCTTATCCGGTCCATACGATCGGAATATCCTAGAGAGTTTTCAGATGGGGTTACATGTTAACGGTCCAGGTTTCATTCACCGGGCTTATCGACATACTTAGCAGTCAGGTGTTCGATGGTCAATGAAAGTCCACACATGTGTTCTAACTTTTCACCTATATTCTTCTTTGACGATTCGTTGTATGGTTTCGGAACATACTTGTCTATGATCCGCTCGATGATCTCCTTCTTATCACCCTCAATGGAAAGGATTCCGAATGCAATGACACTCCTGTATTTGGAGTTACATACATGTTCAAAAACACAGAATGATGCTCTGGGATTCGATCTCAGAGACCTTAGCAGCAATCCATCTCTGGACGATGTGTGGAATTGCAGCAATCCCCGGTCATAGACGTAATTCATCGGAATGCCATATGGGTATCCTTCCACTCCAGAGACACTAAGTGTTCCAACCTTCCCATTTCTTAGGATCTCTTCTGCATCATCAGATGACAATCTACGATCCGCACGATTCATCCCTGAGAACGGGCTCATACGCTAGCATGGATTTTTTGGAATATCTCTATATCGACATCAGTCGGACATTATCTCGTTACATGCATCTTCGATGGTGTTCTATTTGTTTTGCTTTCATCAGGATGTCCATGTCTGTGGATTCTATTCTAATTTGGATAATGTTCGATGCCAAAAATCCAAACTCGTGTGGTTGGATATACAATTATATGCAGTATTGTATTTATTTCAGCTAAATATGAATCGCTATTACCGTTAACTTTATTAACTATGCCCGTTTCACATGGTTTGTTGCGTCCGTCTGCGAGCACCTTTCTAGCACCTGAAAAGGGGCTTAAGGGAAGACTCGTAGGATTGACGCGGAAAGGATTGCGGCGACTCGTCGGAAGTCTTATATACTTCCCTCGTCTACGCCGTTTCCACGCCTGCCGAGAAGTCGGCTGGATTCACAATCGCATGCACCCGGGCAGAGGTCCTGTCTCGGGGAAGTGGTGTAGGGCTCCGTAATTGGAGGATGAGAACGGATCAAGTCCGATGATCACCAATCATACGAAACCTGGACGTGTGCTAGATCATACGCCAGCGGCGATGCTACGCCGTATGGGGGATGGTTCGGCTAGAGCGCTGAAGAAGGTCGTGTCAAGCTGCGATATGCGTCGGGTAGGTGCAAGAAGCCTATGATCCGACGATTACCTAATGGGACTTCCTATTCTTCGGAATGATCAGTAATGATCGGGAACGCGGGGGATTGAAGCATCTTAGTACCCGCAGGAAAAGAAATCAACAGAGATACCGTTATTAAAGGCGATCGAACGCGGTATAGGGCAAACCGAATCCCTACCGAAAGGCAAGGGAAATGTGGTGTTACAGACTCGTTTACTCCTACGTCCGAATACTCAAACTTGGCTGGAAAGCCAGGCCATAGAGGGTGATAGCCCCTTAGAGGAAGGCGGATATGGAGATTGATGATGTTCTCGAGTAGTGTGCGTTGGATATCGCGCATGAATTTGGGAGGCATTCACTTCCAACCCTAAATACGTCTCTAGTCCGATAGTGCAGTAGTAGCGTGAGTGAAGACTGAAAAGTACCCTTAACGGGAGGTCAAAAGACCTGAAACCATACGGTTAAAGATTTAAATAGCATCAAAGGGAAGAAACCAATTTTGGTGGACCAGTGTTATTTTGTTCGTTTCGAAAAACGATCCAGGGAGTTCTGGTCATTGGCGAGGTTAACTTTTCAATAAGGTAGCCGAAGGGAAACCGATTGCCCGCAGCTTTTTGCGAGGGGCAAGGTGTGCTCGCCTGGAGTCAATGGTGCGGATACCCGAAGCCGGTCGATCTATGCCTGAGCAGGATGAAGCCTCTCGAAGGGGAGGTGGAGGTCCGAACCAGTTCTGATGTGCAAATCGTTTGGATGACTTGGGTATAGGGGTGAAAGGCCAATCTAGGCCGGAAATAGCTGGTTCCCCCCGAAACTAGTCGCAGCTAGACCTCGATCGAGGTGGAATGTGAGGTAGAGCACCGATTGGGTGCTTAGGGGAAGAAATTCCTCGGCATCTTGTCAAACTCCGAACTTGCGTTCATCGTAGACGTCGGGTGTGAGGCCATCCGGGGTAAGCTTGGTGGCCATAAGGGAAACAACCCAGACTACAGTTAAGGTCCCTAAATTTCGGTCAAGTGTAATACGAAATGGCGTCGGCGGTCTAAAACAACCGGGAGGTGGGCTTAGAAGCAGCCATCCTTTAAAGATAGCGTAACAGCTCACCGGTCTAGATCGTGGGCCCAGAAAATGGACGGGGCTAAACCGAGTACCGATACTGTAGGATACTGCAAAGTAATTCGGTAGGGGGGCGTGGTGCATGGGCAGAAGCAGGGCTGTGAAGTCCTGTGGACCGTGTACCAACGAGGATCCTGGAGTGAGTAGCAGCAAAGCACGGTGAGAATCCGTGTCGCCGCAGGGGCAAGGGTTCCTTGGCAATGTTCGTCAGCCAAGGGTTAGTCGATCCTAAGGTAACTCTTAATCGAAGTTATCGAATGGGAAACAGGTTAATATTCCTGTACCAGTAAGATCTTTGCCTATGTAGTTAGTTCGGGATAGCTGGAGTACGCCTGTCAGCGTATTTAAGCGCCGAAACCGATGAAGAACCGTAATGGTGAGAAGTTGGTGAATGCGTGATGAGGCGAGCGTAAGCTTGCTTCCGGTAATTCCTGGATTCCGTGAAACCTGCATAGTTACAATCTTATTGTTCGTACCAAGAACCGACACAGGTGTCCCTAGGTGAATAGCCTAAGGCGTGTTAGCATAATCGTGGCGAGGGAACTCGGCAAATTAGCCCTGTAACTTCGGGAGAAGGGGTGCCAGCAGTGAGAGCTGCTGGTCGCAGTGACAAGAGAACTCCGACTGTTTAATAAAAACATAGGTCTCTGCTAGTTCGAAAGGATGTGTATAGAGGCCGAAGCCTGCCCAGTGTCGGCATCTGAAAATCTGTTTCAACGGATCGAAGGACCGATAAACGGCGGGGGTAACTATGACCCTCTTAAGGTAGCGTAATACCTTGTCGCTTAATTGGCGACTTGCATGAAGGCTCAACGAGAGTTCTACTGTCCCCGCCATGACGCTAGTGAAAACAATCAGTCTGGTGCACAATCCAGACCCCTCCATCTGAAAGCGAAGACCCCATGGAGTTTCACTGCAACCTGTTGTTGTTGTAAGAATTGGCATGTGTAGGGTAGGCGGGAGACGTTACCCAGGAAGGTGCGCTAGCATCTCTCCGAGTCACCGATGAAACACCGCCCTTGCAAGTTTTTACGACTCACCTCTCCGGAGGAACAGCTATAGGCAGGCAGTTCGGGTGGGGCGCCACGCCCTCAAAAAGATAACAAGGGTGCCCAAAGGTTGGCTCAGGTAGGTCAGAAATCTACCGAAGAATGTAAGGGTATAAGCCAGCTTGACTCGGATCCAGACAATAGGGATCGGAGATAGGAAACTAAGGCCTAACGAACCAATCAACCTCCTGAATGGGGGTGATTGATGTCAGAAAAATTACCCTGGGGATAATTGAGTTGTCACGAGCAAGAGTTCACATCGACCTCGTGGCTTGCTACTTCGCTGTCGGCTCTCCCTATCCTGGTGGTGCAGCAGCTGCCAAGGGTGGGGTTGTTCGCCCATTAAAAGGGATCGTGAGCTGGGTTTAAAACGTCGCGAGACAGTTTTGTTGCTTTTTGATGGAGGTGTTGGTACCTGATGAGAAGGACCCTTTAGTACGAGAGGAACAGGGGTTCGTCGCCTCTAGTTTATCAGTTGTCTGACAAGGCATGCTGAGTAGCCACGCGGTAGTGGATAAGAGCTGAAGGCATCTAAGCTCGAAGCCATCTTAAAAAAGAGGTACCCATAGAACGCTCATAAATGATGAGTTTGATAGAAGCCGGATGTAAGCATCGAGGTTCGCCGAGATGTTCAGTCCTGGCTTACTAAAGTTCTTAGACGTCGCTGGGGTGTGATCTAGCAGTTAAACAGGTTCCGTATGAAAAATTCTCATCCTCCAACCAACCACTTTACATTCTCGACATCATCCGATGTTCCATCCCATTTCGTGTTCGTGGTTCTTTCGAACGTCATCTGTTTATATGACCTGGCCATGGCACCTCGATGACCATCAGGAAGGTTCCATCGGCAATCCCGTACGATTCCAATATCTATCTGGTATCTGGCGATCATCCGATCATCGTGGATACGGGGTCCGGGGAAGACTCGGACAACGTCATCCGTTCCATCAGGCGGATGACAGACCGGTGCCCCTCTTCCATCGTGTTGACGCACTGCCATTATGATCATTGTGGCGGGCTCAAGGACATGGTCGACGCTTTCGGATGTCCCGCATATGCGGGAGCTCTTGACGTGGCGGCAATCTCTTCCGCAGATCCGATGTTGACGGTCTCGTCGCTCTTCGGTGCGACGATGCATCCCGTGGATGTGAACCCTCTGAAGGAGGGTGACACCATCGGGACCGGCGACCACACATTCCGTGTGATGGAGACCCCCGGCCATACTCCTGGGGGAATTTGTCTCTATGAGGGGTCCACAGGCTATCTGATTTCAGGAGACACTCTCTTCCTTACAGGTTACGGAAGGACGGATTTCTCCGGCGGATCGATGGGCGCCATGGTGGATTCACTGTCCAGGTTTAGTAACATTGACATAAGGGGACTGTTTCCGGGTCATGGCAATACATGCGAAAGGTATGATTCCGGCTATCTCGCCGGGGTCTTGAGAATGGCAGGTGTTTGAATTGAAGATAATAAAGTGCGATTACTCACACGGATTCGACCCCCAATGTGATGACGCGGTCATCGCTGCAGCAGAGGATGTTGCAGCCGGAAAGCTGATTGTGTATCCCACCGAGACCGTATACGGAATCGGAGCGGACATTTACAACGAAGCGGCGGTCAAGAACCTGTATGTGGTCAAGAACAGGCCTTTCGACATGCCACTCTCCGTAGCGGTTTCAGACAAGGCCATGCTCGAGAGGGTCGCTGTTCTCAATGAGAATGCTGACAAGCTGATCAAGGCGTTCATGCCCGGGCCGATCACGATAATCATAAAGAAGCAGCCGGACGTCCCGGACATCGTAACATCCTCGTCCCAGAAGGTCGGGATACGCATGCCCGACAACAGGTTCGCGCTCGAGCTGGTGAGGCGTACTGGGCCCATCGTGGCCACATCCGCCAATCTGCATTCTCATCCCGATGCGGTCAACGTAGATGCCGCGATCGCTGATTTCGGCGATTCGGTCGACACGTACATAGATTCGGGCGAATGTACGCTCGGAATGCCCTCCACGATCGTATGGCTCATGGACAAGGAAGTGGAGATCATCAGGCAGGGTGCCATCCCTGCAGACAAGATCAGGGAAGTCTTAGGATGCTGAGTTCCGAGGAACTGGAGAAGCTGCGCAAGGCCGGACGCGTGTCCGGTGAGGCAAGGGAGTTGGGGATGTCCCTCGTGGGCGAGGGTGTGAAGCTCTACGACGTTGCACAGGAGGTGGAGGGATACATACGTTCGCACGGGTGCGGGCTAGCCTTCCCATGCAACATCAGCAGGAACGAGATCGCTGCCCATTACACGCCGTCTTGCAACGATTCCAGTGTCTTCGAGATCGGAGATGTCGTCAAGATCGACTGTGGGGCTGAGTTGGACGGGTTCGTCGGGGATACCGCTGGGACCGTCGAAGTGGGTACCAAGAGATACACCGAGCTCATAGAGGCGTCCAAGAGGGCGAGGAACACGGTTGCCGAGTTCATCGGCGATGGTGTGACCCTAGGGGAGATCGGCAGGGCCGTGGAGATGAGTATGAAGCGTGATGGTTTCGTGCCCATCGAGAACCTCTGTGGACACCAGATCGAGAGATACAATCTCCATGCGGGCCTCTCGGTCCCCAGCTACGACTCCGGCGACGATCAGAGGATCTTCTCCGGCATGACCGTCGCCATCGAGCCTTTCGCGACCGATGGAAAGGGTTATGTGGATAATGGTAAGTTCGGTAACATCGTCCGTATCGCGAGGGACAAGCCCCAGGCAGATCCGAAGGCACAGGAATTCCTCGATTACTGCAAGGAGGAGTTCCATGAGTTCCCGTTCTGTGCGAGAAGCTGTGAGTTCCCGGATGCGGAGAAGCATGTCAGGAACCTGATGCGTCGTGGCGTCCTCGCCGGATATGCTACCCTGGTAGAGGCCGGAGGCGGGATGGTGTCTCAACACGAGTACACTTTCTACATCGACGGTCACAGGGGAGAGGTGACGACTCTCCCGTGAAACCCCAACCAAGTGCTGGAGTTGCCAAGCCTGGTCAAAGGCGAAGGACTCAAGATCCTTTCTCGTAGGAGTTCGCCGGTTCGAATCCGGCCTCCAGCACCATTTCCCTTTTCAGAGCCCTTATCGACACTGTTTGGCTGTTCATTCCCGGAGGAGTCCTCGGATTCGACCCGGGGCGGGTTCACTGGCATGGTGCATCACCAACTGTCTGGGGTTCGGGTTCCTGCCCTCCCCCTACCTTTATAAATAATAAGCCCATCGCCACGTTCGCGTAAACTCAGGAACCCCTGTCCGGAGACGGAAGGGAACACTGAGAGTTCCTTCCTTCGGGAACCGGAGCTTGAGCACATCCCAACGGGATTCATTTACGGAGGCTATCTATATGGCAGGAGAGAAAAAGAAGTCGCAGAAAGCGGCGGTCGATGAGAACTTCAACTTCATCGTCCGTATCGCAAACACCGACATCGACGGTCAGAAGAAGACCGTCGTCGGACTGCAGAGCATCAAAGGCGTGGGAAAGAGGGTCGCTCAGATCGTCGCCAGCAAGGCCGATGTGGACCCCCACGTGAAGATGGGATCGCTCCCTGACGAGAAGGTCAAGGAGATCGAGGCCCTCGTCAAGTCCTACGTCGAGTACGCACCCACTTGGGCCATCAACAGGCAGAACGACTACGAGTCCGGTGCCGACATGCACCTTCTCGGAAACGACCTGGACATCATCCAGAAGGATGATATCAACAGGATGAAGATGATCCGTTCCTACCGCGGTGTCAGGCACGAGGGACGCCACAAGGTCAGGGGACAGAGGACCCGTTCCAATGGAAGGCACGGACTGACTCTCGGAGTCCAGAGGAAATCCTGAGGTGATTTGAATGGGAGATCCTAAATTTTCACGTAAGACCTACGACACCCCCTCCCACCCTTGGCAGGGAGAGAGGATCAAGGCCGAACTCGAGGTCGTCCGCGCATTCGGACTCAAGAACAAGACCGAGGTCTGGAAGGCCGATACCATCCTCAGGAACCTGAGGAAGCAGTCCAGGGACCTTCAGGCACGCCTGAGGTCCGGAGACAAGCAGGCCAAGATCGAGGCCGAGGCACTTCTGAACAAGTGCGGAAGGCTCGGATACCTGCCCGTCGGATCCAACCTCAACGACATCCTTGCTCTGAAGAGCGAGGACGTCCTGTCCCGCAGGCTTCAGACCATCGTCTTCGAGAAGGGACTGGCCAGCACCATCAGGCAGGCAAGGCAGATGATCGTTCACGGACACATATTCATGAACGGTCACAGGGTTACCGTTCCCGGATACCTCGTCTCCAGGGTCGAGGAATCCTCCATCGAGTACAACCCCGTGTCCCCCTACACCGATGAGATGCACCCCATGAGGGTGTCCGCCGACCAGGCCGCGGCTTCCGCAGCGGTCAGGGCGAAGGCAGTCGCAGAGCAGGAGGCAGCCGATGCGGCAGCCGCCAAGGCCGATGCGGCAGAGGCAGGAATCACAGCAGAGGATGGTGTTAACTGATGACCGCAAAATGGGGAATCGCAAACATCTACGCCAGCTACAACAACGTCATGATCACTCTGACCGACATCACCGGTGCCGAGACCATCACCAAGGCAACCGGAGGAATGGTCGTCAAGCAGGCCAAGGACGAGTCTTCGCCCTATGCCGCCCAGAAGGCAGCCGAGAAGGTCGCCGAGGCAGCTAAGGAGAAGGAGTTCGTCGGTATCCATGTCAGGGTCAGGGCACCCGGAGGCAACAAATCTGCCTCTCCCGGTCCCGGAGCCCAGGCTGCGATCCGTGCCCTCACCAGGGCTGGCCTCAAGATCGGCCGTATCGAGGATGTCACACCCATACCGCACGACGGTACCAAGAAGAAGGGCGGACGCAGGGGACGCAGGGTCTGAGGGGGAACTCTCATGGAGATAGAGATTCTCGAAATGGAGGAGAGGAAGGCGAGGTTCATCCTTCGCAACTCCTCGCCCGCCATGGCCAACGCTCTCCGCAGGACGCTCCTGACCGACCTGCCTAAGATGGCGATCGACAAGGTGGAGTTCCACCTGGGTCCCGTCGACATGGACGGTAAGGAGTACGAGAGTACCACGCCCCTGTTCGATGAAATCATCGCCCACAGACTCGGAATGGTCCCGGTCCCCACGGACCTCGACCTGTTCGTCCCGCAGGAGGAATGTTCCTGTCACGGCGAGGGGTTCTGCCCCAACTGCACCATCATGTACAGTCTGAACAAGCACGGACCGTGCACGGTGTACTCGGGCGACCTCATGCCCCTCGGCAACCCTGACCTCAAGGTCAAGGACGAGTTCATCCCCATCGTGGAGCTCACTGACGGTCAGGCCGTCATGATCTACGCGTATGCTGTGATGGGCACAGCCAAGAAGCACGTCAAGTGGCAGGTATGCAACGGTGTGGGGTATTCGTACCTCCCCGTGATCGATATCGATGAGAAGCACGCCTCCGACGAGGACATGATCGAGGTCGCCAAAGTGTGTCCCAAGCATGTCTACGGGGTCGAGGGCGGAAAGCTGACGGTCGTCAAGCCCAGGGACTGCAACCTCTGCATGTCCTGTGTGGAGAGCATCGGTGCGGGCAGGGGACTGTCCGTCACCGGTGACGACACCCAGTTCGTCTTCAAGTTCGAGACCGACGGATCCCTTACTGCGAGACAGGCGCTCGACAAGGCTGTCGAGATACTCTCCGAGGAGGCCCAGGCCTTCAAGGTCGAGATCGAGAGCCTCGAAGCACAGTGAAACTCATTGCCCGGCATCTCTGCCGGGCTTTTACCCCCATTTATATAGTATCTTTCTCTTCGCCGGGTCATGAAGATCTGTCCCAAATGCGGTCAAGCGACTGCCGACGATTCCGACGAGTTCTGCACCAAATGCGGTGCGTACTACACGGACAAGCAGAGTGTCAAGCAGAACGCTTCACCGATGGCCGCCGCATTAGGGATGATGCCTCCGCAGGCCAAGCCCAAGGCCGTCCCCGTCCCGGAGGGAGGGACGCTGAAGGCAGGTATCGATGACATGGAGGCCGGTAACTTCCCTGAGGGACTCGCACAGTGGACGTCATACGTCAGGGAGAACGGACAGCCATCCGAGGACGACTATGGCCTGATGGTGTCGACGGCGGCCGCATGCATTCTCGCATCATCCGGTGACGGACAGCTCCACTCCCGTGCCGGTGTGTCCGAGTTTGCCATGGAGGTCGAGGGGGAGTTCATCCAGGATCTGATGACCGCTCTGATCGAGGGATCGAGCGAGGACCCTGTCAAGGCAGCATCGGTATCGTCCGAATACATGTATCTGGCACTGGAGAGCTTCAGCATCTATCCCGACCTCAGGGATGTCCTGGATGTCCTGGGACGTGTCCCGGCCGACATCGGAGGGTTGATGGAAAGGTGCTCTCCGGAGGCTGGTACCAAGCCCGAGGCCGAGATGAACATCCATATCGCGTTCTCGAAGATGATCTCGGAGGCGATACGTGACGCGGTCGTTGCGGCCGGTAATGAGCGGATGGATGCCCTGGCGGATCACTGGTCCACCAAGGCGAACCTTCCGTATGTGAACATCGTGTTCAACCTGTCAGGTCTCTTCGCACAGGTATCCATGGCGAAGAATGTCGGAAAGCTGACCGCCAAGCTTCTGAACAAGGGCATATCCATGCAGTTGGAGGCTTTCAAGAACTCATACTTCAACGTCAAGCTGTGATCAGAAGAAGTCGGTCAGTTTGCACTTCTTGACCTTGTCGTTGTTGAATACGGAGTCCATGGACATCTCCAGGATCTCGACCCTCTCCTTCGTATAGGTGTCCAGTCCGTATTTCTCCCCGATCTTCTTGGAGATCTCCAGATACTTCTTGACGGAGGCCTCGTGGACCGTCAGGGTCAGGGAGTTGCCGCATTTCGTGCACTTTCCAGCAAGGGGCATGCGCCTGTACTTCTCTCCGCATTTCGTGCATCTGACCGTCTGCGTGGAGAAGCTCCTCAGGTTTCCGATCATGTCCGGCAGGAAGTGCTTGTTGAGGACCCTGCGGGCAACATCCTGCTCGTCCACCGCACGGATCTTCTTTCCGAGCATCAGCTGAGCATCCATCTTGTCCATCATGGTCTCCAGTGTGGTGTATGCAGAGTACTTCGGTCCTTCAGAGATGTCCCTCGTATCGTGGGTGAACCCCATGTGCTCATACTGGTCAGGTGTCCCGATCCTTCCTGCGATGAGGTCCATGTGCTTCTCGATCGTCTTAGGGTCCTTCATCTCCATGGCGGCACGGTACAGCTCTATCGGATAGTGGCGAAGGCAGTCCACGTTGTGCGCCTCCTTGTCGATCTCGTTGGGGTCCAGTCTCGTGGTGAGGACCAGCGGAGCATCCATGAGCCCTCCCCTGCGGTCGGGAAGGAATGACTTCGAGAAGTTCAGGAGCCCGTCCATTGCGAGGATGACACAATCCTCGTCACCGTCGCAGTTCCTCCTCTTGGCGGCATGGAAGAATGGATGCCCGTAGCATCCGCGTACGTCTGCGTATCCGATTATCCTGCACAGGATCCCTCCGGATGTGTGCGGGGCGAGTCCGAACGTTATGTGACCTATGAGGTCGGTCCTGTTCTTCACGTTGTAGTATCTCGGTAGATGGTACAGCTTCTCGAGCTCATCGTCCAGGTATGCGGCGACCTTGACCAGATAGTCTCCGCAGTCCTTGGCCGGGACGATGTCCTGGACCTTCAGTTCGCATATCTGGTCCGGATCGACGAGGGGTTCGTTGTTCCAATCATGCACGTATCCCAGTTCGTGCGCCTTCTCGATGCTCAGGCCTATCTCCCTGGGTTTGAAATGGGTGAGGGGGATGTCGGTCATGTCGAACCTTATCGTACCATCCTTGAAGCAACTGACACCGTTACGCTGCCTCAGGATCCCCTTCTCCACGGCTTCGCAAGGTTTCGTCTTGGAGATGAGCACATCCAGGCACTTGAGCTCCGGAGGGGTCCTCTCCCCGAGCGATTCCAGGGCGGCCTTGTACTCGTCCTCGAGATTGATCGGGAACGGTGCCGGCCCCAGGTCCCCGAAGTCGTTGGGTCTGGGAACGTACGTGGTATGCGATCCGCACGTCCTGCACCAGTTCCTGTATGTGAACGTCTTGCACATGGGGCATAACCTGTTGCCCACCTCCACGGATATCTCCGGGCGACCGCCCTTCCTGCTCGATGCGGAGGATCTGGCGACGTCTATGGCAGAGTTCATCTCCTTTCCGGAATCAGCATCCTTGCCGACCGGGAAGAGCGCATGCACCTTTGGGGTCATCTCGCGTTCCTTGGCCTTCTCCGGCCTTCCCATCCTGGTCCCGACACGGGTCATGGCGCGTGCACGGACCTCATATCCAGCTGCCGCACCGATGGCCGAGAGCGTGTCTCTGCCGTCGAGCTCGGGCCCGGCGGTAAGACGGTCACCCTCTATCCTGATTCCCAGGCAGTCGATCATCGGCAGAGAGTACCTCTCATCGATTATCAGACGTCCGTCCCTCAGGATATGCAGGGCGCACAGGTCCTCCAGCATCCTCTTGGACACAGGTTCGTTTTCCATGGACAGGTTGGTCCCGTCATACCTTCCGGTCGCCAGGACGTGTTCGCGGAGCAGCTTTATCCTGTCCAATGGCCAGTCGGACCAGAACAGGTTGAACTTAGGATGCAGTGGCACGCCCAGCACGGAGCACATCTCCTTTGCACGTTCGTACGTGGGGTCTCTCCAGTCATCCGGCAGGTCCCCCTTCTCCAGGATCTCCAGCCTGTGCCATTCGATCGGATATCCGCATGGGACGAGGGTGTGGTTGTTCTCGCAGAACTCGCCGAACGGGATCAGGATCTCCCCGTTGTCCACTATCTCGGCAATCTGGTTGCGTACCTCCAGCGCCTTCTCCTTGGAATCGCAGTAGACTAGGTCTCCGTTCTTCAGAAGGACCGTCGGTCCCTCCAGCTCGTCGCATGGGGTGACGACGCTGGCCTTTCCAGGCCTCTCGATCTTGAGCTGGGTCCCTATGGCCATGAACTCGTCCATCACGTACATCGATGGGACGCTGTACGCGAGGGATGCCAGTCCGGACGTCCGTGCCCTTCCGTACCTCAGCCTGAACCCGCCGACGACACAGGGATGGCCGAATATGGGGCGTCCGGCGACTATGTCCATAAGGTACTTCTCCTTCGGCTCCACGTGCTTGGGCGCTTCGGGGTCCTCCGCCTTCTTCTCCGTCTTGTGGGCATCCAGGAACTTCCCGATGAAATCCCATCCGGACAGACCTATCTTGTCGACGTGCTTCTTCAGTTTGGATGCCTTCTGGCACATCCCTTCGGCTATGACGAGGCAGGCTCCGCCCCTCACCCTGTTGGTCTCGATGCGCGGAAGGTCCCTGAATCCGGATATCTCCATCTGTTCCGTCCCTTCCCCGTCGACGCATACGGGGCAGTTCCTCACGATCAGGTCTATCTCTTCCGATGTCGGCGTGTACTGCAGGTGCTGACATTGCTTGTACAGGGGGATCTCCTCGTCGAATCTCGCGATCTCCCCTTCGGTGGGGATGTATCTCCCGATCCCCAGTTCGGTCCTCACGACGTCTGCGATGAGGACGCTCATGGCCTGGCCGGTACCTCCAGCCGCACGGATGGGTCCGGCGAAGATGAGGTCGACATAGTTCGTCCCGTCGGCGTTCTTGCCGATCTTCGTGTCGGCTATGCCCTCCAGCGGAGCGACCAGGATCCCTTCGGTGAGTACCGCCAGACCGACCCTCACGGCCCTGTCGAGAGCCTTCTCGGTCGATTCCGCAGGGCGTTTCGCCATCTCCTTCGCGACCATCAGTGCGACTAGCTCACGATTCCCAAGTTCCGCGGTCAGCCTGCGGATGTCGTCGGCCACGCCTTCCACATGGTAGTCGTCCAGAAGCTTCTCCACACGGGACGCGAGGTCCTCTGCCTGAGGGATCTCCACCTCGGTGAACGGGTCGAATCCCATCTTCCTTGCCTTGCCGGCTATGGCGTAGCACTCGTCCTTCTTCGCTGACAGTTCGGAGAAGTACGACGACATCTCCTCGCTGAATGCCGGACCCTTCTCGCTCATTCGATCTGGGCCTCCGCGGCCTTGCGGCGCGCGATGTAACGGAGTTCCTCGAGGATCCTCCCGGTGAGGATGTCCATGTTCTCCCCGGACTGTGCCGAGAAGCAGATCCTGTCGCCCCCGGTCTTCATGATGTCGGCCTTGCTCTCGGCCTCGATGATCGTGACCCCGGTGAAGCTGTCCTTGATCGTGGCAAGCAGCCTCTCCTGCATCTCCCTGGGGAACCCGCAGGATTCGGACGGGTCTATGACGAACAGCATGACGTCGGTGAGGTACCTCAGGGCCAGGACCGCCTGCTTCTCGATGGCGTTCCTCTTGTCGAACTCCCTGTCCAGAAGTCCGGGCGTGTCGATTATCTGGTATTTGCGCCAGTCGTCCTTGATGTGACCCACTATGACTCCCTTGGTGGTGAATGGGTACGGGGCGATCTCAGGCTCGGCGCTGGAGAGGACGGTGACGAGATTGCTCTTCCCGACGTTCGGGAATCCGGCGACCACGATCGTGGGCGTATCGGGTTCGACGGCGGGGAGTCTCCTGAACTTGTTCTTGGCGTCCTGCAGGAAGAGGAGGTCGTCGGATATGCGGTCGACGTACGAGTTGAGCCTCCCATAGAAGCTCCTCCTGGTGGCCTCGACTATCTCAGGGTCCTTGGTCCTGCGGATGTCCCTGAGCGTGTCGTTCTTCAGCTTGTCCGCCTTGGTGGCGCACCAGTTGACGGCCCCGAGGGCCTTCTTGTATCTGTCTATCCCTATGACGATATCTACGAGCTCGGGCAGGAAGTCACCCTCTTTCTCGAGTCTCGGGAATTTGTTCACGTAGCCCTGAAGGGCCGTCACTATGATGTCTCCGGACGCGGTGACCTTCGCAAGGGCGGTCTTCTTCTTCGTATCGAGCGAGTTGGTCCCTTCCTTGCGTATCTTAGACGCTCTGTGGAACGCCTTCTCCATAAGCTCCTCCGAAGTGAGGACAGTCGGGATCTTGAAGTCCATCGCGGCCATGTCACTCCCCAACGCGCGCATGATTATAAGGGTGAGCCTGGGAGGGGCGCGCACCTGGCGGCCCCGTCCATCCCGTCATGCTAGCGTGACGGTCGTCTTGAACATCCACAGGTCGTTGCACATGTCCCTCTTCGGCCCCAGTTTGGATGGTATGAGTTCCGGAGGGCAGTCCCTTGCCAGGATGCCGAATTCCATCTCCGGCCTTCCCGTGTCCATATCGACGATCCTGGTAAGCGACGACAGATTGGCCCTGAACACCACATTGAGGTCCATCTCCGGGAGACCGTCCATGCCCTTCGACAGGAGCTGGGGGAATCCGACCCCGGTGTGGAAGCACACCTCCAGGTCGATGTTCTCCGTGAACATCTCCAGCGGGTCTATGCGATACGGGTTGCTCATGCCAAGGAGGATGGATTCCAGATGTCCCGCCACGTAGCGGAGGCAGTCGCGTATCAGGTCCCCGTCGGTGCGGAATGCGACACGCATCCCCGTCGCGACCGTCGATGTCGCGTCCTTCAGGTCCACCTGAGCGAACACGGATGCGTCGATCAGCTGTTCGGCGGCCAGGTCGATCAGTCCCTCCAGTATGTAGCGGATGAGCTGTTGGGTGTATGCGACCAGGGTATCGATGTCTGTGATGTTCGGGACCTTGTCGAATGCCTTGTCTATCGACCTCTCCAGCACGGTCACGACCTCGTCCTTCCCGAAGTTGGTGAACGCTATGTTCCCTTGGCTCCCGCCCATTGTGTTCTCGGTGAATTCCCACTTGGTGGACCCGTCGAAGGTGCGTTGCCATGTCGCGGAGCTGTTGTCACTGTCCCCCGGCACCTCCACGGAGTCGCTCTGGTTCCCTTCGTCGTCGAATATCCTCAGCCTGTTCCCGGACACGTTGATGATGTTGAACGTGGGCTCCACGACGAGGAAGCCCCCCGGCGGCAGCGTCCCGCTCAGAGGCATGACATGCTCCCTGGCACCGTTGATGTACGAGACGTACCAGCCCTTGAGGTCCACACCCTTGTCCGTGTTGTTGTGTATCTCGAACCATTCGTTGTCCGAGTCCTCGCCCTCGGGATTGGACTCGATCTCGTTGATTATTATGCCGTTCTGCATCGCCGACGCGTATCTGATGTTGAATCCCGCATCCAGGCCGACATTGACCCCCAGGACCGGCAGGGGGATGTTGTTCAGCGCATCGCCTATGCCTGGGATGTCGCTCAGCGACGTCCCGATGTTGTGATACCTCTCCAGCTTCGGAGCGACCAGGGATATCCTGTTCTTCCCGATCTTGCCGTCCACTGTGATCAGGTACTTCCCGCCCTTCATCAGCGGGTCCAGTGTGGCCCCGACCTCCCAGCCGTCCCCCTTAACGCTACCGCTTCCGGTGATCACCAGTCCATCGGAGTCGAACTGTCCGAGGTCCCCGCGATATTTCACGTCGATCCCCGCCACGATCCCCAGTCCGGCTATCGGCATCGCCAGGGTCATGCTCAGGAGGGATTTGGTCTTGGAAGCCAGGGTACCTATGTCGGTGGTCAGAGTTAGCTCGCACCCGAAGAACTGGAACGTCACGTCCTGATGTGCCTGGCTTATGTTGACCAGGACGTCGAACACAGATTCGGATATGAGCTCGTCGATGGAGTCCTCTATCATCTGTCTCAGGTCCTCCAGGGGACCCATGATCGCGTTGTACAGGCGGATGAGATGCTCAGATACGAACCCCAGGGCCTCCATGACGCACTCGCTTATCGCGGTCATGGCCTCGCGGATCGTCTCCATGACCTTCCTGAGCGGTTCTATCAACGGTTCGAAGATCTTCAGGAGCATTTTCGAGAGATCGGAGAGCACGGTAGACGTCGGGATGTAGTCGATACCGTCCAGTGCCCATCCGCTCGCGACCGTGACCTCCAAGACCGTGTCCACCATGAAGGAGTCGGATATGGCGGAAGATATCCCGTCCATCGATTCGGCCAGGGATCCTGACCCTTCGACCCTGTATCCGACGTCACCGACGACCGTTACCGAGAATGTCGTGGAATATGCGGCATCACGCTCATCCCTGAATCCCGTCACATGCACGCATTTCTCCGGGATGCTCGTCACGATCACGATCAGCTCGTCCGCGGAGACATCAGCGCTCAGCTTCTCCGTGAGACGGTTCCCCGCATCGTCCACCAGTTCGAACGATCCCGATCCCGGCAGGTCGATGACCCCGCCGTAGGGGTTCATGCCGTTCATGGCCAGGATCTCATCGCCCATGAGGCGTGCCTTCTCCTCGACCGGATACAGGATGTCCAAAGCCTTCAGCCCATAGGAGCAGATCATCGTCAGGACCTTCTTCATCAGGCTTTCCGACCCCCCGTCCACATCCTTGAGGGGCTCGAACAGGGACAGGTCCGAGATCACGGCCACCTTGTAGGATGACACCGCACGCGACACGGCCGGTGACGCCATGAGCTCGTCGATGTCCGGCCTCTCCTCTTCGGGGCGGTCGTCGGACTTGATGGCATCAGACAGTTCGGAGCGCAGCCTGTCGCGGAACTCCCCGATATGGACGAGGTCACCGGAATGGGAATGGATCTCATCCGCAAGTCTACAGTAGAACTCGTCCCTCCTGTCCGATCCAGACAGGGCATCCGATACGGACGATTCGACGGCATCCCAGCATCCGGAGACCGTCTGACGGTACACCTGGTTCAACCTCTCCAGGAACCCGGTCGTGTCGTACGGGTCGACAGCGAACGTCACCACTCCGAGATCGTTGCGTTCGGCCAGACGTATCGCCGCTCCCTTCAGGACGTCTAGGATGAAGTCCTGGACGTAGTCCCCGGAGTCGTAGCGCTGTTTGAAGTGTGTGAGCCAGCTCATGGAGAACAGGTCCGATGCCGGGTTGATCACCGATACTGTGTATCCGCCAACGGTCACCTCGGTGGTGCCGGACCCAGGGAAACGGTAGTCCTCCTCGGAGTAGCCATTCGTATCCATCACCTTCTTCAGATACGGTACGCCGCTGACCCTCTCCTCGCCTCTGATGAACGATGCCAGTGACCTTAAGGAGTCTCTGAACGGCTGTATGACGTCGATGACCGCTTCAGCGACGTCGTATGCGTATAGGTAGTCCATCCATCTCAGCAGGATGTCGTCCAGTGCGGACAGCATGGCCTGGGAGTACACCGCGGCGAGGTCTATGGACACCGTCCCTCCGTCGGCCACCAGGATGTCCGCCACATCGGCATGCTGCTTCCCCGTCAGGACGTTGTCCCCGTCCCTGAAGCAGATCGCGGACAGGGCCTGCATGCATATACTGTAGGCACCCCTCACATCGTCGGGGGTTATGATGTCCGTCGTGCCCTTCCCCATGGTGCCGGTTGCCCCGTACCCGGAGATCACTCTGTACTGTGCCAGAGACGTCAGTTGATATGTCATCATCTGCGATAGGCTGATGCCCCCGTCGCCTGCCATGGATTGGAACAGGGACCCCCTCTCGGCCGCCAGCGGGAGGGCATAGCTGCCATCCGTGGAGATCTCCAGGTCCCTGTCCGCCTTTCCCGATTGGGACTCTATATGCACTGATACGGTACCGGTCCCGCGGAGATATGTCGGCATGTATCCGTCCATGTCGGTCGGGGAGCTGAGGCCCATCGGTTCCGATACCAGGTGGATGTCATGGGACCTGTACTCGACCTTCGTGCTCCCACTGACCATCGGCTTGCCGTCGAACTGAAACTCGAACCATTTCGACATCCGTCTGTCGAACTCCTCCGACCTCTCCCCTAGGCCTCCAAGTGTGTCATCCGTGGAGATCCCGAATATGATCTCCCCTAGGCCCCTGTCTATGTAGGCGGTGGTCCCGAGGACGGCATGGTCGATGGCATCGATGTCGTCGCCCGTCCTGTCCGCGTTGTCCCCGGCCCTCTGGTAGCTTGCCGCCACTGCCCCGGCGGCGACGGACAGGAGCAGTATCGTCACAGCAATCACCGCGAACGGCATGCTGCCTCTCGTATCGGTTCCTCTCATGGAGGGACAGGTTCCTCCAAGGGATGATAAAGGGGTGGGTCGTAAGTAACACTTACACACACGATGTTAGATGCATATGCCGTATGACCGGATCCGCGGATCATTCGATGCCGAGGCATCCTTCGCGATACGATGTCCCGTGCTGGGGTCGCGGGATGGGCATGGACCAACTCCTCCAACGGCACGGTCATGGGTGCCGCATGGTATTATCCAAAACAATAATACTGACCTTTCCAGCATTTGGATACTTCGTTGCCCCTTTTAAGAAGGTTGGCTTCTTATTTTATACCTTAACGGCGTGGGCCATTTCAAGTACCATGACTGCAACCGCGACTAATTATGCGCTGAAGAAGGGCCTTCCCAAGAAGACTCGGTCGATATGTCCCGAGTGTGGGAAGATCCTCCAGGCGGACATCTATGCAAAGGACGGAAAAGTCTGGATGGACAAGACCTGCCCCGAACACGGGAAGTTCTCCGATGTCTACTGGGGAGACGAGGAGATGTACCTCAGGGCGGAGAAGTTCGCCTATGACGGGGTCGGACTCCACAATGCCATGGACAGGACCATCGGTGACGATCCCGACGACACGGTCCATATCGTCATCGACGGGGAGAGGATCGATATGCTCTCCTGCTCCGCCATCGCCAACCTCGACCTGACCAACAGATGCAACATGAACTGTCCGATCTGCTTCGCCAATGCGAACGATGCGGGTTACGTCTACGAGCCCACGTTCGAGCAGGTCCACGACATGATGGTCGCGCTCCGTTCAGAGAAGCCGATCAAGTGCACCGCGATCCAGTTCGCCGGAGGGGAGCCCACTGTCTATCCCCAGTTCATAGAGGCCGTCGCAGACGCCAAGAAGCTCGGGTTCGCGCAGGTCCAGGTCGCCACGAACGGTATCAAGTTCGCCAGGGACTACGAGTTCCTGAAGGCCGCCAAGGAAGCCGGTATGAACACGATCTACCTGCAGTTCGACGGACTCACCGACGAGGTGTACCTCCGCTCCCGCGGCCGCAAGATGATGGCCGTCAAGCTCGGAGTGCTGGAGAACTGCAGAAAGCTCAAGACGGACGGACTCAAGCCTCCGTCCGTCGTCCTCGTGCCAGTGGTCGGAAAGGGGATGAACGACGACATCATCGGCGACATAGTCAGATTCGCGTTCGACAACGCGGACGTCGTCCGCGGAGTCAACTTCCAGCCCATAGCCTTCACCGGAAGGGTGACCAACGAGGAGGTCGCCTCCGGAAGGTTCACGCTCCCAGACCTGGTGGAGGCCGTCGAGACCCAGACAGGATTCGCCACCAAGGAAGACTGGTATCCCGTCCCTGTCGTCGCGCCCATCTCCAAGTTCGCGTCCATAATCCTCGGGGAGAACAAGGTCACGTTCACCACCCATCCCCACTGCGGTATCGCGACGTACCTGTTCCAGGACGACAAGGGCAATGTCGTGCCCTTCCCCAGATTCGTCGACGTCCCCCGCTTCTCCGCCGGACTCAACGAGATCGCCGACAAGGCCGAGAACTCCAGGTTCAAGAAGCTCTATGTCGCCAAGCTAGTCAAGCTGCTCAACAGCTGCACCGACGAGTCCAAGATGCCGGAGGGGCTCTCGAAGAAGGTCTTCGTGGAGCTCATCAGGGATGTCATGTCCGACAAGTCCAAGGACACCCTCGCCGCGTTCTCGTGGAAGATGATGCTGATCGCTGGAATGCACTTCCAGGACAGCTTCAACTATGATGTGGAGAGGGTGAGGAGGTGCGGAGTCCACTATGTGACGCCGGACCTCAGGGTCATCCCCTTCTGCGCCTACAATTCCGGACCCGAGTTCAGGAAGGGCGTCGAGGAGGAGTTCTCCGTTCCTCTCGAGGAGTGGAAGAAGACCCATGCCAAGGAGGCAAAGGAGCTTGCCGAGGCCCTCATCGTCCCCAAGGACGAGCAGGCTGACGAGCCTCAGAAGGAGTGATCTTCATGATAGTGGACCTCAACAAATGTCTGCACTGCGGGGGATGCGTCGGATCGTGCCCCCAGAACGCCATATTCCTGAACGATTTCGTTCTGGAGTTCAACGATGACTGCAACAGGTGCGGGCGCTGTGTCAAGCTGTGTCCCGTCTCTGCACTCAAACTGGAGGCCAAGGTATGAACACCTACGAGTGTGACGTCGTGGTGGTCGGGGCAGGCCCCGGAGGGAGCATGGCCGCAAGGTACTGCGCCGAGGGAGGGCTGAAGACCATACTCATCGAGAAGAAGGCCGAGATCGGGGCTCCCCTCAGGTGTGCCGAGGGAGTGTCCAAGAAGTGGCTCCAGGAGGTCGGCATCGAACCCGACCCCTCATGGATCCGCGGCGACATGAAGGGAGCGATCATCAAGTCTCCCCAGGGGACCACGTTCCAGCTCGACGAGTCCAAGGCCGGTGCCGAGGTCGGATACGTCCTCGAGAGGCATCTGTTCGACAAGGCCCTTGCGAAGAAGGCCGCGGAGGCCGGGGCACAGATCATGCTGCGCACCTCCGCCACGGGCATAATCCGTGAGGACGGCAAGATCGTGGGCGTCAAGGCCAGGAGCATGGGCGAGGAGATCGAGATCCGTGCCAAGGTCGTCGTGGCCGCCGACGGATACGAGAGCCAGGTCGGAAGGTGGGCCGGGATCGACACCACCCTCAAGCTCAGCGACATCGACTCCTGCATCCAGTACAGGATGTGCAACATCGATGTGGCCCCCGACTACTGCGAGTTCACCATAGGGTCCGTCGCACCCGGAGGATACGTATGGATATTCCCCAAGGGCAACGGTGTCGCCAATGTCGGCATAGGCGTCATGGGAAGGCTGTGCAAGGGAGATGGGGATGCCAAGCGCTACCTCGACGACTTCATCGCCAAGGACCCCCGTCTCAACAAGGGTCAGTGCCTGGAGATCATGGGAGGATTCGTCTCGACCTGTCCCGGGCTGGACTGTTCAGTGGATGACAACATCGTCCTCGTCGGCGATGCCGCGAGGATCATCGACCCCATCACAGGAGGTGGCATCGCCCACGCATGCCGCACCGGCATGTATGCAGGCAAGGTCATCGTGGAGTGCGCCAAGAGCGACGACTTCTCCAAGAAGGCCCTCATGGCATACGAGAAGATGTGGCGCGACAGGATGGAGGACAAGCTCTACAGGAACTTCATGGCGAAGGAGAAGCTCGCCTCCCTGGACGATGAGACCATCGATCAGTTGATCCAGATGATCAAGACCGCCGACATCGGCGAGGTCAACGTGTACAACCTTCTGAAGGCCGTCAAGGAGAAGTTCCCCCAGGTCGTCGAAGGGTTCGAGGACCTCATCTGAAACCTCTCAAGGGGCCTCCGGCCCCTTCCACACGATCCCGGATGCGGAGTCGTTCTGCACACTGGTATTCACACGACCCTGTGGGGGGTGCATCGTGCAGGGCCCGCACCCATTCTGACCCTGTCATCAATCATCCTAAATACATTCGGGGATTCCGCGGTCCGTTCCTCCTTGGAACGGTGACGCAGATGTCGAAGAAGGTACTGATCATTTCCGGAAGTCCCCGTAAGGGCAATTCCGACAAATTGTGCGAGGAGTTCATGCGCGGGGCCATCGAGTCAGGGAACATCGTCGAGAAGGTGGACCTCCGTTCGAGGAGGATAGGGTTCTGCAGGGCCTGTTACCGTTGTACCGAGAAGAAGCGGTGTGTGATCGATGATGATGTCCCTGCCATAGTGGACTCGATCCATGATTCGGACGTCATCGTCCTCGCAAGCCCGGTATACTTCTATTCCGTGGATGCCCAGTTGAAGGCCGTGATCGACCGTTGCGTGTCACGTTGGACGGAGATACACGACAAGCAGTTCTACTACATCGCCACCGCCGCCGAGGATTCCGAGACAGTGGCGGATTGCACCATCCAATGCATGCGCGGTCTGGCCGACTGTCTCGACGGGTCCGTGGAGAAGGGAACGGTCATAGGCAAGGGCGTCTACGAGATCGGGGAGATCGAGGGCACACAGGCCCTCAGGGATGCATATGAGATGGGGAGGTGTGTAAGATGAAAGTGATGGTCGTTAACGGGAGTTCGCGCAGGAACGGATGCACCGGGCGCGCATTGCAGGAGGTGTCCTCGACCCTCCATGACCAGGGGATCGAGACGGAGGAGGTGTTCATAGGCAACAATCCCATGTCCGACTGTCTGGCATGCAACAAGTGTCGCAGCATCGGCAAATGCGTGATCGACGACCTGGTCAACGAGGTCGCGGAGAAGGCCAGGGATTGTGACGGTTTCGTCTTCGGTTCCCCCGTGTACTATGCGCACCCGTCCGCAAGGATCCTCACCTTCATGGACAGGCTCTTCTATTCATCGGGAGGGTCTTTGGCGTTCAAGCCTGCCGCCGCCGTCCTGAGTGCCAGGCGTGCCGGCAACACAGCATCGATGGATGTGATGAACAAGTACTTCACGATCAATTCGATGCCCGTCGTGTCCTCCACATATTGGAATCATGTGTTCGGTTCGGAACCGGAACAGGTGGAGATGGACCTGGAGGGTCTTCAGACCATGCGCAACATAGGCCTGAATATGGCTTGGATGATCAGGTGCATCGAGGCTGGGAAGAAGGAAGGCATCGGGCACCCCGTCTATGGTAGGAAGACGTCCACCAGTTTCTTCCGTTGAGAATATGGAACGGTGCCGATCTCGGGTCGGGGCGGGCACCGTTCTAGACTCACAGTTTCACGGGTATCTTGTGGAACTGCAGGGATTCCCTGTGCCCTGCCGCAACTGCCACGAGCTCTGAGATATGAACCACGGGGATGCCGTTCTCCTGTGCATCGAACTTGACGAAGCACATGGGGCATCCGACCACTACGACGTCGGCGCCTTCGCACTCCGCTTCGCGTTCCTCCATCAGAGGGACCGAGACGGGAGCGTTCTTGCCGCAGCAGCCTCTCTCATGATTGACCACGATGCAGTTCATCCTCTCCAGGACAGCCTTCATCTCCTTGGACAGGGCCATCGCCGAACATCCCGGCTCCATCCCCACCTTGACGGCATTCTCGAATCTGGGAAGGGACTCTATGTGTTCGTGAAGGTACCTGATGATGTGCCTGACCTTAGGGTCTACGGGTTCCATCTCCTCGCTGCAACCGGAGCATAGCGTGACGATGTCCCTCCCGTTCGCGGAGTCGCACATCTCCTTGCGGATCGAGCGTCTGTCGTATTCGGTCATCTCCATGAACTGGACCGGGTGTAGGCAGCACACCTCCCTTGGAATCTTGGACGATCCCACTCCGATGGCATCCATGGCCCTGGATGCCGCATACTCTATGAACGGGGCCTGGCTGACCACCACGCATCCGCTCATGATGTACGCATCATCGCCCGTCCATACAGGTTCCACGCACTTGTCCTCTGCGGGAGGTCTGGCGTACCCGGTCCTATGGAACGTCTCCGACACGTGTATGTCGTTCTCGATGGCGATCAGCATGCGTATGACGCTGAACGGATCGGAGCGGTGGCACACCCTTGAGCATGTCCCGCAGACGATGCACTGGTCCAGTCCCTCCTCCCCTCCTGCCATGATCTCCATGGGGTCTATCCCGCCATGGGCGAACGACGGGCATGCTGCGGTGCACTTCCCGCATAGTATGCATGCGCGTTTGATCTTGTCTATCTCCTGAAGCATTGCGAAACTCATCTTTTCAGCCCCGTCTTGTCGGGAGGGTTGGGTTCCATCATCGCCCCCGGACCCCCTGTCCTGACTACATAGGGCGTACCGCCCCTGGAAATGATCGCCTCGCACACCTTCTCCGGTTCGTCGGTGAGTGCCACCATGCACCCTCCGCCCCCGGACCCCGTGAGTTTCGCCCCATAGGAGTAAGGGAGCGATGCGTTGACCAGTTTGTTCAGTGCGTCACACGACACGCCCAATATGGACAGGAGCTTATGGTCCTCGGTCATGCACTTTCCAAGTGAGACCAGGTCCCTGCGCATGAGTGCCTTCCCGCCCTCGATGGTGACCCTCTCGATGTCGTCGATGACCTCGCGTGCGAAGTGGTTCCGCTCCATGTACCTCTGGACCTTGTCCACCTGTGGTCCTGTCGGTGCGCGTATGCCCGTGTTCCCGATGACGAACGTCATCTCGGGCACGGAGAGGTCGTTGAAGCTCCATCTCCTCCCGTTGCGCTCCACGTCCCACAGATGCCTCCCGTGGGGTTCGGGCATGTTGATGGAGATCCCCCCTCCGTGGACGCTGGTGGAGGCGTCCATGGGGCTGCCGTTGCCCTGGGCGTAGAACTCGGCGTCATACGCCTCGAGCATGATCTCCTCCTCGGACAGGCTGTCGCCCTCCATGGTGGATATGGCAAGGGCCATGGCGGCGCTCAGCGCCGCCGACGATCCCATGCCGGACCCGACGGGGATCTCGCTGTACGTCAGGACATCGATGGCGTGCCTGAGGTCCCTGGTGAGGTACCTGAGATGAGGCTGTCTCCTGAAGTCCAGTCTCTCGCCGTTCATCGTGTTCCATCCGGACCTCCGGACGGCGACCGTCATCCTGAGATCCACTGCCAGCGTCACCGCAGGTTTGCCGTAGACCACGGAATGCTCCCCCAGGATAACGAACTTCCCGGGGGCGGATGCTGTGAACCATTCGCCCATCAGTCCAGACCGTACCTTCTGACCTCTTCGGTTATGGCATCGCTAGGGTTGCGTCCGTTCAGCTTCGGCTGAGGTATGCTCCACCAAGCCTCTTCCATGTCTCCGAGGCGCTTCTGATAGTCTTCGTCGGATTCCCCGTCGTTCTGATCGACGGTCGCGAGTGCCTTGGACAGCTCTCCGAACATGTCCACCTCGAACTTCTTGTTGACGATGCATACGCCCAGATATCCGTCCAATGCGGCGGCGACCTCTTCGCGCATGTCGGCGTCGAGGGATTCCATGATGATGTCCATGACGCTGTTGGCGGTCATCTTGAAGATCAGTTGCGGCTTCGCCTCATCGGGTAGGTCCGGGTCGGACATGACGGTCTCCATCATCTCCTTGGAGAAGAGGTCGCTCATCAGGGACGTCCTGTTCGGGTTCCTTCCGAAGGTGCGCTCGATGTGCGCCTCTTCGGGATCCTGCTCGTCGGCTCCGCCGAAGAGGTCTGCGTTGGGGTCAAGTTCTCCTGCCATTCTATCACTTCTGGCGGGACATGACGTCCGACAATATGTCCATTCCCCTCTCTATCTTCTTTTCATCCGCGGCATAGGAGAATCTGAGATGCTTCTCCCCGTACGATCCGAATGCGGAGCCAGGGGTGCAGATGAGCCCCGCCTTCGCCAGTTCGTTGGCGAGGTCCTGTGACAGGATGTCCCTGTCGTACGTGGGGAATGCGTAGAACGCGCCTTTGGGAGGTATGATGCTCATGCCGTCGATCTCGTTGATGCGTGAGCATATGAGGTCCCTCCTGGCCCTGAACACGGTGCGGGCCTCGTCCAGGTACGGTCCGAGGTGCGGCATGGCCCCCAGTATGCCGTACATGGGCGGCATGGCGGGACTGGCGCAAACGTGGTACTGCATCTTGATGAGGGCGTCCATGATGGACTCCTCGGCGGCGATGAACCCCATCCTCCATCCGGTGACCGCCATCATCTTCGAGAACCCGTTCACCACGACGGAGCAGTCCAGGCTGTCCATGAAGGATGTGTGCTCCCCCTCGTAGACGAACTCGCAGTAGACCTCGTCGGCCAGTATCGTGATGTCATGGCTCCGGGCGATGTCCAGGAGCGCCTTCTTGGAGTCCCTGGTTATGACGCCTCCTGTCGGGTTGGACGGTGTTGTGACGACGATCATCGTCGTCCTTGGGGTGATCTTGGACTCTATGTCCTCGATGTCGGGCTGGAACGTCCCGTCTCCTGTCAGCCTGTACTCCACTGGCCTCGCACCGGCGAGGCTGGCATGGGGGCCGTAGATGACGAATCCGGGGCTGGGCACCAGGACCTCGTCCCCCGGGTCGAGCATGGCCTGGGTGACCTCCAGGAGGGCGGTGGACCCGCTGGGGGTTATCATGATGTTGCCGCCCGCAAGCTTCCCGTATTTGGAGAAGTAGTCTGCGATGGAGTCCCTGAGCTCGGGGATCCCGGCGGTGGGGCCGTACTTGTTCTTCCCGTCACGGGAGGCGGCGCACATTGTGTCGATGGCCTCCTGGGGCGGTGCCAGGTCTGGTTCTCCGAGACCGAGGTTGATCGAGTCCGGTCCTGCGAGGTCGAACATCTTCCTGATGCCCGACATCGGTATCTCGTCTATCCTCTTGGAGGATTTCATGTCCGGTGTATCGGGAACGCCTTATTAGGTGATTGGGTCTTAGGGCGTCTAAGTCTTAACGTCGTTTATCGACGATATTCCGGTCCGGATGTGCCATGTACAATGTGCCAGCTTCGAACGATAGGAGGGTCCGGACAGGCCTTCCTTTAATACATATTCCAGGGCGCGGCCGTAACCCTTGACCGACCCGATTATATAGGGTCTATGCAGGTCTCAGTCCAGGGACAGCGATGCACGGTACCGGGGGAGGATCCAAGGAGTTCGAGGTTTCGGTCGACGAGGGGACCCTCGGGGACTATGAGATCTTCGATGTGTGCAGCGGCGATCCCTCCGATCCTTCCGAGTATGAGATATTCATCGTGGTGGATGGTCCCGAGTTCTGATCCGTGGTCTGTTGCGAGGCGGGGTTCTTCCATCTATATTCAATAACATAGATGACATAATTTACAAAGATAACATCAAGCAGTTATTATTTTATAACATGATGATCCGATTTGGCACGTCCCACAAGAGGTGCCAAGAGGATAATATGAACAGGAAGACTGTGCTGATCATGGTGCCCGTGCTTATCGTGGCCATTCTGATCGTAGCACTTGTTATGGATGGCGGAGAGAAGCCTGCTGACGTCCGTTACGATTATGATGTCGAGGTCGTCGATTCTTTCATGACCGGTTCCGGATATGAGCAGGAATCATCTCCTGGAGAAGATTACGCGATCGTCACATGGGTGGTGGTCAACGACCACTACGAGGACGGGTTCGACACCAATATGCTTACGTTCAGCACCAGTGTCGTCGTAAACGGTCTGTCGTACACCACCACCGTCGACACTTATTCGCACCCGGATTACAAGTTGGTGACCGTACTAGAAGGAGGTTCTGCGACATTCGCATATGTCTACGATGTCCCGGAAGGTACCGATCCCTCGGATGTGGAGGTCCAGTATGAGTACATCTGGACTTTCGATCCTCCCACTATGGAGAGGGACCCAACACTCTGATAAACAGGTGGCCGTGAGGCCACCTTTCCCTGTAGACCCATGTTGATATCCAGTTGTCTGGAAATGTAGTGAAATCACTACAATTCCACCTGGAGATGCAAATGATATAACAAGGCGTAACAAGGGATATGATATCGGATGGGGAGGAATGGTTAAAGTTCCAACGAGTGATGGCGAGGGATTGAAAATCTTAAGCGCCGAGTAAGAGAAAAGAATGTAGTCTGATATACACCATAGGATGGGCCATTCGATCTCCAAGTTGTACACTGCCATTCAAGAATTGGATTCTTTGTTCAGGGAAGAATCATTTGTGGAACCTTGCTCTGTGCACAATTGGAGATCTAGATATGCATCTCTTTATGAGGATGTTCATAAGAAGACCAAAAGTCTGCTTTTCAGGATAGGTTTGGTGAGTAGGAAATCTAAGCGTTCCTACAAGAGGTTCGTTGAAATTTATCAAGCATCGGAAGAGAAGGTACACAGTCATAACAGAAATATCTCAAGACAGGAGGCCTTGAAGATTAGAAGACTAATCTGTCCTATCGAGGGGCGGGACTTAGATCTGTATCAGCTCTCATCCATTGCGATGGACGTTCGCACTCGTTTGGTGATAGCTGGTGCGGGCACAGGCAAAACTTCCACAGTGGTAGGTTTGGTGAGATATTTGCTTTTGTCCGGAAAGGCAAAGGCCGATGAGATCCTTGTATTATCATTCACAAATTCTACAGTGTCTGATTTAGACAGACGTATAAGGGATGTGGTTGGCAGTAGGGTGGATGTTTCTACATTTCATCGTCTTGGCATTCGCATAATCGCGAAATGTGATGGTTTAATGCCAAAAGTAACTTCTATCGATCTTCAGAAGTTTGTGTCTGAAGAATTACTCAAGAACATGGCAGATCCGATGTATATGGCTGCATTGAACCAGTATATGCTACATGATGGATTGTATGATGGAGATGACTTGGAAAGCAATCCATATCGTAGGCAATATTTGGAGGAGAATCCACTCATCTCGTTGAAGGGAGAGGTTGTTAAGAGTTATGGGGAAGCAGATATTGCGAATTATCTCTACATCAGTGGCATTCGTTATGAGTATGAAGGAAATTATGAATATGATACTCGTACAGAGGATCATGGGCAATATAGACCGGATTTTCACATAATCGGGACTAATATCTATATTGAATATTTTGGAATAGATCGTGATGGGAATGTGGCTCCGACATTGGTCTGCCATAACGGTCGGAATCCAAAGGATTCTTATCGGGAATCAATGGAATGGAAGCGTAGGATACATTTTGAGAAAGGAACGATATTGGTTGAGCTCTTTGCGTATGAACGTTCTGAAGGGATTCTTATTGATAGATTGGAGGCTTATCTTAGTAGTTTGAGTATCAAGGCCTCTACATCAGAGAACGATGCATATTGCAAGATAACCGGTGGGAGGGATGTGATGTTTAATAGGATCACATCACAGCTGGCCACATGTATATTGTTGATCAAGGGCGCCGGGGGATGGGATGCATACCCATCAGGTAATTCTATACGTCAGAGAATGAGTATGCGGCGGTTGGAGAGAGTACTGCAGCCGATTTATGATAGCTATTGTAAGCGTCTTATTGATGCAGGAGAGATAGATTTTGAGGATATGCTTGGCTTGGCATCGAGCCGTATAAAGGCTGGGGCATATGAGCACCCATACAGATATGTCATCATAGATGAGTTTCAGGATATCTCTCGCTCTAGGATGAACCTTATCCTCGCAATGAGATTTTCGGATGATTTCTCATTGTTTTGTGTAGGGGATGATTGGCAGAGCATATATGGGTTCAACGGCAGTGATGTTGGTTACATTTTGGATTTTGATAAATACTTCGGACCATCTGAGGTGTGTAAACTTCAGACAACCTATCGTTTTTCTGGGCAACTTTTAGAGGTTAGTTGCAAGTTTATGAATAATAATCCTCGGCAGATTCACAAGGATTTGGCTGCAGGTGTACGGGGAGATACTGGATTGAAAATACTGACTACATTCAGTCAGTCTCAATTACCATCTGTGGTGGCAGATGCATTGGATAAGGTATCTTCAGAGGATACCATATTCTTCCTAAGTAGATATCGTCATGATATTGTAGTTTTGGATGGGAATATGTTCAGGTGGAAGCCACGTGTGAATGGGCAGGTGTTTGATGTCTCATACGCAAAGAGACCTGAGTTGAGAATTGAGTTCATGACCATTCATGGGTCAAAGGGTCTGCAAGCAGATCATGTATTCATTTTGAATAATAGGGTAGGTCCAGGAGGATTTCCGAGTTTTAGACCAGAACAGCCGATCATGGAAATCTTGTTGGAAGGTGGGGGGTCACTATTGGATGAGGAACGGAGGCTGTTTTACGTTGCTCTGACAAGGGCGCGTAAATGTTCATATCTGCTTTCTGTAAGGGGTGAGGAATCGATCTTTGTGAAAGAGATTAGATCTCAAATGGAGCCCGAATCTGTATTGAGATGTCCAATGTGTGGTGGTGTATTAGTGGTGAGGGAGTCAAACGGCGGCAAGTTTTATGGTTGTTCCAATTATAAGGATGGATGTAGATTCACCAGAAAAATCTCAAAGTGATGGTATCTAGTTTAATTGATTTGGATGAGTTCGTGTTTGGCTGAGTAAATGCTTTTTGCATAATCAAAACTCTAACTCGGTAATGTTGGATATAATGCCTTGACATTATCGATCCAAATCGTGAAGCTGTCTGACTATGAGACGATTTTGAATTTTTGGAACCGATTCCTTATTGTGAAATATCAAATGTCAGGTCAAATTATTGACTGTGTTCTGAGGATTATGCATATTTTCACGAGATGGGTTTTCTAGGAAGATCTAGACTCCATTGATTGGATGGAAGTGGATGAGGTTATTCTTCCGAAGTTGAAGGAGTTACTTACTGTCCCGTTATGTAATCATAGATGTCTTCAGGGACGGGAGATTTCAGTCTGAATGGGATGTTGACAATTGGAAGCATTTTACCCTCATCGTTTTCGATGGTTGTTTGTTTTACAGATTCTCTAATAGGTGTTACTTCACCCATGTAGTAGAATTTTGAGCTGTCATCATCATCTTTTTTCACAAAGAGGTATGATTTGCAGTCAGGATTCAAAATCTGAGGAACCTCTTTTCCATCTAGAGATACGTTGCTGCGAGTCATCCAGCTGAATGTCTTTCTGTCGATAAAATGGTCTTCATACAGTGTACTCTTGCTGATCGACTCGTCTTTTCTGTATGTGACGAACATGGGGCAGGTATTTTTCTTTACTCTGTATCCATAGATTGTGACACTTTCGTTCTTGTTGTTCCAATTCAGCAGACGGCACACGTCCGCTCTGGAATATCTCTTGAAGGGGGTAAATCTTCCATCAAATGTATTCCTGTATTCATTATCGAATTTGGACAGTCCGCACTCGATCACATCAATTATTGATTCTTTCATATATGGATTAGAGATGCATTTTTTGAAGTAATCTGATATTTCGATTTCTCCCCCGTTTAGTGAGATTAATTTATTTCCTTTAAGTTCGTCTGAGTAGGTTCCAGACAGGATGGAAATGGCAGAATCCAAGGAATCCTGATCAAATTCGACACCGTGGATATTCAGTTGCTCTTCGAATGAATCAAGTGTGATGGAACCTTTTTCTAGTATATCGTTTAGAATGATCAGTTCATGAGGTCTCATACCGTCAATGAATGATTTGGAGATAAATTTCAATGTAGAGTCTTCATTTTCGTCAAAATCGATGCTGTTGAGATTGAGTTTCTCTTTGAAGTTGTTCAGGCTGCCGTATTTATCGATAATGACTTCCGGATCAATCTTGCTGTTTTTGTATAAATATCTTAGATCAGGTTCGTATCCGAGCATTTTGACCAAGGTTTTGTATGTGTTTTTGGCAATGGAAACAAGGCTGGTAGTTTTGTTTATGGAGTCAAAGATCTTTTCTTTAGAGATGGGATCGAAATCAACGGTGCTACATCCAGGGATGGACTCGTTCCCGGTCATCAGTCTCCTTTTGAGATTCTCTTTGCTCATTGTGGCGTCTCCGGTGAGAGCCATTGGGATCAGGAAGTTGCTCTTGTAGTTCCCAATGAAGTCAATAACGACTAGAAATTCCTTGGTTTTGTTGTCCCGTGTCATTTTTCTTAGACCACGGCCGAGCTGTTGAATGAAGATGGTAGTGGATTCGGTGGGGCGGAGCATGATGATTTGGTTGATCGATTTGATGTCAACTCCTTCGTTGAAAATATCGACTGTTACGATATAATCCAATGCATTTTCGTTGTTTTCATCCTGTTCGAGTTTTCTTACGCATTCTTCACGTCTCTCCATGTTGTCTTCGCCGGAGAGGAACTGAGTTCTCAGTCCGAAAGCATTCATCTTTTCGGAGATTTCTTTGGCTTCATCTTTTCTGCTACAGAATATGAGCCCTTTAACACGGTCTCCGGAATAGCCATATAGGTCGGCTTTTTCGATAATCTGTTTCACACGTTCGTCTGTTGTGAGAGAATTAATGTCCTCATCATCTTCAAGAACTCTCCCGTTTATGGTGATGTCTGTTACTCCATAGTAGTGGAAGGGGCAGAGCATCTCTTTTCTGAGAGCATCCTGGAGTCTGATTTCATAGGCGATGTTGTGATCGAATCTTTGGAAGACGTCGCCCGTGTCCATCCTTTCGGGTGTGGCAGTCATGCCCAGCATGAATTTGGGCTGAAAGTGTTCGATGATCCTGTTGTAGGTGGATGCTGTGGCGTGGTGAGCTTCGTCGCAGATGATGTATTCGAAGTGATTGGGTTTGAAGTGTTCGATCACGTCTTTTCTGGACATCGATTGAATGGTGGAGAAGATGATGTTTGCATCATAGTCTTTACAAGTACCAGAGATTTTTCCAGTTTTTACATTGGGTCCAAGGATGTTTTGGTAGCTTCTGCGGGCATCATCGAGAATTTGTTCTCTATGAACAAGGAAAAGAACTTTCTTCGCACCAGATTCTCTAACGTCAAATGCGGAAAGGTATGTTTTTCCGGTTCCGGTGGCGGAGACTAGGAGCGCTTTCTTTTTTCCTTCGGATCTGATTTTAGCAAGGTTTTGAAGAGCTTCTTCCTGCATAGAGTTGGGTTTGATTATGTTCGGATATCTTTCGTCGGTGAAGATTTGACGGTCTCTCTCGATTTTGGATTTGATGTGGCGGGGCTCGTAGTTTTTGATCCATTCTTCGGTGAGGATTTCAGAGTCTTCCCACATCTTTTCAAATTCTGATTCGGTTTGCTTGATGAGTTCTTTGTTTTCCAAGTCATCAGAGGTGATTTTGACATTCCATTCTTTGTTTTTGTTGAGGGCGTCTTGAGTGATGTTGGAGCTTCCGATAAGGAGGGTGGTTTTGTTTGATTCGTAGAAAAGGTATCCTTTGGTGTGGAAGTTCTCTTTAGTGTACATCCTTACTTGGATATTATTGAATTTGAGAAGATCCCGAAGTGCACGGGGATCACTGAAATTAAGATAGTCCGTGGTTAAGATTCTGCCTTTGATCGTTTCTTTTGAATCAATGAGTTGCTGTTTGAGGCAGCTGAGGCCGCTAGTTGTGACAAATGCGACGGAGAATGAGAATTTGGAGCTGTGTTTGAGCTCGCGCTGAATCGTGGAAAGAACTCTTTTGTTGGAGTCGGTGTCGTTGAAAATGAGTGCGGGTTTACACTCTATATTTTCTTTGGATTTCAGCACAGGGACAGAAGATGAGATCATGTACGATGTGCATAATTGAGGGGATGCAGCATAAAGTTTGTTTTTGAAAAAGGAAGTGTTGACAGGAGCAAAGAAGCACAATCGACAGGCAAAATATGGAGGTCGTGCTTCTTCGCTCTTTATAATAAACAAAACGAAAGATGAGTTTGACAGTCATTCATTCATCTCATCATACATCGGTGGTGTTGCGATGTGTTCATCGATTCAATCGGTCCTCGTCTCCATCTCCTTGATGAACCTGGCTGCGAACAATGGATGATGCTCGATGTCATCCTCGCTCACATGGATGTTCGCCCTCTCTAGCATGATACGTCTCTCTATGACGTCGTTCTGCAGAGTCTTGTTCAGCGAGAGGGCACTGCGGTCCTTCCCACCCTTGCCATCCAAGGACAGGTCCAAGTGCGACCCGGAGGCGATCACATCAATCTGTCATCTTTGGTGAATTGTTCCAAGGACGATCTCGCGCGAGGGCATGATTGGATCTCATCCAATGTTATCAGCGATTCACGGGGTACGAGTTCCGTCCCAGGGGAGGGGGCACGGGGCCGGGATATCACCGATCGGAGCGTCGAGCCGTCGCGTGAGACGATGGTCTCCTTAACCTCGACATCTCTCCCGCACTGCTCCGCCGCCTTTCTGACGATGTCCGTGAGCGATCTGCAGCATGGGACCTCCATGCGGACGATCTCCACGGAGTCGATGGGGTTGTCCCTGATCATAGCCAGTACCTTGTCGAACCTGGCCCTGTCATCCAGTTTGGGGCATCCGATGACCACCGGTCTCCCATTCAGGATACGTCCCTTGAAATCATCGACCACGAATGCCGTGCAGTCCGCGGCGAATACCACGGACCCTTCGAAGACAGGGGACCTCCCGGGGACCAGGGCGAGCTGTATCGGCCATTGGGGTCCCGCACCCAACGGGATGTCGGGACGGACCGTCGATATCCCCGAGGGGACCTCGACGAAGCTGATGGCACCTTGGGGGCATGCGGGCAGGCAGTCGCCCATGCCATCGCAGAAGTCCCGTCTGACCAGCACCGCCTTCCCGTCCACCAGTGCCAGTGCCCCCTCATGACATGCGTTCACGCACAGGCCGCAGCCGTCGCATCTGCTCCTGTCTATGTGTATCTCCCTCATGTCGTCACATCCGTCTCAGGCGAGCATCCTGCCGATCTCCCTCGCTCTGCCCAGGACATCATCGTCGATGGGCATGCCCGCTGGCATCATCCAGGTGCAGTACGCGATCCTCCCCACGGATTCGCAGAAGAAATGCTGCGTCATGACCTTCTCCAGGTCGGTGGCGACGCGGTTCGCACCGGCATCGTCGGCTCCAGCGGTGACCACTATGGCTATCTTCTTCCCCTTGGGCATTATCGTCGTCGCGTTGGCATCGAGGAAGCAGTACAGCCTGTCGAGGACCATCTTGAACAGTCCGTCCATGTCGTTGAAGTTGATCGATGTGCTGAACACGATCCCGTCCGCATCGCGGATATCGTCGATTATCGGGGAGATGTCGTCCTTCAGAACGCACGTCCCTCCGTTCTCCTTGCATGCCGAGCAGTTCTGGCATTGGCGGTACGACCTCATGTCGTTCAGGCGGTATTCCCTGACCTCCGCTCCGGCCGCTTCCGCGGATTCGCCGATCGCATGCGCGAGCATTGTCCCGAAGCCGTCCCTCCTCGGACTGGCGATGATCGACACTATCATGGTCCGGTAATCGGGGTGTCCGATTATAACCGATTCCCATCGGGACTGTAACCTTCCTTAACACGGACCATTCGGAGCAATACCATCTTAAGAATGGTCGATGTAACACCGTTAAGTGATATCATGAGGCTCGAAGGAAAGGTGGCCATAGTCACAGGAGCATCCCGTGGGATAGGCTTCTCCATAGCCAAGGCGTTCATATCGGAAGGGGCGAAGGTCATGGTCTGCGGCAGCAGGGCGTCCAGTGCAGAGAGGGCGGTCGGTTCCCTGAGGGAGGAGTTCCCAGATGCGGACCTGATGGGCGCTGGATTCGATGTCAACGACACGGGGCAGATCAGGGACATGGTCGGCTCGGTCGTGGACCGCTGGGGCCGTATCGACGTCCTCGTGAACAATGCCGGGGTGACCTCCACAAAGAGCCTCCTCGACATGACCGATGAGGATTTCACGTCGGTGTTGGACATAAATCTCGTGGGGCCGTTCAAGATGACCCGTGAGGTCGCACGCGTCATGAGGGACAACGGCGGTGGCAGCATCATCAACACCAGCTCCATGGTAGGGACATATGGCGGCAAGATGCAGACCGCATACTCATCCTCCAAGTTCGGCATCAACGGTCTGACCAAGTCGTGCGCGAAGGAGCTGGGTCAGTACGGGATCCGTGTGAACGCCGTCGCACCGGGGGCGGTCGCGACGGATATGGTGAAGGAGTTCACCGATGACAGGATGAAGCAGTTCCTCCAGATGTTGACACCGCTTGGACGCATGGCGGACCCGGACGAGCTGGCCGGGGCCTATGTCTACCTCGCCTCCGACGAGGCGTCGTTCACCACGGGCACCATCGTCAATGTGGACGGCGGCATCGTGATGTGATATCATGTGCCCGAGGTCTCATGCCTCGGGCTCGGCCTTCCTGAAAAGGGGGATCCTGCGGCTTTTGGCCGGGACCTCGGACACGCGAACCCTGGTGAAGACCCCTCTGGGGCCGTAGAACGTGATGGAATCGTCATTCCTGATGCTCTCGGATATGTCGAAGCGGAATCCCTGTATGAAGCTGTCCGGCCCGTTGTTCAGGACGATCGCGTGGATTATCCCGTCGCCCCTCATCCTCTGGAAGAGGAGCGTTACGGAATGCTCGCCGTGAAGCACGACGGAGACCTCGGACTCCACGGGGCCACCCTCCATGCGCGTCCATGCCCCGGGGTCCATGACGCGGTCCGCATCCTCCGGGGTCATGTACATGTCCGCATCGGAGTGGAACATCCCCTCGATGGAATCCAGGTTCCTCTCTATCCTCTCCTTGACCGAGAGGTTCCTGATGCCGTCCCTGGTGAGGACGAACCCGTACACCAGGAAGAGTATGAGGAGCGGGAATTGGACATAGTTCTCCTTTATGATCGTCAGGGCAGGTACGACCTTGACGTACCAGTCCAGGAACATCGGCATGATGATTATGAGGATCTCGATCGCCACCGTGATGAGCAGCCTCTTGGAGGAGATCTGGTATCCGAAGAGGAACCCTGCGGCGAACAGTATGAGCATGGCGCCGAGCACCAGGGACCCCAGCTCCAGGAAGAACGTCATGTCATCGAGGTCCAGGATCATGAACATGAGGTTCTGCATGACGATGGCGGTTCCAATGGCGAGACCGCACAGGTAGACCCCTTCGCGCATCCGCATCTCCTTGTGGATGAGGATCCAGAGTCCGACCGCCGTTATGACCACATAGGATCCCACGGCGAGGATCTCGTCGAACTCGTCCGAGAAGTCCATCAGCCGGAGGATCAGATAATAGATCCCGGTCACCAGCATGGTCGCGCCGAGGACGGTCACCACGCGGACCTTCCCGATCGTCTCGCTGTCATTCATGCGAGGTCCTCCTCGGAATCCCTGATCTCCAGTCCGAGGCATGTCCCGACATCGGAGTTCAGACGCATCCATGTGCCGCTGGAGACATCGTCGTTCTCCACCGCGACGGACGTGGCCTCGAACCTGTATGCGTGGAGCAGGGTGCCGTCCAGGTGGTCGGATATGGTCAGGAATATCGACTCGTATCCCTTCCATTTCTGCATCAGCACGTGCGTGACATCCTTCTGGTTTCCTATCTGGAAGCGGTACTCGCATTCGACCGGTCCTCCATCCGACACCCGTGTCCATCCGGAACGGTCGACGAACATCGACGCGACCTTCCTGGCGACATCCCTCGGGATGTACGCGTTCGGCATGGTGCACCATGTGCAGCGGATCTTGTCGAGGGTCCTGTTGTGGATCTCCATGAGATCCCTGCTCCTCAGCTGTTCGCAGTTCAATATCCCCAGCAGGACCAGGTACATGACGATCATGACGAACGTTCCAGGCATGGTCTGGATGTATTCGACGAGGCTCATGCCGATGTGCACACCATAGATTATGGTGGAGGCATTGATCACGATGAGCAGGGACGTGCTCACCATCATGACTATCCTTCCGCGGGTGGTCCCACGAAGGTAGCTTATGCCGGTGATGATGAGGTTCAGGCCGATCAGTGCGAGGATGAGGTAGATGGTGGACAGGGCCTCCCCGCGATGGATGTGAGGCGCCGCATACATGAACCTGTATATGCCCAGCGCAAGGGCGTACATTCCCGCGGAGCGCATGAGGTCCTTCCCGCTGAACAGGATGATCGCGACGCCGAACACCACCAGGGCGGTGAACCCTATGATCTGGTTCCATTCCGGGACAATGTCTGCGACGGTGTAGCTGTAAGGCTCGAGGATCCCGTATCCGATCATCAGGACCGCCAGGATGTAGTTGGCGGCGATGAAGAGGCGGTCGACGTTCCTGTGGACGCTCTCATGCAGGCGTTTCATCAGCAGCTTCTTCTCGGAGGCATCCATCGGTCTCGATATCTTCGAACATCGGACACGTCTTAGTTCTTTCTGTCACGGTGGCCGATGTGTCCCATGACCATCCCCTCCGCGGTTATGGGTTCCAGGGAATCCGCCACGCACATGGCATGGCGTAGCTTCGCTTCCGAATCAGCGTAGACGGTCAGGAGCACATCCCCCTCGGACACCTTGGACCCCTGCTTCTTCCGTACCATGACCCCCGCACCCTTGTCCGATGGTGCCCCGGCCGCCTTGGCCACGGCGACGACCGCCTTGTTGGAGATCCTCCTGACGAACCCGGACCGGGGGGATGCGATGTCCTCGGAGTACATCCCGGGGACCATGTCCTCCGATGTTGTGTCCGGGTCCCCGCCCTGGGCCCCGACTATGCGGCGGAAGCTCTCGAGGGCCTCTCCCGACCCCAGTATGCGTCTGGCCTCCCCGTGGCCATCGACGGTCCCCGCCATCTCGAGGATCATCCCTGCGCAGATGCATGCCTTCTCGGCGACATCGGACGGTCCCCTGCCTTCGAGGACCTGCATGCACTCGCGCGCCTCCAGTATCGGGCCGACGGCCTGGCCCAGAGGCTGCTCTGCATAGGTCACGGCGCATTCCACCCTTATCCCGAGCCTCTCGCCGAGGTCCATCAGGTCCCTGGTGTACGAGCGTGCCTCCTCGACGCTCCTGACCTTGGACTCCGTTCCCAGAGGGATGTCCATTACGAGGTCCGTCGCGCCGGCCGCCACCTTCTTGCTCATGATGGATGCCAGCATCTGGGGCCTGGGATCGATCCCTAGCGGGCGCTGGACCTTTATGAACAGGTCCCCCGCAGGGCCCAGGTCCGTCGCGCCGGTCCATGAGAACACGCCCCCCACGGATTCGGTGACGCGCCTGACCTCGTCCGAGTCCAGGTCCACCCTGCAGAACATCTCCACGAAGTCGGCCGTCCCGCAGGCGCTGCTTATCGCACGCGACGAGAGCTTGGGTATCGTCAGGCCTGCGGCTGTCACGATGGAGACGACCACTGGGGTGATCTTGTTGCCCGGAAGTCCTCCGAAGCTATGGAAGTCGAAGACCCTGCGGTCCCCGAAGGAGAGGACCGTCCCTGTGGATGCCATGGCCTTGGCGTATGCCGCGGTCTCATCAAGGTCCATGCCGTTTATATGGAGCGCTGTGAGCCATGCGGATATCTCCATCTGGGACAGGTGTCCCCCTACGACATCGTCCACGATCTTGGAGATCATCTGACCCGTGAGCCTCTCGCCGTCCATCTTGCCGCGGATGTGCCGAACGGACTCCGGAGCATGGGATGCAGTGACGTCCACCACGGACCCGGACGAGGCACCGCAGCGGACGAGTAGCCTCGGGGTGGCCAGGATCTCCCCTTCCTGCACCAGCGTGCGGGACACGGAGACCACGGCGACCGTCTGACCGTCGCCGGTCACAATGACGCGGTCGCCCTCATCGATCCCCAGCACTTCGCAGTCCCTGCCGTTGAGGAGCACCAGAGACGCCTCCGATGCTATGTCGTACTCCCGTATGGTCAGCTTCACTCGTATCTCCGACCGCGGTATGGCGGAGGGGTTCATTATGCATTGGGGTGGTATGCCCGGGACGGTCGCCTTTAAGTCGATGACCGTCATGGATGCCTATGAGCGGTGTGGGGATCGCCAATCGGACGATCTTTCTCCTGTCGGTCCTGGTCACTGGTTCGGTGGCCGGGGTCGCGGTGTGGGCGATACTCTTCGCTATGAACGTGGGCATATCCGCGATATGGGACAGGGTCCCCGTCTATCTGGGCGACCTGTACCCGGTCTTCATGTGCCTCGTCGGCGGTCTGGTCATAGGGCTCTTCATCAAGAGGTTCGGACAGTATCCCGAGGAGCTCCCGACCGTTATGGCAAAGGTGAAGGAGACGGGCAGGTACGAGTACGGGGACATCGGACGCATGTCCTTGGGAGCGCTCCTCCCGCTGGTGTTCGGAGGGTCCGTGGGACCGGAGGCGGGGCTGACGGGGGTCATCGCGGGGGTGTGCACATGGGCCGGGGACCGCCTGAAGCGTTTCGGAAGCGATTTCAAGGAGCTGACCCAGCTCGGGATGTATGCCGCAGTGTCCGCGATATTCACCGCGCCCCTCTACGGATTCGCCGGCGCCATGGGTGGGAAACGTGTGCACGGGGAACACGAGATCCTTGCCGACAAGGTGTCCCGGGCGGTAGTGACGCTGGTCGCGGTGGCGGGCGCCATCCTGACCATACTGGCTCTCACGCATTACGTCGGTGGGGGCATGTCCATGCCCAGGTTCCCCAGGATAGAATACGGATCGGACGAGCTCGTGTGGCTCATCCCCCTGGCCCTGGTAGGGGCGGCGGCTGGTTGGCTGTACTGCGTCCTACATCATGCATTCGCACGCGTGTCGGAGAGGGCCGGGGACAGGCCGGTGTCCAAGGCCGTGCTGGCGGGACTGATCCTGGGCGTCTGCGGCGTCATCCTGCCCTTCACGATGTTCTCGGGGGAGACCCAGTCGGAGGAGATCATGGAACTCTGGCCGACGATGACCATCGCCGTGCTACTGTTGACGGGATTCGTCAAGATCGTCGTGACGGCGATGTGCGTGAACTTCGGATGGCGTGGAGGGCATTTCTTCCCGGTAATATTCGCGGGGATAGCCATCGGTTACGGCATGGCCGCAGTCTCCGGGGTGGACCCTGCCTTCTGCGTGTGCGCATGTACTGCGGCGACGGTCGGAGGCGTGATGAGGCAGCCCTTGATGACCGTACTCCTGCTGTTCCTCTGCTTTCCTGTGGAGGCGGTGCTTGCCATGGCCGTCGCGGCCGTGATCGGATCGTACATGCCGTTGCCGAAGTCCATCGGTGCGATAGAGAAGACGGATGGCGGCGGGTCGGATTGATTCATCGTGTACCTATATGGTACACGAATTTCGGACGAAGACACCACTCGTGATGTAAAATTGAGAAAGTGTCCGGGGATTTTACCCCCGGTAGTCCATCCAGCGATGCTGGTGAACATGTTTCCTCACGGCGTTGGCCGGTTCTTGGAATCATTCCGTCTTATGTCGGTGTCTCCACCGGTGGTACCCATACGCGGCTTGAAGTGACTCCCCTCGTCGAGGAGTCCCTTCCCGGCCGAAGCCTAACCGCTTTTGGGTGCGTACCTTTGTCAATGCCTTGCGACAATGACGCCAGTCTTGATTGACGGAACCAAAACCTCCATGAGACGGTTACCGCACACTGCGGTCCTCACATCTCTGGTCAGTCCAACAAGTCTTGCGAAATATTGGTCAAATTTTGGTAATAGTAAATATCTCGAGATAACTATATAATGATTTCTATTAGAAGCGGTATGTTTTCCAGTTCCTTGATTCCATCATCCGATCCTGTTTATCCTTCGAACGATCCGGCGGAGACGGGAGTCCACATCCAGGAATGGACGCATGATCGCGTGGCCTCTTGACTGAATGTTGTAACGGTCTTTCGGGAAGAGGGGCAGAAGACGACCGAACGGCGGTCGTCGCTGCCGTGATCCGACGGTCCATGCATCCGGAGGCCCGTCTTCTCATGTCTTGCTCCTCTTTCCGTAGATCAGCAGAACGGCCGAATTGACCACGACCACCACCGAGCCGACATTGTGCACGAGAGCACCTGTCACGGGGCCGAGAATCGCCAACATCGACAATGCGACAGCTGTCAGGTTCCAGCACATCGAGAAAGCTATGTTCATGCGGACCTTGGACATCATCCTTCTGCTGAGGGAGACGAGGTGGGGTATCGACTCTATGCCATCCTTCACCAGGACCATGTCCGCCGCATCGGAGGCTATGTCGCTCCCTGTAGCTCCCATGGATATGCCGACCCATGCCTTCCTCAGGGCCGGGGCATCGTTCACCCCGTCCCCTATCATGCAGACCTTCCTTCCGAGTCCCTGCATGTCCTCTATGGCTTCGACCTTCGACATCGGTGTGCATCCGGCCCTGACATCCCGGATCCCTATCTCCGATGCGACGATCTCCGCGATGCGTCCGTTGTCCCCGGTCAGGAGCAGGCTGTCGACGCCCATCCCCATAAGTTCCGACACAGTCTCCGCGGATGCGTCCCTTATGGTGTCCGAGAGGGCCACGATGCCGGAGTATGCGTCGTCGATGGCAACGATCACTGCTGTCTTCCCGTCTTCCGCCATCCTTCCCAGCAGGGCCTCCGCCTCGTTCGGGACGACGATACCATGCTCCTTCATCATCCTGGAGTTCCCGATCAGGACGATCCTTCCCTCCACGACCGCCTTCACTCCCGATCCCGGGACCGTCCTGAACGACTCGGGGCGCGATGTCCGGATGTCCAGGTCGGAGGAACGGTCCGCGAACGCTTTGGCGAGGGGGTGCATCGAACCGGATTCCGCAGAGGCCGCCAGACGTATCAGCTCGTCCTCGTCCATGACGCTGTGGACCTCCACGATCTCCGGCCTCCCGAGGGTCACCGTCCCGGTCTTGTCGAACGCGACGATGTCCACGGAGGCCATCCTCTCCAGGGAATCCCCGTCCTTGACGAGTATGCCGTGCTTGGTGAGGTTCCCTATGGCGGCGACTACGGCCGTCGGCGTGGCGAGGATGAACGCGCACGGGCAGAACACTATCATGACCGTGACCGCGCGGTACACGTCCCTCGTAAGGACATAGGTCACGACCGCCAGGACCGCCACGATGGCCACCAGCTAGGTCGCCCAACGGTCCGCGGTCCTGACCATGCGGGTTTTGTCCGCATCCACGGACGACACCATCGCCGCCATCATCTGGAACGAGGACTCTGAGGAGACCTTCTCGGCCACCATGTCGAACGCGCCCATCTGATTGATCGTCCCGCTGAACACCCTGTCCCCGACCCTCTTGTCGACGGGCATGGACTCGCCGGTGATCATCGACTGGTCTATGGAGGTCTCCCCGAGGGTCACCACCCCGTCCACGGGGACGGAATCCCCAGACAGGACGCGGAGGGTCTGTCCTACGAGTATGTCGTCCACGGGGATGTCGATCGTCCCGTTCCCGATGACGAGCCTTCCGGTCTTGGGGGACATGCCTTTGAGCCTCTCCACGCCCTTGCTGGCCTTGGCTGCGGAATAGTCCTCCAGGAACCCGCCTATCTCCATTATGAGGGCGACCTCGCCTGCGGCGAACCATTCCCCCAATGCCACGGCGGCCACTATGGCCATCGCCACGAGTACATCAGCTTTGATGTCGTGCCTCAGGACGAGCCCGGTCACGGCGTCCCATAGTATCGGGGCTCCGCAGATCACTATGGCTACCCATGCGGGATCCACGGGAAGCTTCCCATCCGTGAGGAAGGATACGACGAGTGAGGCTCCGGATATGACGAGGAGTAACACCGACCTCTTCATCCCATCCTTCCATAGGTCGGTCAATGCGTTCATGATATCGGACGATATGCTTTGGATTGTCCGGATTTATAATGTTCCGAGACCGGGGATGCGTGAGGATACGAAATCTCATTCTGTGCGACCGGGGTCGCAAGCAATCGCATACGGTAACACTTGAATAATAAAAAATAAGATTAAGTAATATTATGGAACAGTAAAAGTATTACGCATTCGGATGAGTTATGCGGTTGTTATTATCCTTCGATCCCGGGACCTGTGATGGTTGGGCGGGTTCGGTCTTGCATAATGGCAAATATTCAGACCTGGTGCTGGTGAGCGATATCGTGAATCACATGGATAGAAGATCGATTTTCGCAATGATGGCGATGGTCCTTCTGGCATCGTGTCTCGTCCCTCTCGCGCTCGAGGATGGCGACGCGCTTGTCGATGACGACGTCGTCGTGCTGATAGACGGTGACCGGACGATGGTCAAGGACGTGACCGTCGGAAGCGGCAGTTCATCCAGCTTCAACGTGATAGTGTTCAACAACAGCGACTACCCGCTGGCGTTCAGTGCCAAGAGCACCACGGACGGGGTGACCACCATAGCCACCGAAGTGATGGGCGCCAATGGCAGTGTCATAGACCCGAACTCCCACATAGAGTTCGCGGTCACCGTCTCTGCGGACAAATACGTCGAGAAAGGGTCCGAGACCGGCCTCATGACCATGAAGTTCACGGACAACACGGGCGTCACGGCCGTAACCAAGGAGGTCATCATCAACATAACCGTCGAGTCCGAGTTCGGGTCCGACGACCAGTACAACAAGTTCTTCGGTGCGATCCCGAACACCCTCGACGGATTCCTCGGATCGGCCGCATTCGCGGCGATCGTCACACTCCTGGTGTGGATCGTGGTGTCCATCATCGCCACCAGCATCGTGGTCCCTCTGCTCACGCGCGTCGTCGGTACCAGGAAGAGCGATGACGAGAAGAAGGCCATCCGCAGGTCGTTGACCAAGCTGGTCACGGCACTGATCGCGATAGTCGCCATCAATCAGTGCATCAGGATAGTCGGTGCCGGGGCGGACATATGCCAGGCGGTCGGCCTCGTCTCGAACATCCTGTACGTGGTCATCTGCGCCGGCATCGCATGGATCGTCTACATGTTCGTCGTCACCGCTGTCCTCAAGGGCATAGAGTCCGCGTCGGACGTCGGTGTGGACTCCTCGCTGATACCTCTGTTCAAGATGCTCGGCCAGATGATCATCGCGGTCGGATCGGTGGCTGCCATACTGGCGATGTTCGGAGTGGACCTCACCGGGATCCTCCTGAGTGCCGGAGTGATCACATTGGGCATCACGATGGGTGCCCAGAACACCCTCAGCCAGTTCTTCAGCGGGATCGTCCTCCTGTCCACACGGCCGTTCAGGAAGGGGGACTTCGTCAAGATAGGCGGGGAGGTCTACATCGTCCGCAGGGTCAAGCTCATGTTCACCGAGTTCGACAACTGGGACAAGGACCAGGTCGTCACGATCCCCAACAACGTGGTGTCCAACGGCACCATCGTGAACATGACCGGGGAGTCCAGCGATGCAAGGATCTTCGTGTACGTGACCGTCGAGTACGGTTCCGACCTGAAGAAGGTCAGCGAGATCATGGTCCAGGCCGCCATGGAGCACGACCATGTGATCAAGGACGGTTCCCGCTCCATGCCATCGACCAGGCTCACCAACCTGCTGGAGTCAGGGATTGAGTTCAGGCTCGCCGCGTTCGTCGACGACTTCGACAGCACCGGCGGCATAGCAGGCGACATCAGGACGAGGATCGTCGAACTCTGCAGGGAGAACGACATCGAGATCCCCTACAACAAGCTGGACGTCAACATACTCAACACGTGTGACGGGAAGCTCAGGGAAGGCGACGACGCCTGATCCCATCGCCGGCCTCGGCCGGCACCAAACCTTTAATCCGCCACGGCCTTCCTGAAATCCGACCACGAACAGGTCCGGGATCCCTCTGGCTCTCCTGTCGATCGGACGGGAGGTCTTCGGCCCATGGGTTGTGGGCGATCATGGAAGGTGATGACATGCATGAGTATGTGATAGGATTCGCATTGCTGTCCGTGGCGATATTCATCCTGCCATTGATCATGGAATGGCGTTGGATGAGGCCGTTGAAGGCAGGCGGGGTCGATGTCCGTTCGATCACCAGTCCCGGTAGATGGGTGGCATACGCGATATGCGGGTCATCCGCACTCATCATCTGGGCGATCCTGCATCGGATGGACCTCATACCTGCCAGTCTCACAGGCATCACTCTGGTGGGATCGGCGATGATCGCCTTCGGCATCCTTGCCATGTTGAGGGCGGTCGTGGACGTGCGGTCCGCATGTAAGAGGATGGACGGATGAACGTCTGAAGGGTCGTACGGGGTCATCCATGGGATATGGCCTGACTTCGACAGAAGCATCTGTTGATACTTTTGCAACCCTTCCAGTGAACTGATCACATGGTCCCAATCTCATGAGTACACGGGTTTGTACGGTCACATCATGACGGGGCGATACCATCGCTTCTGGGATCTTCGAGCCCGAAAGGCTGGAGATGGGCATCAACGTCCTCAAGGACCTCATCAGGGAGTCCACGTTGATGTTGCAGATGTTATCCTCTCTCCTCGATGCGGGGGCCTCTGCTCAGTTATCGCGTCCTGTATCTCGATCCTCAGGATCCTCGTGACGAACTTGATCGACAGCCCTATCCTGGCCCGAACAGGATGTCTGGAACACCGGCCTCATGTATCCCAAGGCATGGGGCGGATGTGCCGATGGGTTATTCTCTGGGCATGTGTCTGAGGTGCATCCATGACCGTATACGACGATCGTGTGATGAAGGCGTCCGAACTCTTCCGCAAAGGATTCCAATGCTCGCAGGCGGTTTTCGCCGCGTTCGCTCCCGGATACGGCTTATCGGAGGAGCAGGCCCTGAGGATCGGTGCGGGCTTCGGAGGAGGCATGTGCAAGGGAGAGGTGTGCGGTGCTGTGACCGGTGCACTGATGGTCATAGGCCTGGTCCACGGTCATGACGATCCGGAGGATGCTGAGGGGAATGCAAGAGTGAAACGCCTGACGCGCGAGATGATGGACCGTTTCTCCGGGGAGAACGGGTCATTCGTATGCAGGGACCTCCTCGGGTACGACCTCTCATCCGACGGGGAGTCCCGTATCGCGAGGGATACGGGCCTTTTCACGGAATTCTGTCCCAGGATGGTCATATCCGCATCGGAGATGCTTGCAGACATCTTGGAGAGGGAGGGGCGATGAGGATCGCTTCGGCTCCGATGCCTGCTGTAGTTCCATGGGTATGCCGCATCCGAGACATTTGACGAAGGGATTGAGATCATTGTTCTCGTGTCCGCACCATGGGCATATCATGCTGGACCGATTCTGACAGCCTATTTAGAGTGAACCCGACAGCCTGTGTCGGGCATCATGACCAGGTTTGTCGGAGATGCGATCCCATTCTTCCGGAACGACTGTGCCATGAGATCATGAAGACATCCGGGTCGGACCGTCGACATAACAGGGCCTGTTCGAGATTCGACATCGAGCAGATCCAAAGGTCCCTCAACCCTTGTCGGTCGGACCCATGTGAGGTCTGGGACTGGTCATGGTAGACCTTGTCTAATCGTCGCCCCGGTATTGTCAGTAATCATCGGACAGGAGGAACTCCTCCAGGGACATCGTCCTTATCCCATCAAGGTCTGAGTCGAGCATGCTGTTCTCAAGAACCACGACGTATTTCGGCCAATTGTCCTCTATCCCTTTGAAATTCCCGTATTCTCTTTCGATCACGGAATCCGACGATAGTCTCACACAGGCTTGGATGTATATCCGCCTGCCATTCAGGATCCCGACAAGATCGATCTCCTTTCCATTGTTGTTACCCACATAGACCTCGTAGCCCCTGCTCCTGAGTTCCAGGTAGAGTATGTTCTCCATTGTCCCTGCGATCTCATCGGATCTGAATCCCAGCCGGGCGTTCCGAAGCCCTATGTCGGACAGATAGTATTTGTAGCTGGATGTGAGGATGTTCCTGCCCCTGAGGTCCATCTCTTTCACATGTTCAATTAGGCAGGCCTCTTCGAGATATGGCACATAATCGTATACGCTGTTTCTGTTGATGGAGGGGTCCTCCTTGTGCATGGATTCAAAGATCTTGTTCAACGAGGTCCTATTGCCTATGTTCCCACATATGAAATCGAAGATGCGATCGAGGTCGTCCGGGTTCCTGATCCTATGGCGGCCTATGATGTCGGCTTTGACGATCATATTGTACAGGTCGTTGATGGAGGAGTATGATTCCGATTCAGAATAGCCGTTCCTCCATACTGTTGGGAACCCTCCGGTGCGGATGAATCTCGCAAGTACCTCTGATGAGGTCTTTCCGATAGATTGTTCGAATCTGAGGCATTCCTTCAAAGTCAGTGTATGGATGTTAATTATGCTGGTCCTCCCAGTGAGGTATGTGGCCAGTTCCCCGGACAGCAGTCTGGAATTGGAACCGCTGAGGTAGATGTCGCATTTCCTCTCTGCGATGAGGGATCTGATGACCTCTTCCCATCCGTTCACGTTCTGTATCTCGTCGATGAACAGGCAACTATCTCTGTCCTTGGAGAGCGATGAGTCGATCATCTTCATAAGATCCTCTGCGGAACCTATCCTGCGCCCTTCCCATGTGTCCAGGTCGATATAGATGATGTTTCTGTCATCTGATTCGGCGACCATCGATAGGATTGTGGATTTTCCGCATCTGCGTATCCCGATCAGCGCCTTCGCATTGCCGTTATCCTTCAATCTGATGAGGTGCTCGGAATACTCTGGGCGTGACACGGGTCTGAACATGTCTATCATATCAGACATATTATAGATATAATCTATCTTTTATCTGATACGATAGATATACCCTTACAACAGGCCCGTGTTCAGAGGTATAAATCGATAGATAGGGGCATAGAACGTGGTGAGGGTCTTACAAGGGTCTCATGGTCGTGGAACCTGTCACTGAATGGTTGGATTCGAATCCCATCTTTTGTTGCAATCATTCCTGTGAAGCTTCTGGAAACTGGTTGATTCTTGGGGAAAATAGTGCGTGGAATCGGGCGTGTAGTCACGCAAAAACGCGAAAAAATCGGGTTTTGACGATTTGAATGTCCAAGTAGGAAAAAATGAGTGCAGCCGCCGGGATTCGAACCCGGGCAATGAGCTTGGAAGGCTCAGATCCTAACCAACTAGATCACAGCTGCCTAAAGTCCCCAATTGAGTTGTTGTATATATACGTAACTGTCTAGAAACAACTGTGGCACATCGTTTCGGACGATGGTCCAGCATCGTGTCGGAACGGGTGGGATCCCCCATCCCAATCACTTACATACGCATGCGGAGATACCGTATGCATGTCAGGCCGTCCCGTTCTCCAGAGCTCCTTCGAGTATCACGTTTGGAAATCCCTGGACGGGAAGGCCTTCTCGAACGGTGGACCGCTTGCCTTGGCGGGGGAGATTGAGAGGTACAGCGGCAAGATGAACTCCACCGTCCTGGTCATGATGATCGACACGTTGGCGGAAGGGGGTCTGGCGGACCGCACGTCACTGGAGCTACTGGTGTCCAAGAGCCGTTCCACCGACTGTCTCCCGTCCGTGAGGGCATCCGCCGTACTTCTGGAGAACGGTGACCTGGACGGGGCGGAGAAGGTCCTGGAGATGTCGGCCGGCGCCCAGGAGATGGTCGAACGCTCGATAGCGGCCGCGAACATCGCTCTGAAGAGGGGTGACAGTGAGGCCGCCATGTCCTTCGCCTACACCGCATACGGCTACGACCCCCGGTGCAGGGACGCATACAGGATCTTGGCGGACGTCGATCCCGAGGGAGGATGGCCTCAGAGGGAGAACATACAGGACATATTGGAGGGCAACAAGCCAACGAATCCGATGGGGGAGGGCAGGGTCCAGGACCTCTACTCGATCTACTACGACTGGTTCACGGGCAGGAGGAACGTGGCCACGGACAAGCTCGTGGCGTCCCCGTACCATGCGGAGAAGGACCCCGAGTTCCTCCTGGCATCCGCGAGGATGTCCGTGGTGGAGAAGGACTGGCACTCCGCGTCCATGGTCTATACGGAACTGCTCTCGATGGATGCGCCCCCGTTCGTCTTCGTGGAGGCGGCCGAGGCCGCCATAGGTGGGGCCGACCCGATGAGGGCGATGGACCTCCTGTCCCGGGCGGACCACAACAGCCGCAGGGTCCTCCGCGACATAATCCGCGTCAAGATGCTCTCGGGGAGCAGGTCGGAGATGATGGACGCCCTCCGTGTGCTCCTGGACAACGAGCGCACAGGCTCGGAGGAGTACGTGGAGGCCGTGAGGTTCCTGATCGGCAGGGGGATGGACCGCGAGGCCACTGCCCTCCTGGACAAGTACTCCAAGTTCGTGGGCGACGACCCGGACACGCTGACCATGAGGTCGATCATCGTCATGCGCTCGGGGGACTATCCGTCCGCGAGGTACTCCGCCATGAGGGCCGTCCGCATGGACAAGACGAACACGGCGGCCCGTGCGCAGCTGGCCCGCACGCTGTACCTCATGGACAGGAAGGAGGCCGCCGAGAGGGAGTGCGACAGCATCCTCGCACAGGACGGGGACAACAGGGACGCGCTAGCCCTGCTCAGGGACCTGTACATGAACAACGGTGACCACGAGAGGGCCGCCAGCACGTGCAGGAGGCTTCTCGAATCCTCTCCCGGGGACGTGGTGACCATGATGTCCCTGGCGATATCCACATGCAATCTCGGGGACCGCACCGCGGCATCCGATATGTTCCGCTCGATATTGAAGGAGGACAGCTCCAGGGAGTGCGCGGTGTCCGTCATATCCGAGATGCTGTCCTGCGGCCTGGACAGGGATGCGATGTCCCTGTGCTCCGGTCTGGAGCGCCAGTTCCCCAAGGAGCCGATGCTCAAGCGCCTCAGGGGGAACATGGAGTACGGGCAGGGGGAGTACCTCAAGGCATCGGTGACGTATGCGGAAGCAGCATCCCTGAACCCGCACAACCCTGTCCTATGGCATTCCAAAGGCATGGCGGACGAGGCCCGCGGGGACCTGGAGTCCGCTGAGGACGCGTACAACAGGGCCCTCCTGCTGGACCAGGGGGAGCCGGAGTATTGGATATCCAAGGCATCCGTGCAGGAGAGGTCCAACGACAGGTACGGCGCGATAGAGTCGCTGAACCGTGCGATAGAGCTGGATCCCAGGTCCGTGTACGCATTGGTCCGCAAGGCGGTCATACTCCAGGCATCGTCCCGCGACCAGGAGGCGTTGTTCTACGTCCGGCAGGCGGCGGAGATCGCTCCGAAGGACGTCCGCATCATGGACATGGAGTCCGATCTCCTGACGCGCATCGGGAGGCCGGACGATGCGGAGAGGATCCTCATCGCCCGCATCTCGTCCGAGCCGTCAGAGACGGCCACGATCAAGCTTGCCCGTCTGAGACTGTCCGGAGGGGACAGGGATGGTGCGGTCACGGCTCTGGACGAGGGTCTCAGGTGCGACCCGGATTCCAAGGCCCTGTCCGACGAGAGGGAGAAGATGGTGTCCGGCAGCATAGGTCCCAGGATGGAGCCGGAGCCGGAGCCTGAGCCGGAGCCCGAGATGCCCGCCAAGAGGGAGGACCCCGCGGCATTGCTGGCGATGTCGGTGTCCCTGATGGAGGCGGGGGACCTCAAGGCGGCGATGAGGACCGTGGACCGCGCACTGGTCGCCGATCCAAACGATCCGGACCTCTATTGTCACAAGGCGAGGATAGCCATGGCACGCGGCGACATAGAGGGAGCCGCGTTCCTTGCGGGGAACTCCCTCCGCACGAACCCTAACCATGCGGGGCTGCACGAGGTCGCCGCCCTCGCGAGGGAGCGGAAGGGCGATCTGAGAGGGGCCCTGGCAGAGGCCGACCTGGCCATCGCCAACGGTCTGGACACCGTTTCGGTCCATTCTCTGAAGGGCAGGGTGCTGGAGGCCATGGGCCATCCTGAGATGGCCGCATCCAGCTATTCGCAGGCGGTCGCCCTGGACCCGGACGACCTGGCCCTGGCGGTATCGCTGGCGAGGCAGCAGCGCGCGTGCGGGAACGTGTCCGGCGCATACGGCACGGTGTCGAAGGTCCTGAGGAAGGATCCCTCGAACATCCCGGCGATAATGATGAAGGCGGAGATCGCGAACTCCCGCGGAGATGCGGATTCGGTCATGTCCGCGTACGACCTCCTCACGGCATGTCCGGACATCCCCAGCGACATCAAGGTCCGCATGGTCAGGATACTGGAGGACGTCGGGTGCAGAGAGGAGGCCAGGATACTCGTGGAGGGCACCTTCAAGCCTGCGGGCGTCGATCCTGCGGTTCTGAAGTATGCGGAGAAGGCCCTGGTGCGCGCATACTCCTCGAGGACCACGGCGGATGACCCGAGCATACTGGACGCGATAGGTCTGGACCAGGAGATGGCGAAGGAGGTGTCCAGATATCTGTCTGAGGTTCCGGACATAGGCCCTATCGGCCCGGACTCCAGGGATTTCGAATACATGGAGCTCCAGTCCCATGAGGTGATCATGAAGCTCAGATGGACCGACCTCGAGGGTTCCCCGCTGCTCCCTCTCGAGAAGGTCTACGTGGCGACAGGCTCCAGGGACGCTGATGCGGCCAGGATGCTGGTGGCATATGTCCAGAAGGTCATGCTGTCGCCAGCACCTAGCACGGCGGATGACAAGGTCGCGTCCATAGCCATGGGACTCCCGAAGGGGATGACCGTTTACGAGGCGATGAAGCAGTGCGACCTGGGCGTCTACGAGGCCAGGCTCGCGTGCTCGATGATCGTCTGATCAGTAGTCGCGCATCTCGGACTTCATGAACTCGCGCATGAGGCATGTGGCGTAGTTGCCTTTCGGCAGGGAGAAGCTGACCGAGTAGGAATCTTCGCCGAACGATGCCTTCAGGTCCTTGACGGGGCACAGGATCTCCCTGCGACCTCCCTTCGAGGAGCATTTTGACAGTCCCGGTATGACGAAGTCCTCCGGCACGAGGTCGTTCCTCTCGGCCATCGACCTCTCGATCTCCCCCGGCTCGCCCTCTGCGAGCACCGTCTCGGACCCGTACAGCGCAGCGGTGACGAACGCTCTTCCGACCCTGACCTGCCTTGCGACGAGGTCCAGGTTCCTGCCGGTGGCGACTATGGCATCGTCGTGGTTCGGTATGCCGTCTGCGGACAGGGGTATGACGACGTCCCCTTCCACGGGAGCGTTGAGGGGCAGCCCTCTGGCCATCCTCTCGCTGAGCATCTCGTTGAACAGGTACGACTGGTATGCGTGGACGAACATCATCTGCAGGTTAGACGGGAGTGCGGAGATCGCACCCTTCCAATCCTCCCCTCCTGCGAGCGCCTGCGCCATGACCCTCTCGAAGGACATGCTCTCAGGCATGACCGATGCCGCGTGGGACCAGTCGGTGCAGCCTTCCAGGGACCTTCTGAGCTCGCTGAGCTCCGGTTCCTCCTGGGGCGTGGTGTAGCAGATGTACGTGCGGACCGCTCCTTCGATGTCCCCGCGAACGAGTCTCTCCCCGACGAGGTGCGTGACCGGTCTGACGGATCCGAACCTCTGGACCCCGAAATAGTTGGGGAACCCCTTGTTCGCACCTATCGTGGCGATGTCCGATTCGACGGTCTCCCTCACGGACCCCATAGGCATCGTCAGGTCCCTGACGGTGATCTCGAACGAGTTTCCGATGAGGTCGCCTATCTGGATGGCCCTTGCGCCTCTGTATATGCCGGATATCTCGACATCCTTCAGGCTGAGCTTCGCGAGCTCCTCGGGGGTGCATCTGAACGACATCAGCTGTGTCGTGACGGCACGCTTGTCCTTGGTCCCCGCGAACCCTATCCTGGTCCTGGACATGCCGAGGCTGCGGGACATGATGCGTACGAGACGGTTCGTCTCCCAGTTCCTGGTCCTGACGGTCGCGATGGAAAACTCGCCGTTGTCTTTGGCCCGGGGTGGGTCCGAGATCTCGTTGACGACGAAATCCTCGGGCTCCGTCTTGAGGTGCCCTCCGGTTCCGTCCGAATCGCACAGGTATCTGCGCATGCCGATGTCGGCTTCCCCGGTGAGACACTCTCTGTACAGAAGAATCACTCTGTGATCTTGGAGTAGTAGTCTGCGACGCTCTGCGACGCCCTGTTGATGGCGGCGAGAGGGTCTCCTTCCTTCACTTTGACGAAGAGCTTCCTCGCCTCCAGTTCGGGGTGGGTCTCGATGAATCTGACCGAGTCAACATTGTCATCCCCGTCGAGCGCCTTCATGAGGGGCGTGATGAGGGTCAGGTTGGCATCCTTGAATGCGATCGTTGCAGAATCCGCGGTCTTTTCGACGAGCACTATCTCCATGGCGGAGGCTATGCCATCGTTCTTATATAACTTTGCTAAAAGGTCCTGCGCGGGCGCGGAGGCCGATCGGGACATGGGGGTGATAGGGGCCGATGGCCCCTTTTGGGTTTTCAGCTCTCCGACCCGAGTGATATGGCCTTCCTGTTGCTCTCCAGCAGGTTGGCCTTCTTGGCGGGGATGCTCTTCTGGAGCCCCAGGTCGAGGTTCTCCGCGGTGCAGAAGCCCGTCTCCTTGAACAGTCTCCCGAGGATGACCATGTTGGCCTCCCCCTTCAGGCCGTTCTCCTCGGCGATCCTGGATGCGTCTATGCGGATGACCTTGACGTCGGTCCTTGCGACCTCCTTCTTGACGATGGAGCTGTCGATGATGATCGTCCCTCCGGGGACCACATCGTTCTCGAACTTCTCCAGGGAGGGGAGGTTCATGGCGACGAGGACATCGGGGTTGACCACCAGGGGGGACCCGATGGTGCTGTCGGATATGCAGACGCTGCACGACGCGGTCCCGCCGCGCATCTCCGGTCCGTAGGACGGGAGCCAGGAGAGCTCCTTGCCCTCCATCAGGGAGGCGTATGCCATGACCTTGCCGGCGAACAGGATCCCCTGTCCCCCGAACCCTGCGAACAGTACGTTGAGGTCGGTCACTGCTCTCCCTCCCCGACATCCTTGTAGACGCCAAGCGGGTAGTACGGGATCATGTTGTCCCTGAGCCACTGGATCGCGTCGGTGGGCGACATGCCCCAGTTGGTGGGACAGGTGGACACGACCTCTACGATGCAGTATCCCTTCCCGGCCATCTGGTACTCGAACGCCTTCTTGATCGCCTTCTTGGCGGCCCTGACGTTCTTGACGCTGTCCACCGTGACGCGCTCGGCGAGCGCGACCCCGTCGAGGGACGATAGCAGCTCGCAGACCCTGATGGGGTTCCCGGCGGTCTTCACATCCCTTCCGTAGGGTGAGGTCTGGGTGACCTGTCCGGGGAGGGTGGTCGGTGCCATCTGGCCCCCGGTCATCCCGTATATCGCGTTGTTGATGAAGATCGCGACGATGTTCTCTCCCCTTGCGGCGGCATGGACGGTCTCGCCCATACCGATGGCCGCGAGGTCCCCGTCCCCCTGGTAGGTGAACACCACGTTGTCGGGTCTCGCCCTCTTGACACCGGTCGCCACTGCGGGCGCGCGGCCGTGGGGTGCCTGGACCATGTCGCAGTTGAAGTAGTTGTACGTGAAGACGGAGCATCCGACGGATGCCACCCCCACGGTCCTGCCCTCCACGCCGAGCTCGTCTATGACCTCCGCCACCAGCCTGTGGACGATCCCATGGGTGCATCCCGGGCAGTAGTGGAAGGGCGCTTCCGTCAGTGCGTGGGGCCTCTCTCCTTTCACTGTCATCACTGAACACCTCCGTTTATCCTGACGATCTCCCCGAGTATCTCCTTAGGGGTCGGGATCACGCCTCCGGTGCGTCCGTAGAACTCGACCGGGACCTTCCCGTTGACCACCAGTCTGACGTCGTCGACCATCTGGCCCATGGACATCTCCACGGACAGGAAGGCCTTGGCATGGCCAACGTGCTTGTTGATGAACCTCTCCGGGAACGGCCAGAGGGTTATGGGCCTGATCATCCCGACCTTGATGCCCTGCTTCCTCGCCGCATCGATGGCGGACCTAGACACCCTGGACGAGGACCCGTACGCGACGATGATTATGTCGGCGTCGTCTGTGAGGTACTCTTCGGCCATCTGGTGCTTCTCCTTGATCTCCTCGTATCTCTTGAACCTCTGGATGACCAGGTCCTCGAGCTCCTGGGGGTTGATGTACAGGGAGTTGACCACGTTGTGCGCCCGCTTGTCGTGGTGTCCGCAGGCGGCCCATCCCTTGGAGTCGTTGTCCGGGTCCTTGGGTTCGGGGAGCACGACGGGCTCCATCATCTGTCCGAGCATGCCGTCGGAGAGGACCATGGCGGGCATCCTGTACTCGTCCCCGAGGTCGAACGCCGTGGAGATGATGTCGACGGTCTCCTGGACCGTGGACGGTGCGAACACGAGTATGTGGAAGTCCCCGTGCGCGGTGGATTTTGTAGCTTGATGATAGTCTGCTTGGGACGGCTGGATCCCGCCCAGTCCGGGACCTCCGCGCTGGACGTTCACTATGAGGCAGGGGACGTCCGATCCGGCGATGTACGAGATGCCCTCGGCCATGAGACTGACCCCGGGGGACGATGTGGAAGTCATCACTCTGACGCCCGCCGCCCCTGCACCCAGGACCATGTTGATGGACGCCACCTCGGACTCTGCCTGCAGATAGACGCCGCCGATCTTCGGCATCCTCTTGGACATGTACGCCGCGACCTCCGTCTGCGGCGTGATGGGGTATCCGAAGAAGTGTCTGCATCCCGCGGCGATGGCTGCCTCGGCGATGGCCTCGTTTCCCTTCATGAGTACTTTTCCGTTCATGTTCACATCTCGATTCTTATCGCCACATCGGGGCACATCGTAGCGCAGGAGCCGCAGCCGGTGCAGGCTTCCTGGTCGGTGATATGGGCGGGGTGGTATCCCTTGCTGTTCGTAATGGTCTTGTCGAGCGACATGATGTGCTTGGGGCATGCTACCACGCACATCTCGCAACCCTTGCAGATGTTGTTATCAACGGTTACTTTTGGCATTTGAACTACCTTTTCACTCCCAGGGCGCCCTGACATGGACGTCTACTGGGTATATGTTAGAGATTTTATTTAAAAGGACAAAATTCAGTTGGCGGGGGGCCGTCGTGAACCTGAGCGGCAGGCCGGTCAGGGAAGAGACCTCATCCGCGAATCCGACCGAATCTAGGACCGTCTGTTCGGTGGTCCCCTGCTTCAGATGGGAGTTGTTGGCTATGCATGTGGCCTTGAGGCGGGATGTCCTCTCGATCTCGCCGAGGATCCCTGCGGCCTCCTCCGCATGCGTCGTCATGGATCTGTATCTGTTTACGACATAGATCACGTCAGGGTCCACATCCGTCAGGGTCCTGGAGTAGACCCCTATCGCGGTCGCGCCGGCATCGTCCCCTCCGACGTCCACGATCACCCTGGACCCTTCCAATATGGAATCCCTCACCGCACCCGGGAGGGATGGGGTGTCCAGGTTTGTGTTGGCGAAGTTGGGTCCGACCACCTTCACGCCGTTCTGCGTGAGGACATCGGAATAGTCGGCGGACCTGAAGTACGGGTTGACGACGTCAAGGTCGACAAGGGTCACATCCTCACCGTCCCTGGCACAGTCCAATGCGAGGTTTATCGACAGATTGGTCTTCCCCGTCCCGTAGTGTCCGCAGACGACGGTCACCCTCTTCTCCAACGGGAACATGGATACGCCATCACGCATAGCGTATAACTAGCTTTCAGGTCCATGGCAATCGTTTCAATGGGACTTTCCACAGCGGTGACACGGATTGTTTATAACCAATGGAATTCTGCTGGAGCCCCGAGGATTAGCAATGGAACCCAACATCGCAGAGATTGCCCAGCGTATAGTCGCAATGCGTGAGCTATGCGAAATATCCATTGAAGAGATGGCGGAAGTCGTCGGCAAGACCGTCGACGAGTATGTCGAGTACGAGAGTGGGGAGCTCGATTTCTCCTTCACCTTCCTGCACAAGTGCGCCGAGAGGTTCGGCATAGACATAGTGGAGCTGCTGACTGGGGAGAACCCCCACCTGTCCGAGTGCACGCTCGTCAGGAACGGCCGGGGACTCCCCATGAAGAGGCGCGTCGGATTCGAGTATCAGCACCTCGCATTCAATTTCAAGGACAAGATCTCCGAGCCGTTCATCGTCATCGCCCCCTTCATAGAGGAGGACCAGAACGCTCCGATACGCACGTCCACCCACGAGGGCCAGGAGTTCGACTATGTCCTCGAGGGGAACCTCAGGTTCTATCACAACGGTCATGTTATGGATCTCGGGCCCGGGGACTCCGTGTATTACGATTCCAGCATGCCGCACGGGATGTATGCGACATCCAAGGAAGGATGCAAGTTCATCGCGGTCGTAGTGAAGGGCTGAACATGAGGGGCATCAATCAGAGATACGTCGACGAGACCTACGATGCGGACGGTCTCCTGAAGACGTACAGGCTCAAGTACCCGGAGAACTACAACTTCGGATACGATGTCGTGGACGACATAGCGGTCAACGATCCCGGAAGGATGGCGCTCGTATGGGACAGTCAGTCCGGCGAGGAGCACGAGTTCACCTTCGCCGACATCAAGAGGATGAGCGACAAGGTCGCCAACTACCTCCTCTCGCAGGGCGTCGGAAAGGGCGACGTCGTCATGTTGATCCTGAAGCAGAGGTACCAGTTCTGGTACTGCATGGTCGCGCTCCACAAGATCGGTGCGATCGTGGCTCCCGCCACCCACATGCTCACGAAGCACGACATAGAGTACAGGGTGAACGCGGCGGACGTCAAGGCCATAATCTGCACGGATCAGTCCAACGTGAGCGGGTCCGTCGAGAGTGCGGAGAACATACCCTCCCTCAAGCTCAGGATGCTCGTCGGGAAGGCGAGGGACGGATGGATCGATTTCGATGCGGAGGTCGAGAAGGCTTCCGATGTGCTCGAGAGGGTGGACACCAGGGCGGTCGAGCCCATGCTCATGTACTTCACGTCCGGGACCTCCGGCAATCCCAAGATGGTGCTCCACAACCATCTGTACTCCCTCGGTCACCTGATGACCGCGAAGCACTGGCACCAGGTGGACTCCGAGGGGATCCATTACACCGTCAGCGACACGGGATGGGGGAAATCCGTCTGGGGGGCGCTTTACGGTCAGTGGCTGATGGAATCGGCGGTATTCGTCTACGAGTACGACAAGTTCGAGCCCGATGAGATCATGGACATGATCGAGAAGCACGGGATAACCACTTTCTGCTGCCCTCCCACGATGTTCAGGCTCTACCTCAACGCGGGTCTGGAGGGACATGACCTGTCGTCCCTCAAGAACTGCTGCATCGCAGGGGAGGCCCTGAACCCCGACACGTACCAGACATGGTACGATGCCACCGGCCTGAGGCTCATGGAGGGATACGGCCAGACCGAGACCACAATGGTCATCGGTACGCTGAAGGGTATGATGCCCAAGCCCGGTTCCATGGGGAAGCCCTCGCCCCAGTTCGAGGTGGACATAGTCGATGAGAACGGTAACTCCTGTCCTCCTGGGGTCAACGGGGAGATCGTCGTCAGAGCGGGCACACCGGGCATCATGATCGGTTACTACAGGGATGAGGAGAAGACCGCCGTCACGCTGCGTGGCGGTTGGCACCATACGGGAGACATAGCCTGGAAGGACGAGGACGGATACTACTGGTTCGTCGGAAGGAACGATGACATCATCAAGTCCTCCGGGTACAGGATAAGTCCCTTCGAGATCGAGAGCGCGCTCATGCTGCATCCTGCGGTCCTCGAGTGCGCGGTCACCGGCGTGCCGGACCCGGTCAGGGGCCAGCTCGTCAAGGCGACCATCATCCTGAGGTCCGGTTTCGAGCCTACGGACGACCTGAGGAAGGAGATCCAGAACTTCACCAAGAGGGAGACGGCCCCGTACAAGTATCCGCGCGTGATCGACTTCGTGGATGTGATGCCGAAGACCATCAGCGGGAAGGTCCGCAGGGTGGAGATCCGCAACAAGGACGTCGAGAGGATGAGGTCCAAATAAGCCGAATATGTCGTATTCCGATATCGACTATTTAAACTAAAAAACGAATTCCGTAGTATGTTTAAATTCATATTACGGAATTCGTAATCATATACAATTCTATTAAATATCTGGATTTTTTGCACCAAACGAACGGCGTGCATAACCATGAGGAACATCAATCTGAGATACGTGAAAGAGACCTACGGCGATGACGGCCTCCTGAAGTATTTTGACATCGACTGTCCTGATGATTTCAATTTCGGTTACGATATCGTGGATGACATCGCCGTGAACGATCCTCAGAGGGTCGCGCTGGTGTGGCAGAGTGCCAACGGTGAGTGCAGGAGATTCACCTTCGCCGACATCAAGAGGCTGAGCGACAAGACCTGCAACTACCTCACCTCCAAGGGCATCGGCAAGGGCGACTTCGTGATGCTCGTCCTCAAGCACAGCTATCAGTTCTGGTTCATATCCGTCGCCCTTCACAAGATGGGCGCCGTATCCGTCCCGGCGACGTACATGCTCAAGTCACATGACATAGAGTACAGGATAGATGCGGCCGGCATCAAGGCCGCGATCGTCATCGCGGATGCGGGGGTCACGGACTCATTCGACGCGTCCAGGAACATCGACAAGCTGGCCTGCAAGTTCACGGTCAACGGTTCCAAGGACGGATGGTGCGACTTCGACAGCGAGCTCGAGGGGTACTCCGATGTCTGGGAGAGGGTGCCGACCAAGCGCACGGACAGGTTCCTCATGTATTTCACATCCGGGACCTCCGGCAATCCCAAGATGGCGGTCCATGACCACAGCTACCCCTTGGGCCATGTCCTGCTGGCGAAGCACTGGCACCAGGTCGATCCCGAGGGGTTGCACTGGTCCGTCGCCGATACCGGCTGGGCGAAGAACGCGTGGGGCAAGATCTACGGCCAGTGGATCATGGAGTCCGCGGTATTCGTCTACGAGTACGACAGGTTCGAGCCCCACGAGATTATGGACATGATCGAGAAGCATAGGATAACCACGTTCTGCTGCCCTCCCACGATGTTCAGGCTCTACCTCAACGCGGGTCTGGAGGGACATGACCTGTCGTCCCTCAAGAACTGCTGCATCGCAGGGGAGGCCCTGAACCCCGACACGTACCAGACATGGTACAAGGCCACCGGGCTCAAGCTGATGGAGGCGTTCGGTCAGACGGAGTCCTCGGTCATAGTCGGCACGCTGAAGGGGATGACCCCCAAGCCCGGCTCCATGGGAAGGCCCTCGCCACAGTTCAGGGTGGAGCTGATTGACAAGGACGGCGAGCCGGTCCCGCCCGGAGAGGAGGGGGAGATCGTCGTGTCCATCTCGCCCAGGGTGCCCGGGATATTCGTGGAGTATTACAGGGACGAGGAGAAGACGAACGAGACGCTCAGGGATGGCTGGCATCACACGGGGGACCTCGCCTGGAAGGACGAGGACGGGTATTTCTGGTACTTGGGCAGGAACGACGACATCATCAAGTCCTCCGGGTACAGGATAAGTCCGTTCGAGATAGAGAGCGTCCTGATGGAGCATCCGGCGGTCCTCGAGTGCGCGGTCACCGGCGTGCCGGACCCGGTCAGGGGCCAGCTCGTTAAGGCGACCATCATCCTGAGGTCCGGTTTCGAGCCCAGCGATGCTCTGAAGGGCGAGATACAGAACTTCACCAAGAGGGAGACGGCCCCGTACAAGTACCCGCGTGTGATCGACTTCGTCGACTCCATGCCGAAGACCATCAGCGGGAAGGTCCGCAGGGTCAAGATCCGCGACAAGGACATGGAGGGCTCTAGCTCCTCGTGAGCCGGGGACCGTCGGCAGCCTTTGGTGTCCGCGGGGCGGCACTCACAAATTATATCTACGTTAGCCAGATGGCAAAACGATAGATATGCCGTTCGCGAGCATCAATGGGATTGAGATGCACTATCATGATGAAGGCGAGGGCATCCCCATAGTCCTGATAACAGGGTTCTCTGGAGACACCTCATTCTTCAAGCAGATGATACCCGAACTCACTCAGAGGTACAGGGTGATCACCTTCGACAACAGGGGAGCCGGACTCACGAGGTATCCGGGACAGGGTATCAGGAAGCAGGACTTCGTCGACGACGTCCGGGCGCTGATGGACCTCCTCGGTGTGTTCAAGGTGCACATGCTGGGATGGTCAATGGGTGCGCACATCGCCCAGGAGTTCGCGTTGCAGCATCCGGAGAGGCTCAGGTCCCTGACGATCGTGTCCGCCTACCCGTACAGGCCGGCGAGGTCCAGCTATTTCATGAACGGTATCGTGGACTGCGCTCTTCGCGGCGGGGACCCGGAGTACATAGGCATGATGACCAATGCGTTCTGCTTCACCGAGGACTTCTTCTCCGGCCTGGAGGCCAAGGGGAAGACGCTCAGGTCCCTGAAGGGCCTCGATGCACGCGGGCTGAAGGACCAGATGGGTGCCCTGGACGAGTTCGACACCCGCGAGAGGGTCTCCGGAATAAGCGTCCCGACCCTCTCGGTCCACGGACTGAGCGACATAATGGTGGAGCCCAAGCTGGGGGACTTCATCTCCGACAGGATACCCGGATGCAAGGTCCTGAGGATCCCAAACGTCGGTCACATAATAAAGACGGACCTCTACGTCAAGGAGTTCATGGAGCACATGGCTTCGAACGAGCAGTGATCCGCATTAATCATATTTTTAAGCAAGGAAACATAACTTGGAGCGAGGAAGACCATGACAGACACGAGTAAACTCGGAATGAGGGTGAGGAAGTACAGGGAGACGCTGGGGCTTACGCAGGAGCAGCTCGCGACTAACTCCGGACTCGATGTGGGCTACGTAGCCGATGTGGAGGAGGGTCTCGTCTATCCCCCTGTGGGTTACATCATCAAGCTGTCCCGTGCACTCGGTCAGAGGGTCGGAACGTTCATGGACGACCAGTTCCAGCCCGACCCCATAGTCGTCAGGAAATCGGAGAGGGAGGAGGAGACGTCCACCAAGGCCGCGTCCAACCAGTATCACTACTTCCCGCTCGGTAAGGGGAAGACGGACAGGCACATGGAGCCCATGTTCATCAGGATCATGCCCGACGAGGCACACGAGACCTCCTCGCACGAGGGGGAGGAGTTCATGGTGGTCGTCTCGGGGAAGGTCCTGATCAGGTATGGGAAGGAGGAGACCGTGATCGAGGAGGGAGACAGCGTCTACTTCAACGCGGTCGTCCCCCACTATGTAGGCGCCATCGATGGGCCCGCGGAGATATACGCGGTCATCTACACACCGTTCTGAGGCGATCCCATGGTGTGCATACCCAGGAAGAACATAACCAGCGACGAGAGGCTGGGAGACCTTCTGGACAAGTGTATTCGGAACCATCCCGACAACGATGCCATAGTCTACGTCGACAGGGACCTCCGTCTCTCCTGGAGGGAGTGGGGAGTGGAGGTGGACCGTGTGGCCAAGGGCATGATGGCGATGGGCGTCCAGAAGGGCGAGAAGGTCGCGATATGGGCGACCAACATCCCGGACTGGATCACGCTGATGTTCGCCACCGCCAGGATCGGTGCGATACTCCTGACCATCAACACCAACTACAAGAGTTCCGAGCTGGACTATGTCCTCAGGCAGTCGGACATGGAGAACCTGTTCCTGTTCGACGGACTCAGGGACGTGGACTATGTCCAGACGGTGTACGACCTCGTCCCGGAGCTGAAGGTCCAGCCCAGGGAGAACTTCCACAGCGAGAAGTATCCCCATCTCAAGAGGGTCGTCTATCTCGGGCCTGCGAAGCATCGCGGGATGTACTCCATGAACGAGGTCAAGTCCCTCGCCTGTCAGGTCTCCGATGAGGAGTATCAGGAGAGGAAGGACTCCGTCGACGTCCACGACGTGACCATGATGCAGTACACCTCCGGCACGACCGGGTTCCCCAAGGGCGTCATGCTCACACATTTCAACATCGCGAACGACGGATACTGGCTGGGGGCCAACATGAACTACGGTCCCGAGGACCGTCTGTGCATCAACGTGCCGCTGTTCCATTGCTTCGGCTGTGTCCTGGCGGTCATGGCGTGCATCAATCACGGCGTCACGATGTGCTTCGTGGAGGTCTTCGACCCCGTGAAGGTGATGACGACCATCGAGACCGAGAGGTGTACGGCGGTGTACGGTGTCCCCACGATGTTCATCAGCATTCTGAACCACAAGCTGTTCGACAAGTTCGACTTCTCCACGCTCAGGACCGGCATAATGGCCGGGTCCCCGTGCCCCATCATGACGATGGAGCAGGTCGTAGACAAGATGAATATGAAGGAGATCACCATCGTCTACGGTCTGACGGAGGCGTCCCCCGGGATGACGCAGACGACCTACGACGAGCCGTCCCTGGAGAAGAAGTGCTCCTCTGTGGGGAAGAGGCTCCAGGGAGTGGACACGGTGATCCTCGACCCGGAGACGAACGAGCCCTGTCCGGACGGCGTCATCGGGGAGTTCTGCTGCAAGGGATACAACGTCATGAAGGGCTACTACAAGATGCCCGAGGAGACGGCCAAAGTCATCGATTCCAACGGGTATCTCCACTCGGGGGACCTCGGATACAGGGACTCGGAGGGGTACTTCTACGTTACCGGGAGGATCAAGGACATGATCATCCGCGGAGGGGAGAACATCTACCCCAAGGAGGTGGAGGATTACCTCTACCACTGTCCGGGTGTCAGGGACGTGCAGGTCGTCGGCGTCAAGAGCGAGAAGTACGGGGAGCAGGTCGGGGCCTTCATCGTCAAGGAGCCCGGGGTCGACCTGATCGAGCAGGACATAATCGACTACTGCAAAGACGGCATCGCCTGGTACAAGACCCCCAAGTACATCCATTTCATCGACGAGCTTCCCATGAACGCTGCGGGAAAGATCCTGAAGTACGAGCTGAGGGAGCTTGCGACCAAGCTCTGGCCCGACGCGTGAGTCCGCGACAGGGCTGAGAAACAGGGCTAACGCCCTTCTTTCCTCATCTTTTCGGAAGATTGGCAGGCGTGGGCCGCCTGCGTTTAAACTGTGCGGATTCAGTCTCCGCTTCCGTCCCAGTGGATCTGTTCGTGCTGGGGCTGATTGCGATCGCTGTCCCTTATCTTCGCAGTGCTGACGCTGGCCGTTCCCTTGTCTTCAGTCATCGTGCATCCATCCTTCCCTCGCGAGGAGGGTCCATCCCATCGTCGGCCGGGCCGACTGATGACACATCAGTCGTTCAGATGATAAATGCATCGCATGGAGGGTCGGATCGTTCACGTCGGTTGATGGACGACGGGCGTGGCCGCTCACTCGTCGAATATCTGACATTCCTTGAGGATGGTGATGCCCAGCTCCTCCGCCTTCCTGGTCTTGGTCCCGTATCCGTCGTTGTATTTCGATTGCTCCCCGTCACCCACGACGAGGTAGTTCGTGCTCTTCTTGACGGATGTGTGAACCTTGGCGCCCTTGGACTCCAGATACTCCTGGACCTTCTCCTTGGGACCGTACAGGAAGTTCCCGCTCAGGCTGAATGCCTTGCCCTCGAAGACGATCATCTGTCTCTCCACGCTCTTCAGCGGGTCGAAGACGTCCCCCACGGACCTGAGTATGTCCTCGCGGTCGCTCTCCTCGAGGGTGTTGGACGAGGTGGTCTTCTTCAGTATCCTGAACACCTGGTCGTACGGGGAGGTCCCCGCAAGGTCGCCGTTGTCATACATCCATTGTTTGAGGCCGAGCATCTCCGCAGGGTCGATCCTGTGGTCGCACTGTATCCCGATGACGATGCCCTGCAGCTCCTGCATCGCGAACACCTCGCGCCCCATCCTCTGCTTCAGGATGTACGCGTTCAGCGAGGCGTTGACCGCCTCCAGCGTCTCAGGGCTGACAGTGTCGTCCACGAGCGCTGCGTCCAGCGCGTCCATCAGGGGCCCCAGCTCCTCCGCGGAGCGTACCCCCTCGTTCTCGTCGGACCATTCCGACAGGTATCCTCTCTCGTCCTCGGTGACGACGCCGTCGATGCAGATCCCCCGGATGATGCCGTAGAGCGTGCTGATGCGCCGGTTGATCTCTATGGTGGAGCAGTACGGTGTGAATCTTCCGAACCCGGAAGGGTCCAGCACCTCCACGAATCTGCCCATGTCGATGTGCTCCATGCCGGCCATCCTGTCGTATATGGACCTGCATCCCTTGGCATCGTCTAGCGCCTTGTATATCTTGTACGATACGATGTCGAAGAACCTGTGTATCATAGGGCGGGAATAGTTGATGATCTCCGTCTTGTCGACGTTGCGTTCCGCGACGCTTATCGTGTCTATGAACCGTATCGTAGGCACGGCTATGCCGTATCTGGACAGGTTCCTCTGTATCGCATCCAGCGCCCCTCCGCGCAGGTTGTATCCGACCACGACGGAATCATCGAAGTAATGGTGTATCTCCTGCCACACCTGTGGGAAATCGGGGCACCCCTCCACCTTGGAGGCGTCTATCGAGTGGACGGCGACGAAGTCCTCGTCGAATTCGTCCCTCGGATCTATGAGGATCGAGCGCTCCTCTTCCGCTCCCGTGTCCAGGTCGCGGTAGATGAACCCGATCTGGCACAGGCTCTTGTTCTTCGGGTTGGCCCATTCGGCATCCAGAAACAGCAGTCCCTTTGCGTCCATGCAATCACTCCGACAGACCGTCCGAATCGTGCGTCTGCATCTCGTACATCTCCGATATCTCGGAGACGGTGGTGCACTGTTCAGCCTCCTTGTCGTCCCGGACGCGCCCTGTGAACCTGGGGAACCTGATGCCCAGGCCGGAATCCTCCCTGTACACGCCCTTCGCGGCCGTGTGTATGGGGCTGAGGGTTATCTCGGCGGCGACCACCTCCAGCACGACATGGGGTTCGAACCAAACGTCGGGGACCATCTCGGCATCGACTATCTGCGGCCTCTCCTTGGTCAGGGTCCCGTTGAGGAGGTCCGGCATCCCGTCAAGGAAGGCATCGTCGAACCCGGTCCCGAGCTTGCAGACGGTCGCGAACCTCCCGTTCTCCTGGTCGTAGGACGCCATCAGCAGCGCCCCGTACTTCCCGGCGCGCTTCCCCATCCCGTAGAACGCTCCCACGACGGCGAGGTCGAAGGAGTCCGTGAGGGACTCCTGGTAGTCCTTCTTGTACTTTATCCAGAGGAACCCGCGGTTGCCGGCACGGTAGACGGAGTTGTCGGCTATGGACTTGGCCATGACCCCTTCGCACCTCGCCGCGACGGCGTTGTCGAAGAACTCCCTTCCCTCCTCCTCGCTCCGGACTATGCGCATGGTGGTCATCTGTATGCTGTCGCCCATCTCGAAGCCATTCTCCAGCGCCCTCCTGCGGTCCAGGTACGGACGGAGGGTGAGGTCCTCCCCGTCCTTGTACAGGATGTCGAACATGAACATCCTCACGGGGATGTCGCGGACGGCATCGTCGATGCCGTGCTTCTTCCTGCGATGGGTGACGTTCTGGAACGGCAGCATGTATCCCGTATCCGGGTCTACGGCTACGCACTCGCCCTCTATGATGGCCTCTCCGAACCTGCATCTGCTGCGCAGGGCCTCCGCGATGTCCGGGAAGTTGGACGTCAGGTCCTCCAACCTTCTCGAGTACAGCTTCACGGTGTCCTTCCCTATGTGGGCCTGGACGCGGATGCCGTCGTACTTGTATTCGATGGCGCACTCCCCGCCCATCCTCTCCACGATCTCCTCGACCGACGGCAGGCGTTCGGCGAGCATGACCTTCACGGGGTTCCCGACGGAGACCTTCACGTCGTCTATGGCATCCATGCCGCCCTTCGCGATCGTCTCCGCGACGAATCCAAGGTCGCATGTGACGTTGAACGCCCTCTCGATGGCTGGACGGTCCTCCTTGGTGGCGAACGCCTCTGCGAGGGCATCGAGGATGGTCATGTCCCCTGCACCGACCCTCATCTTCCCGTTGACCATCCTGCACAGGAAACGGGCCTCGAGGGGGGTCATCCTCTTGAGGAGCATCTTCAGAGGCTCGTTCTTCTTGCTGGCCGAGCCCTTCCCGGCGGTCTCCTCTATCTTGTAGAGGGCGGACATGACCTCCTTCACCGTGACCGTCCCCATCTCGGGCTTCTCCGAACCGAACTGGAACAGGGTCCCCTGGACGGGCCGTGTCTTGATCCTCTCCGCCACTACCCCGATGTCCCCGATCTTGACCCAGAGCTCCTCGGCCTTCCTGACCTCCTCGTCGGATTTCCCGATCGCATCCAGGATGAGCTTGTCGGCCATGCCGATCTTCTGCGGGAAGAAGTCCGGATGGACCTTCCCCTGCGATAGGTAGACGATGTCCTTCAGCTCGTCCGGGTCGGCTGTGCGGAACAGGTCGGCCAATATGGTGGTCATCTCCAGCCTCTTGCTGGTGGCCTCCAGTCTGTCAAGGGTCTCGGCAAGCTCGGAATAGAGCATAGGTTCGCAAAGGCGGGGCGACTATTTGAGCGGTAGCATCGCGTACTTCGTGACCGCTCGCCGAAACCTTCCAGCCTGGTCTGTCCGGTGTCCCCCAGGGTCATGCCGCGACCGAGCCTGTCGCTGAGCTTCTCGAGATTGGCCCTCATGTCCTCCTCCTTGCGTATGGCGGCCCTCTCGATCGCCTCATCGACGGTGTCCTTGGCAATGAGGACATAGACCTCCCCGTCGCTCTTCCTGCCGGTCCTTCCGCGACGCTGTATCGACCGTATCTCGGACGCCACCGGCTCGTAGAACACGACCGCATCGGTGTTGGACACATCCAGGCCCTCCTCTCCCACCGATGTCGACACGAGGACGTTGGAATCCCCTGTCCTGAACCTGTCCAGGAGGGCTATCTGCTCCCTCTGTTTGAGGCCGCCCTTCGACTGTCCGATCAGCATGCTGACGCGGGCATCGGGGATCGTGGAGATCTTGGACACGAGCATCTCGCATGTATCTCTGAACTGTGCGAACACGAGGACCTTCGACCCGGGATTCGCCGATACGGTCCTGCTGACGAGCGACATGACGCGGGACACCTTCGGGTGCTCGACGTTGGTCCTGTCGAGGATCGTCCTCACGGCGGAGTACTCCTGCCTCCTCACGATGGCCTGGGCGGCCTTCCCGCCTCTGTCCTGTCTGGATTCGGCCTCGAGACGGTCCAGGTAGTTCCTTAGGACGGTCATCCCTTCGGATTCGACCTTGTTTACGGCCTCCAGGAGCTGTATGCACGTCTTGTTCACGCTGAGTCCGCGGAACACGATGCCGTTTGCGGTCCCGGAGGACGCCTTGGCACCGAGGTCCCCGGCTATGTTCAGGAGGTATCTCTTGGACGGTTGGACCCTGTTGCTGGCGATGCCGAGGCTGCAGAGCTCCGAGTAGAAATGGTCGAGCATGACCTTCAGCAGTGCCGAGACGTCGCGGATGTCCTGCGGCAGGGACACCTCGATCCTGTTCACGTACGTGTCATGGACGAACGGCGACACATCGGGGTCGTTCTCCGTGCGCATGTCTATGCGCTTGAAGTTGAGGCTTATGCACAGCTCCTCGATGCTGTCGATCCTGTCGCCGGGCGAGGCCGTCATACCGATGGAGCGGGTGCTCCGGGGCACGTGCCCGGCGATCTTCGAGTATGCGTACTGACCCCTGCCGTGGTGCGCCTCGTCGTATATCACGAGGGAGAACGCGGACAGGTCGTACCTCCCGGCATCGAGATCGTTGTTTATCGTCTGGGGGGTGGAGATCACGAGGTCTGACGATTCGATCATCGAGGCCCTCCTCTCCCCTTTCACGCCGCCGTTGAGGACGCCGACCTCCGCTTCCCTGAGAAGTGACGAGAACGCGTCCGCGTGCTGCTCCACGAGCGGCTTGGTAGGGGCGAGCAGCAGGACCTTCCCTGTGCCCAGGTACTCGGCGGCCACCCTCACGGCTATGATGGTCTTCCCGAGTCCGGTCGGCAGGATTAGTAGCGTGTTGGCCCTCAGACAGCTCTCCACCATGCGCGTCTGGTATCCCCTCTCCTCCACCGTGTCGGGCGCTATGCGGGGATGGGCGACGAATGTCATGGTCTTCCAGGAGGGCTTCGGTACAGAATGATGCGGAGGGATGACCCTCCGCGGTTAGACGTTTAGTGGCATCCGCCGCCGCAGGAGGCGCAGCCGTTGAAGTTCGGGTTCCTGATGGTCAGACCGGTTCCGAAGTTGGGATCGTCGATGAATTCGATGACGCACTCCTCGAGCTCCTTCTTGGTCTCGTCGTCGTAGAACATCTCGAATCCGTTCGCGGACTTGTCGACGTTCTCTCCGTCGGCGGCCTTCTCCTGGAAGGACATGCCGAACTGGGGTCCGGAGCATGCGAAGCCGGAAAGGTAGATCTTGATGCCGTATCCGACCTTCTGGTTCTTCTCGAGAAGATCATTGATGAACTTCTCCGCGTCGGGTGTGATGGTTACCATATGATCGCACCTGATTCAAATCCATCCTATTTAAAGAATATTAACGGCGTTATTCGACATCCGATGGTTATTCCGGGGTTTTCCCTCGACTTCTCGACGGCAAGTGTCCTCGTCACCGTTCCGAGGGTCCCGTCCGGGCATCAGGGATCGGGGGCCTGTCCAAGGGATACCGTCCGAACGATGCCACATGGTGGGTAAGTCTGGGGGTGTAAAGGTTCGCAAAGTAATCTCATTTAAACGTATAACAATTTTTTTTGTACGATGCGGAGCGATCCGCAGGAGAAATGTGAGTGAACAACACAGAGATCGACCGTATCTTCCAGTCTGTCGGGAGCAGGTACGGGTACAGTGACGTCACTGCCGAGTACTCCCCGTTCAGGGAGTTCAGGATAAAGTGGCAGAGAAACTACAAATGGGCGAATTTCGAGGTATCGGACTATCTGGACACCGCTCCGGAGAGCGTGATGGTACCTTTGGCCGACACCATCTTCATGAAGATCAAGGGAGAGAGCGACGTTGCCTATCCCAAGGAGGTGTCGGATTGGCTCACATCGGAGGAGTTCCTGAGGTCCAAGCAGCCCGTGTACCTGGAGAGGTTCACCGGTCTGAGCAGGAGCACGAGGGGGAGGTGCAGGGACATCCGGGATAGCTACGAGCGTCTGATCGACGATGGCCTGTTGGAAAGGGACGATGACATCCGTTTCGGATGGGTGCGCCCGGGGAACTCGCGTGCGACAGGACATTCGAGCATCCTGATGAAGGTCGTGTCGATGTCGGAGCTTCTAGATTCCGACTCGGTGAACGAGATCGTGATGGACTACTGCCTGTACGCCCAGTTGGCGCACATCTCGATGGGGTTCAACCCCACCAACAAGCGCAGAGGGATACAATACGACGAGATGCTGTCCCGTTATCCGCTCAGGAGCGAGGCTGAGGGCAAGCTCAGGAGGCTCAGCATGCACATATGAGTGTCCCCCACGCGCTAACACGCCCTGTCATCGTCCGACGATGACGCCGGCCTCGGAGCGCTGACTTGCGCAGGGGGTGATTGTCGGGCCCCACGTTGTCTCCCGGTCATGGCTACGACGGCACGTCGCTCGCTCCCGCAAGTTCCCAAAATTTGGGATGGGACTCTGTTCGTCGCACCGTGCACATGGCGTTCATGGGATCGCGCCCCTTCGCCGGTCCGACGCGTCCATCATCGGGTCTCCGTATATTAGAAGTTGGCATTGGTCCGGATGGGGAGGATGGGACCTTTTCCGGCCATGGGGTGGGATACGGGGGCGGTACACGGGCGGCGCACCAAACGAGGCCGGCACCCGGCCTCTTAGTCCGATGCGCCCCCGGGATCGCCGTTGCCACACCGCCCAGTCCGAGTGCATCATCGGACGCATTCGGCATTTGACGTTCCATGAGGGCATGTCGGGAACCATGTACGATGAATAATCGTACGTTTGTCGTATTTTTACTGATTTCATAATAATGATATACGATAATTACGATATTCGTAGGCAAACCTACGGATATTGCCACTATTCTACGAATTCAGAAGAAAGCTATTTATTGGAGCGAGCCAGATACGCGCCTCATGAAGGAACTACTCAGTCCCAACTCCGTTGCCATCATCGGCGCGTCCAATGACGAGACGAAGCTGGGCGGAATGCTCATGAAGAACATGCTGAACGCCGGCTTCAAGGGCAAACTGTACCCGATCAACCCCAAGGGCGGGGAGATCATGGGACGCAAGGCATACGCCTCCGTAACCGATGTCGGAGAGCCGATCGACCTCGCAGTCGTCGCCGTCAAGGCCGCGCTCGTCCCCGGAGAGATAGTGAAGATGAAGGAGGCTGGCATAAAGTACGCCACCATCCTCACCGCCGGATTCAAAGAGGACTCCCCCGAGGGGGCCGAGCTCGAGAAGGAGCTCGTCAAGACCGCCAAGGAGTGCGGCGTCAGGTTCATGGGGCCCAACTGCTTCGGTCTCATGAGTCCCGGGAAGGGCATCAACGCGACGTTCGCGCATCTCCTGCCCGAGAGCGGGAACATCACCATCTTCTCTCAGTCCGGGGCCGTCGGGTCCTCCATCATCGACTGGGCATACCACAACAAGATGGGGATCGCCGATTTCATCACCCTTGGGAACAAGGCGGACATGGACGAGGCCGACTTCCTCATGGACATCTCCAACGACCCCAACACGCAGGTCATCGGAATGTACTGCGAGGGGATCTCCGATGGAGAGAGGTTCGTCAAGGCTGTCGAGGAGATGCCCGTCAAGAAGCCCATAGTCATCTTCAAGTCCGGAAGGACCCAGGCAGGGTCCGCTGCGGCATCCTCGCACACCGGTTCCCTCGCAGGGTCCGATGCGGTCAACAACGTCATCTTCAACAAGCTCAACATCTTCAGGGCCAAGGACCTGGACGAGATGTTCGACGCCCTTGCCGTGTTCAGCAGGTGCGGTCCCATGAAGAAGGACGGCATCGCGATCATCACCAACGCGGGCGGTCTCGGGGTCATGTCCGCGGATGCGGCCTTCGACGCACCGCACATCAACGCCGTCAAGTTCTCTGACGAGACCATCGCCGAGATCAAGAGACGCGTCCCCACTGTGGCTGGTCTCACCAACCCCATCGACGTACGCGGGGATGCAAAGCCCGAGTACTTCAAGGAGGTCATCGACATCGTGACCAAGGACCCCAATGTAGGGGGACTCGTCATCATGGGATCGCCTCTGGACACCGCGGACCTGGAGTCCGTCGCGGAGATCATCGTGCAGATCAAGGACACGATCCCCGTCCCCACCACCGTCTGTTTCGCGGGCGGATACAAGTGCGACAGGGCCAACGCCATCCTGAAGGCCGGAAAGATGCCCACCTACCCCACCCCCGACAGGGCGGTCCGTGCGCTGTCCATCCTCAGGAAGTACACGATCAGGAAGGAGGAGCGTCACGACCCCCTGAACGTCCCCGCCATCTCCGGCAGGTCCGTCGCGGAGTCGGTCATCGCGAAGGCCAGGTCCGAGGGCCGCGGCTCCCTGACCGAGGCAGAGGGCAAGCAGATCTTCGCCGCCTACGGCATCCCCACTCCCGGGGAGGCCCTGGTCAGGTGCGCCGAGGATGCCGCATCCGCATGCGACAGCATCGGTTACCCTGTGGTCATGAAGATCGTATCCCCCGATATCCAGCACAAGACCGATGTCGGCGGTGTCGTCGTCGGTGTCAAGAACTCCGCCGAGGCCGTGGACGCCTACAACAGGATCATGGAGTCCTGCACCAAGGCCGCGCCCAAGGCGAGGATAGATGGAGTGTCCATCCAGCAGATGGTCTCCGGACAGGAGGTCATCCTGTCCATGATCAGGGACCAGCAGTTCGGACCCGTCATATCGTTCGGTCTCGGAGGAATCTACGTCGAGATCCTGAGGGAGATCTCCCAGGCCCACGTCCCCATGACCGAGCAGCAGCTCGACGAGATGATCAAGAGCACCAAGGCCTACAAGCTGATGTCCGGAGCCAGGGGACTCCCCGAGGCGGACATCGAGGCCATGAAGGACGTCATCAAGAGGATGGTCCTCATCGCCATCGAGAACCCCGAGATCCACGAGCTGGAGGTCAACCCAGTCATCGTCGGACTCAAGGGCAAGGGCTGCTGGGCGGTCGACGCCCTGTGCACTCTCGTCAAGGAGTGAGCGTGAAACTTCAGGGGAGGTCCTCCGGGCCCTCCCCACCCTTATATACTGTCCGTCGATTGAAGGCGGATGACATCCGAGCTCGTTTTCGTCGGTCTGGGCCTCAGCGGCACAGACGGAATGACCGTCAAGGCGTTCGACGCCCTCAAGGAGTGCGACAAGATCTACGCCGAGTTCTACACCTCCGTCCTCATCGGCACCAAGCCCGAGGACCTGGAGAGGGCCCTCGGGAAGAAGGTCCACATACTTTATCGCGCGCAGGTCGAGGAGTGCAACGACATCATCGAGGATGCGATGAAGATGAGGGTCGGCTTCGTCACCGCCGGCGACACCATGTCCGCCACGACCCATGTGGACCTCAGGATCCAGGCATCTGAGGCGGGGATCCCGGTCAGGGTGTTCCACGGCATATCCATCTTCTCCGCATGTCCCACATCGCTCGGTCTGCAGCATTACAAGTTCGGGAGGACCGTCACACTGCCGTTCATGGAGGAGAACTACCATCCCAAGTCCCCCTACGACCACATCATGGAGAACAAGAGGCGCGGGCTCCACACCATGATCCTCCTGGACATCCGTGCGGACGAGCTCCGCTACATGACCGCCCATCAGGCCATAGAGTGGCTCCTGAAGGGCGAGGAGGACTGGCAGGAGGGCCTCATCGACGACAAGACACTTCTGTGCGTCGCATCCCAGGTCGGGTCCTCTAACGAGAAGGTCTTCGCGGGGTATCCCCAGGACCTTCTCAAGATGGACCTCGGCGAGCCGCTCTACACCCTAGTCCTTCCCGGAAAGCTCCATTTCATGGAAGCCTTCGCGCTGGTCAAGTTCGCAGGCGCCCCCGAAGAGATCATCGAGGACGAGTGACCATCCTCGATCCCGCCGGGCATGTCCCGGCGGGGACAAACCCTGTGAGACCCTTCCGTAGGGATACATAATTTTTGCCATACGGATACCTCCTTATGGTATGTGCCAGCAACCCTTCCGTAGGTGCTGGATTCAATTGGACTACCCATCCAATTTATATGCGAGTAAAGGAGTATCATGACTCAACGGGCACTCGTGCCCCTGGTGATTGACATGGAGAGCAAACAGAAGATCATCGCCGTCGTCGCGGTCCTGATCGTGGTCGTCGCGGCCGTTGCGGCGGTCATGATGACCAAGGACAAGGATGGCGGTGGAAGCGCGGATCCCGCGGATACGTACTATTTCTATTTCGACGGATTCGATGAGAAGATAAACGGTTGGCATGTTGCTAATGGGTCTGATATCATGGAGGCCTTCGATTCGGCGATGAAGGCGGACGGCATACCGTACAAGGTTGATACATGGGGTGGAGTGACAATCTCCGATTACATAAATGAGTCAAAGGGACAGGACTCGGATGGAAATTATCTCGGTGTTGGAACTGGAATATTCTTGTATACATCCACCGACGTGACAAACTACAACCAGGCTTACAACTATTTCGCACTGGGGCCTGTACTATCTAATATAACCTCCAACATCGTATACTTCTCATACGGGGATTATAAATCCGGTGTGACGACTTATCATTCTCTTAACCCTACAGAGACTGACTCGGACATAACTGCGGGGGATCTCAGTCCGTTCAGGGTCAACAGCGACTACAAGCCTCTCGACTATTCCGGAAAGTACTATTTCTATCTCGATGGGTATGGTGAAGAGATCGATGGATGGTATGCATCCGAAGGGAAGGACATAATGGAAGCATTCGATATTGCCATGAAGGATGGGGGCATATCTTACACGAATGATGGTTTGCTCATCATCGAGGATCATGTTAACGAATCCAAGGGACAGGATTCGGAAGGTAATTACATAGGTGTAGGGACTGGGATATTCCTATATTCTTCCACAGACCGTGCGAATTACAACCAGTCCTACAACTATTTCGTTCAGGGTCCGCCTCTTGGGGATGTGACATCGAACATCGTGTACATCTCATATGGGGATTACGAGATGGGTGCAACTACATACTATGCTGTCAATCCTACTGAGACAGCCGCAGATCTCACTGTCGGTGACAACAGTCCGTTCAAGGCTTGAATAAACGAGGGGGAAACCCCTCCTATTTTTACATGGGTGGAGATTCGGGGGCATGAATGAGGGGGCCCGTCTGGCACTGAGTGTGGCACTCGTAGTGGCGGGGGTGATCCTCGGCGTCACTGCAGGAGTCTTTGCCGAATCTCCGGATAGGATACAGGCCGACGGGACCGTGATCGACTTCGGGGAGTACGACACGGTGTGGACCGATGCGGACACGTCCGGTCATCCGACCATGATCGACCTTCTGAGGTATGCCTGCGACGAGAACGGGTTCGAGCTCGAGCTGGATGGATCCGGGGTCGTCACGGGCATAAACGGCATCGGCAGGGGCGGCGAGTGGACACTCTGGGGGATGGGCACCGGGGATCCCGGATGGGTGGAGCTGGACGCTCCGTACGGTCAGAGCCCCTCAGACTATGTCGTGACGTCCTGGACCTTCTCGACGGATGGCCGTGAGCCGACCATCGCCACAGACTACAGCGGGAACCCGATATACGGATACGCCCAGAAGTACAGGGTCGTCTCGCTCTCGCCGACCGTCACCGAGATCCTGTGCTCGATCAAGGCGGAGAACATAATCGTGGGTGCGGACCAGTACTCCAACTATCCCCAGAGCATAGTGGACGGTAAGTCGGACGGATCGATCTCGATGGTCGGAACGTACACCAATCCCAGCTTCGAGCTCATCACCGGGACCAATCCCGACCTTGTCGTGTGCGACGGGTCCCAGACATCCCACGTGCAGTTGGCGGACCGTCTCAGGAGCGTCGGCATAGATTCCGTGGTTATACATCCGGGAGAGGACATAGGGAGCGTCCTGGACAACATATTCGCCGTCGGGGTGTCTATAGGGTATGAGCTGGCGGGGGCCCAGGTGATAGGGGAGATAACGGAGGTCCTGGACACGCTCTCGGACATCACATCCTCGTCGCAGGGCGGCGAGCCGGTGAGGACGATGATATCCCTCGAACCGGACATCAGTCCCTGGGTCTCCGGCAGCGGGACCTATCTGGACGGCATAGTGACCAGTATGAATGCGACCAACGTGTTCTCCAACTGGTACGGATGGGTCCATATAACGTCCGACAGGATACCGTACGAGAACCCCGACGCGATAATAGTCGTGACGACCGAGTACAGGGCGACGCAGGAGGAGTACGATCACCTCTACGACAACCTGTCCCCCCAGTGGAAGCAGACGGACGCGTGGAGGGAGGGCAGGGTCTACATGGTCTGCGAGAGCGCCGCCGAACTGGTCCAGCGCAGTGGACCCAGACTGGCGCAGACCGCCGAACTGGTGGCGATGCTCCTCCACCCCGAGTGCTTCGACGCGTCCATTCCCAAATTCATCGGCGACGACTACGTCGATTATCTTCAATACAGCAAGGATCTGAGCTACAGCGACCGAGGTTGATATTCGATGCATGCAAGGACGGCGGCCGCGGTCGCCATGATATTCATACTGGTCTCCCTCGCCCCGATGTTCGATTCGGAGGCGGCTTCCGGGACGGATGTCCTCATCGACGAGGGCAATGGCAGGACACAGTGGGCGGAGGGCCGGGGTCAGTCCGCGTGGGACGTTGCCGTCAGCGCGGCCTCGGGACTCGGGTTCGAGGTGTCGCGGGACGGGGAGGACATCTCCGTCGACGGAACGGCGTCCGTGACGATAGGCTCCGGGGCGACGGGGGGCACCCTGTCCGAGCCAGGCTCCACAGGCGTCATGGTGACGTCGTCCTGGAGGCTGTACGGTTGGGATGACGGGACATGGGTCGAGGTCGACGCGTCCTCGTCCGGATGTTCCGCGTACGCCCTCGGGTTCTATCCGGAAGGCATCGCTCCCGTGGAGACGCCGAACGACCCGACCGCATGGACCATGTTCCGCGGGGACTCTATGAACTCCGGGGCGCAGGAGGGCCGTTCGGAGACCGGGTCGGAGTACGAGGTCTCATGGTACGAGAAGGGGACAGCATTCGCCAATCCTCTTTACGTCGGCGGGTACGTTATCCAGAAGTTCAGCACGTTCTCCACGGGGGAGAACAAGGGGTATGCCGTCCTGTCCTGCATCGATGCCAGGACCGGGGAGCACGCATGGGACTTCCGCTTCATCTCCGGTATGAACTATGAATCGTCCACACCGGTCGTCGTCGGGGATAATGTGTACTTCTCCACGATGACCGGATACATCTACAAGATCCCCTGGAAGACGGGCCCCGGCGACGATAACGAGAACGTCACGTCCATCGGAGGTGCGGCCTACGGGGACGCCGTCCCCACGCCGTCGTTCATAAAGGACTTCGATGCGGGGACCACGTACGATGCCGGATGCACGTCGCTCGTGTACAATTCCGGAGCGATATACGCCACCCACTCCAACGGCATGGTGTACTGCTTCGACCTGGACCTGAACCTGGTGTGGTCGTACCTGCTGGACGGCGGCACGTACTTCATATCCCCCACCGTGACCGAGGGCCGCGTCTTCGCCGGTGCCCTCAACGGGCACCTGTACATACTCGACCAGACCGACGGTTCGCTGCTGACCGACCAGGAGATCTACCAGGTGGAGATCCGCGGCAAGATGTACGGGGGCATAGGCCAGGTCTCCGTATTCGAGACCGGCCCCACCCTGACCCTCATATTCACGGTCACCGACGGGCTCGGGATGAACCAGGCCAATTCGGGACTCGCCGTGTTCGAGTACGACCCTTCGTCGAACTCCTTGGTCAAGAGGTACATGAACACCGACATGGGGACGTTCGGCAGGTACGTGACGCCTCTGGAGGCGGACGGATACTCCGGCGCATACTTCACGGTCCACGAGGGTTCGGACTCCTCGCTGATGAGGATCAGCACGGACGGGGTCCTGGAGAGGGTCGTCGGAGGTCTGGCGGAGATACATTCCGCCGGTGTGATCGTAGACGGGAGGTGGATGTACCTCACCAGCTACTCCTCGGCGGACCCGATATACCTGGTGGACCTCCGTGAGAACGCGATCGTGGGGACGGCCCATTGCGCACCAGAGGTCAGGAACTTCAACATGGCGGCCCCGTTCATCCTCGGTGACATGTTCATCGGATGCACGGATTCGGGGACGTTCGTCCTCTCGGGCGATTTCGTGCCGTACGTGCCGCCGTCCAACGATGCCGGTGCGCCCGTCATCGCATACATCGCGGCGATCGTCCTCGCGGTGGTCGCAGCCCTCGCCGTCATATGGGCGGTCCTGCGCTTCGTGAGGCACGAGGAGAGACCGTTCAAGTACCTGAAGGACCGCGGGATGCACTATCTGTACGGCGACAACCTGTCCCACAACACCCGCAACAGGCACCGCCTCAGGTTCGTCCTGGCCATAGGCGCGGTCCTGGTGTTCGTGACCTTCACGCTATGCATCTGCATAGGGTCCACGTCCATATTGAACCCGGTGGAGGCGTACTCGGCCCTGTTCTCCGCCATAGCGAAGGGCGGGAACGGCCTGGACACCGTGGAGACGATGGTGTTCGTGTCCCGCCTCCCCAGGACGCTCGCCGCCCTGGCCGTGGGCATCGGGCTCGCCATAGCGGGATCGGTCTATCAGGCGATCATCAGGAACCCCCTGGTCGACCCGTACATAATGGGCGTGTCGTCGGGAGCGGGCATCGCCGCCATAGCCGTGATAGCGTTCGACTTCACGTTCTTCGGACTGTTCTCCAGTCATTCGATCTTCCTGATAGCCATCGCGGCTATCGTAGGCGGTCTGGTCGCATTCGCGTGCACGATGGTCATAGCGGAGAAGGCCGGCGGCAGCTCCATAAACTACGTCCTGGCCGGTGTCGTGGTCGGGTTGGCGTTCTCCGCCCTCCAGACGATCATGCTTACGATGGCCGGCGGAAAGCTCAGCAATGCGCTGTCCTGGCTCTACGGTTCGTTCGCGGAGGTCACATGGTCCCAGGTCGGGGTGATCGTGTTCCTGTCGGTGTTCCTGTCCCTCGTCCCCATGTTCTGGGCGAAGGAGTTCAACCTGGTCCTGCTGGGGGAGGACCAGGCGCGCGAGATGGGGCTTGACGTGAGGAGGTTCAACCGCCTGATGCTGATACTCGCATCCGTGCTGACCTCGGTGTGCGTCGCATTCTGCGGGGTCATAGGGTTCGTCGGTCTCGTCATCCCCCATCTGTGCAGGATGCTTCTGGGCAGCGACCACAGGATGGTGCTGCCCGCGTCGTTCTGCTTCGGGGCGGTGATGCTGATGCTGGCCGATCTCCTGTCCCGCACCGGATACTACGGGATAGAGCTGCCCGTCGGTGCCATAACAACGATCATCGGGATACCGGTGTTCGCATATCTGCTGATAAAGAAGGGGAGGATCTACGATGGATGAGGTGCCTCTTCTCGAGGTCAGGGGCCTCGAGAAGACATATGAGGACGGGTACAGGGCCGTCCGCGGGGTTTCGTATGAGATCGGGCCGGGGATGCTGGTCGGGCTGATAGGACCGAACGGTTGCGGGAAGTCCACGATGATGAAGTGCATCAACCGCCTCCATGACGCGACGGCGGGGGACATCCTGATCGACGGGTCGTCCATCCTGGACTGCCAGCCCTCGGAGGTGGCCAAGAAGGTCGCCACCGTCCCGGCGGAGCTCAGGGGGAGCTTCGGCCTGACGGTGTTCGAGACGGTCATGCTCGGGAGATACCCGTATCTGAAGAACGTCTGGTGGGAGCCCGAGGAGGACGAGGAGATGGTCATGGACGCCCTGAGGAAGTTCGGGGTCGACCACCTCAAGGACCGCGCCGTCGGGGCCCTGTCGTCCGGGGAGAGGCAGCGCGTGCTGATAGCCAAGGCGTACGTCCAGAGTCCCAGGTTGATGCTCGTGGACGAGCCCACGTCCCATCTGGACATGAAGTTCAAGCTTGATGTGATGGAGTACCTCAACGCCATGGTCCGCAAGGACACGTCGATACTCGTCGCCGAGCATGACATATCCCTGATGGCCAGGTACTGCGACATGTGCATCATCATGAAGAAGGGGGAGATCGTCGGCATCGGTGATCCGAAGGAGGTCATCACCCCAGAATTGATCCGTGACGTGTACGATGTGGACGCATCGGTGGGATTCGACGACGAAGGTGAGCTGTTCGTCCTCCCCAAGAGGTACCACAGCGAGCACGGCACCCTTTAAGGCAAGTTCCCGATGGGGTTGTCATGGTTCAATGCATCAGGGTCCCAAAGCGTGACGGGGAGTCCGTCAGGACGCGCCTTCTCGACGACGGGATCCTGGACGTGTCCTTCAGGATATCCGCCGAGGACGACAGTCTCCTGCTCCCGATCCTGATCCCTGTCGAGGGATACGAGACGGTCGAGAGGGATCTCCGCCCGCAGGACCGTCCGGTCGGCGACTACAGGAGCGTCCTGGACCTCCCGGACGGGCTCGGGGACCTCCTTCCCGTGTCGTTCGATGTTGTCGGGGATGTGGGCATGATCAAGGTCCCGGAGGAGCTGGACCCGTTCAGGAGGGAGATCGGGGAGGCCATGATGAAGGCCAACCGCAGCCTCCGCTGCGTGTTCTCCGATTCGGGGGTCAAGGGTGACCTCAGGATAAGGGACCTGGAGCTGATGGCCGGGGAGGGCACCTCGGAGACCGTCCACAAGGAGTTCGGCGCAAGGATGCACACGGACCCGGCGAAGGTCTACTTCAATCCGAGGCTCGCGGGCGAGAGGCACAGGATAGCATCCATGGTCAGGGATGGCGAGGTCGTCATGGACATGTTCGGCGGCGTGGCACCGTTCGGGATACAGATCTGCAGGTTCGCGAACCCGAAGGTCGCATACTCCATAGACCTGAATCCGGAGGCGGAGAGGTTCGCGCTGATAAACAGGGATGACAACCACGCGGAACAGCTCGTCCCCATCACCGGTGATGCGACGGTCGTGGCACCGACGCTGCCGTCGGCCGACCGCATAATCATGAACCTTCCGCAGATCGCCGACAGGTTCCTCCCGTTGGCACTGGACCGTCTGAATCACGGCGGTACCGTGCACATGTACAAGATCATCGAACGCGAGGATTTCCCCACTCTGTGTGAGGAGATGGGGGCCATGGCCGCAGAGAACGGCCATACGATCGAGATCGAGACGTTCGAGCTGAAGACGTACTCCCCCACGATGAGCGTGTACTCCATCGACGTCCACAAGATGTGAGTCCCGTCGCGGCCCTCGGGGACGATATCGGCCGGGAGCGTGGCTCCCGGACCACCGTCAGTCCTTCCTCAGAGGCTCCAGGGTTATACCAGTCTGCCCCTGGTAGTTCCCGCTCCTCTCGGAGTAGGCCTTTATGGTCTCGGAGTTGAGTGTCTCCAGAACCATCTGGCAGAACCTCTCCCCGATCGGGATCTCCACGGGGTCGTCCGTGGCGTTGTAGGCACCCAGCGTGAGCGTCCCCTCGAACCCCGCATCGATCTTCCCGAAGGCCCCTATGATGCCCCTCCTTATCCATGTGGTCCTGAGCCACAGCTGGGCGCATATGTCGTTTGCCATCCGGACCCTCTCGACCGTCGACACGTAGAACATCGTGCGGGGCGGGATCGTCACGGTCCCCTCCCTCTTGACCTCGGGGTCCCCCCTGACGGATATCTCCGCGATGCGGAGGTCGTAGCCGTTCGGCGTGAGTCCTCTCTCGCTGTAGTCGCTGATGCCTATGTATCCGGTCATCATGCTCTCCACGATGTCCCTGTCGGATAGGATTGCCATGCCCTGGAGAATGACGGCATCGGTTATAAGCTGGAGTGGAATCCCGGACCCATGATCATCCCCCGTCCCCTCGCCAAAGGAGATTCCATCGGAGTGACCGCCCCCTCGTTCGGCGTCACGGACCCCACCGACATCGCCCGCTTCGCGAACGCGCGCAGGAGGCTGGAGGACAGGGGCTACAGGGTCGTGGAGACCCCCGACGTCTACTCGTGCTTTGACGACGAGGGCAGGAGCGCTCCCGCGGAACAGAGGGTGGAGGAGCTCCAGTCCCTGATGTCCGACGGGGGGACGTCCTACATCGTCTCGGCGAAGGGAGGAGACTACCAGTTCGAGATGCTGCCGCTCATGGACTGGGACCTTGTGGAGAGGAACCCCAAATGGGTCCAGGGGTACTCCGACAACACCACCCTCCTGTTCAAGATCACGGCGGAGCATGACATCGCCACCGTGTACGGTGGGAACTTCGGCGATTACGGCATGGAGCCCTGGCACAGGAGCGTCTCGGAGTGTCTGGAGGTCATCGAGGGCACCAGGCGTTCCCAGGCGTCATTCCCGTACCACGAAGGGGGATTCTCCGACCGTGTGACGGGTCTGGAGGGTCTCAACGAGGAGGTGCCGACCGTGTGGGGCGGGGAGGGCTCTTTCACAGGCAGGCTCATAGGCGGATGCATGGACGTCCTGGAATGGTTCCACGCCAAGGGAACGGCTGACCCGTCGCCCTTCGTGGAGTCCTATTCCGACGAGGGGATCGTCTGGTACATGGAGACCTACGACATGGACGACAGTAGGGTCGTCCGCATGCTGGAGGGCATGGCATCCGACGGATGGTTCGACGGTGTCACGGGGTTCGTGTTCGGGAGGCCCCTGTTCTACAGCGGCAGGGACTATGCCGAGACGGTCCGCGAGACGCTGGACCAGTTCGACGTGCCCGTGATAACCGATGCGGACGTGGGGCACAAGGCGCCGAGGATGACGTTCGTCAACGGAGCGGTCGCGAGGTTCGACGTCTCCGGAGGGAAGGCTTCGCTCAACTACCTTTAAGTCGAATCCGATTCACGGTCCAGGCTCATACCACAGGAAGATCCGCGAACATGTGGTGTCCGAGGCTCAATTAGATATTCGGAATGTGCTTTTTTTTGATGGTGAGAGCATCAGGAGATCGAAGATTGAACCGAACGATAAGATTTACTCCATCGGGGAGATCTCGGAGATCATCTCGCCCATAGCAAGGGAGATGGGCGTGGAGAGGATATACCTGTTCGGCTCGTATGCTCGCGGAGAAGCAACCTCCAACAGTGACGTTGATCTGCTCATCGATTCTGGAATGATCGACAGCTACTTCGATATCGGGAAACTCTACAGCAGACTCAACCGTGCTTCGGAGAGGGATCTTGACATCGTCCCGACCGATGCCGACCCGGAGTTCATAGACAGGATTTCTTCAGATCTGGTGTTGGTCTACGCAGAATGATCTGGATGTCCTAAAGACCATGCTGGCGGCCGCAAGGCACATAGAATCTAGGATGGGTTGACATACGAGCAGTTCGAAGGCGATGATGAACGCCAGGTACAATCCGTCCTTCGATCTCTACGTTTCGTTATCGACGATGATCTCGAAATCAGGCTTGATGTAGAAACGCTTTATCGTCGTGTTCTTCTGACAGTGGATGCACTCGGACACCGTGGATTTCGCCATCTTGAGCACGGCGCACACCTCGTTCTGAGTCCGGCGGTAGCCGTTCTCGTCCAATCCGAGGATGGATATGGCGACGAGGATGCGGTTCTCGCGGAGACCTGTGCGACGGCGGCGGGCCATGCTCACACACCTCATAGTTCGGGTCGGTTCGAACGCTCGAACCAAGAACCCCTGTTAACCGTGCAGCCAGACGTCCGAACCAACTCGAACCAACCCAATGAAATCGGAGTCTCCGCTTTATAAACGGAGGCACCGAAAACCCTTATAAATGGTTCGAGTAAAAGGCTAGACAGAGCATACGCTAGGACCATGGAAAACGCGAACGCTGAGAAGGCGCGTCCGTTCAGACCGTCGTCCCCTTGGCAAAAACCCTGTCCGTGATGCAGGAGGGTCTCCTGCGTGCGACGATCGAGTAGAGGTCGCCGTCCATGAAGACCTCGTGTCCAGGAAGGCCCATGGACAGCATGCGGATGCCCTCCATGACCTGCGACAGCGTGAGGTCGCATGTGCGGATGTCGATCAACACCGTGTCGGCGGACCCGGAGGAGCGTGCCCTGCGGATGCCGTCACGAACTATGCCGGTCGGAACGGATCCCCTCGGAACCTTCGCTCCGGATCCCGATCTGTCGTGTACGGTGACTGTGGCTACAGATCTTCCGTAACAGCTGACATCAATGTTCTCCAACTCAGAAAATGAAGTGGTGCAAGGGACGAGATTTGAACTCGCGGACCACTAAGGACTAGCCCCTCAAGCTAGCGTCGTTGGCCAGGCTTGACTACCCTTGCAGTAAGGCTGGGGATGGGACCCCTGTTTATAATACTTTCGTCACTTCTGCCAGTATTCCCTTCCGGCACGGCCCATTGCCAGCACGTTCTCGTACGGACTGGAGATGGGCGTCTCGCATCCGGGAGCTAGAATCAATCCGCCCTCCTGCCCTGCGGCCTCGATGATCTCATACGACTTCGAGGTCACCATATCGGGAGTTCCGGACATGATCAGCTTGACCGGGTCCACGTTGCCCATGAGGGCGAGGTCCTTCCCAGCCGCGGCCCTGGCCTTGGCCGGATCGACCGCATGGTCGAAGCTCAGGCAGTCCGCGCCGGTCCCCTTCAGGTGAACGAGCGTGTCCAGGGTGTTGCCGCATATGTGGACGAAGTTGGGGACATCGAACCTGCCCTTCACATCATCGATGACCCTCTTGATGGGGTTCATGGAGTACTCCACGAACATGTCTGGCGAGATAAGGTCCTCCGAGGACGTGGGGTCCGCCATCCACATGAGGGACGCCCCGCTCTCGATCATCGCCAGTTCCATGGCGGACACGAGCTCGGCGGACTTGTCGACCAGCTTCTTCACGAGGTCCGGGTCCACAAGAGTGGCGAACATCATGTTCTCCGCCCCCATGAAGTACCCCGCGGTGGTGATCGGTCCCCAGGAGAGACCGCAGATGTGCAGGTCCTCGGGGAGTATGTCCGCGGTGATGGCCAGGGCCTCCCTGACCTTCGTGAACCCGGGGCATTCGCTGGCGTTGTCCGGGTCGAACACGTGCAGCTTGTCGACATCCTCCGGGGTCTCGACTATGTGCCCGGGGACGCTGCCGTAGTCGTCCTCCGGGAACTTCACGTTCATGCCCATGTCCTGCAGGGGTATCTGCGAGTCCAGGACGGGTTTCACGAAGTCCGACTCGGTCTTCAGAGAATAGTCGACGGCGACCTTCGCCGATATTGCGGGGTCCCAGCGCGCCTTGTCGACGGTCACCCCGGCATAGCGGGCGGCGGTGACCACGGCGAAGTTGTTGACGGGAGTCCTCCCGCAGGAATCGAATTCCAGGGCGGCCTGGACGGCCTCCCTGTGCCCAGCGTTCTTCATGCATGATGCTAACGCCTGGTGACAGTTAAACCGTTTGTTCAGAAGCGGGATGTCACGGAGTCCACGAACTCCTCGAGCGTCAGGGGGCCGCCCATGTCGGTCGGCCTCTCGCCCGCGGCGACCGTCCCCTTGAGGGCCTTTATCACCCTCTCTGACTCGTCGCGGAACCCGAGGTCCGCAAGGGCGACGGATGCCGCGGTTATCGCGGACACCGAGTTGACGTCCAGGCTGTCCATGCTGCCCGGCATGATGAACGACTGGTCAGACCCGACCAGCTTCGTCGGCGACAGGGCATCCCCTCCCGTGATGCCGGCGGCGACGCTCTCGGCGATCATCGCATAGAGGTCGGCGACTATCACGAACTGCTGCCTCTCCGGGTCCGATATCGTCTCGGAGATCCAGTCGAGGATGTTCATGTGACCTGTTTTCCTATCCGCGGATTGGAACAGAACATCGAACGAGTCGTAGAACATCCTGCTGGACTCCCTGAAGAGGTCGTCGCGGGCGATGCTCATCGCGGATGTCTTCCCGCTCATCTCGAAGTCCGCGAGGGCCGCGTTCATGGTCCTGGCGTAGAACTCGGTGCGGATGTACTTTGATATGGTCATGCCGTCCACGTCGGGGGTCTCGACGATGTCGGCCTGGGGATTCATGATGCTTCCCCAGACCGTGATCTCCGCACCGGGGCGACCGAGGTCCCCCGAGAGTGTCCTGAACGTCCTGGAACGGGCGTACAGGTTCATCTGCGACAGCAGGCCGCGCAGCGGATTGCGGACGCCGTCGTCCCCGTCCAGCGCCGCGGTCGGTCCGGATATGATGACTGGGCTCCTCGTGACCAGGTCGAGCGTCTCGAACGGCAGGGACTCGCCGCACTTCTCGTATGCGGACATCCCGATGTCGCCGTACGTCACCTCGACCCGGTCGGTGATGCTGCAGATCACCGTGTCCGCGGCCGCGATCGCCTCGGGGCCCTGCCCGTCACCGGGCAGGAGCAGGACGCTAGGCATTCAGAGCAGCCTCTCGCAGAGGCCGGCATAGATGATCGGCAGGGTGATGGTCGCATCGCCCTCCACGGTCATCTTCTTCGCGTCCTCCTTGACCTTCCCCCAGGAGACCGCTTCCCTGATGCGTGCACCGGAGAGGGACCCGTCGTACTCCTCGGCGGTGGTCAGGTAGATGCAGTAGTCGAGTCCGCCGCGGAACTGGTTCCACCAGATGACATGGTGCTTGGAGATCCCGCCCCCGATGATGATGGCGCCGGTGTACTCGGCCTCGTTGGTCATCTCGGACAGCATCTGCTCGTCACCGAACAGGTCGATCCTGAGCTTCCTGTGGGTCTGGTAGTACATCCACAGCTGGCATCCGAAGGACCCGTCGGTGATGCCGGGGACGACGATGGGGACGTTGTTCTTGTGGCACTGGTACAGGAGGGAGTCCTCGTTGTCGAGACGCGCTCCGACCTCGTCGATGATCTTGTGGGTGGGCAGGGAGTCGGTCTCGGCGAAGATCTCGTCGAACATGGGGAGGAGCTCGTCCTCGAGGACGATCCCGTAGCACTCGTCGGGAACGAGGACGTTGCCGAGCCTGCTGATCTCGTACTCGTCCCTGAGCATGGCGTCGTCCATCATGAAGTCGCCCTTGTAGTAGGCGGCGAACGTCCTGGACAGGTCGTGGTCGAGGGTCCCGCAAGTGGTGATGATGAGGTCCACCATGTGGTTCTTCACGAGGTCCACGATGACCCCGCGGGTCCCGGTGGCCATGATGCATGCGGGGAACGAGAGGATCCTGAGGCAGTCCTTCTTGGAGACCATGGCCTCTGCGATGTCCGTGGCGTCCGCCAGCTTCTGGGCGGTGAATCCCCCGGCGCGTCCCATGGCGCGTATCAGCTCATCGACGGTCATTCCTTTCTTTGCCTTGATGTCCTGAACGGGAATAAGTTCGAGCTTCTCAGACATTTTCAACTCACTGAATCGTCGGCTAGTTGCATCACCAATAATAAGGTGTCGCGTGACCGGACGTGTCAAGGCTGCGGGTGCTGTTTTTCCACGAGACCCAGGACGAGAGCGAGCGTCTCCTCCCTAGTCCCGTTGCCGGAGATGACGGATATGCCGTCGGACGAGAGCATGGAATCCCTGGTCCTGACCATGGACCCCAGGTTCTCGAACATCTCCTCGGAGAGGCCTCTGGCACTGACTCTTTCCAACGCGGTCTCCGGTTCCACGTCGATCATGATGTCGACGTCGGGCCTGGGCATGATCGCCCTGAACGCCGAGTGGACCGTCACGCCGCACCTCCCCTCGAGGAACAGGCATGACAGATGGTACCTGACGGCTATGACATCGGTGCCCTCCCTGCGTGCACGGCGCACGCGGCGTGCGGTGCCGAGCATGTCCGTGAAGAGGAATCCCGCGGACAGTGCCAAGGCTACGCTTCCGCGTCTCAGGAGCATCCCCTTGCAGCGTCTCCCGAAGAAGCCGTCGCTCGGATGCTCCCGTACCTCCACGGACCTCCCCTGCGAGCGCAGATGGTCCGCCAACGATGCCGCCACGGAGGACTTGCCGCACCCGTCCAGGCCGTCTAGGGCGATGAACATGCCGAACAATCCCATAGCCAGCTTATAACATGAACGGCCTTCCCCGCATCATGATCGTGATGGCCCGCGACCGGGAGTACGACGACCTGCTGACTGATGTGAGGGGTCGCAGGGTCCTGCTGTGGACATGCAACACCTGTGTCCGCTTCTGCGGGGGACTCGGGGGGAAGGACGCGGCATCCGCCCTCGCGGAGCGCCTGGTCGGCGACGGCGTGGATGTCCTGGGGGTGGAGTCGTCGTCCGCATGCTGCTTCATGCGCAACGCCAGGAGGATGGCCGGGTCCTCCGGGGGATGCGACCTCATCCTCGCCCTGTGCTGCGACATGGGTGCCAGGAACGCCTCGGAGTCCACGGGGAAGGAGGTCCTCAACCCGATCGTCACGTTCGGTCCCGGATACCTCGACGACGATGGGGAGCCGAGGGTGGCCTCCGTGGTCTGCGGCCGCCCGATGGTGGACGAGTCACTGTCCGATGTTATAGCCAGGAGCGGTTGTCACGACGGACCGTTCTAAAGGGAAAGCGCGCGCTAATATAGGGAGCCGATTAGGCTTATATATGAGTCTGTGTTAGTCCGCATTATTCGAGAGGACCTGCTATGTACATGATAAACGAGGTCGAGAAGGTCATCCGCATCCCCCCGTCCGAACTTGGGGACGACACCGAGAAGGCTGTCAACAGTCTCACTTGGGAAACCTACGAGGGCCGTCTCGCCGAGGGGGACAAGAACTTCACACTGCTGATCAAGAACGTCAGGGCAGAGGGTCCCGGACGCATCGTCCACGGTGACGGTGCCGTCTACCAGACCGTGAAGTTCGAGCAGGTGGTCTTCAAGCCCAGGGACAACGAGGTCGTGGACGGCGTCGTCGTCGAGATCCTCAAATTCGGAGCGTTCGTCAGATTCGGACCTCTCGACGGTCTGCTTCACGTCAGCCAGATCATGGACGACCGCGTCGACATCGACGAGGTCAACCAGAGGCTGGTCGGAAAGGAGACCGGTAGGTTCCTTGCCGTCGGTGACAGGGTCAGGGCGAGGGTCGTCAGCATCGACCTGAACGAGAAGAACCCTCAGGACAGCAAGATCGGACTGACCATGCGCCAGCCCGGGCTCGGGAAGCTCGAGTGGCTCGAGGAGGACCGCAAGAAGCGTGCTGACAGGGCGGACGCCCCCAAGGCGGAATCGGCGGGTGATGCCTGATGGCGGGACCCGTGCTGAAGGCCTGCAAGGAGTGCAGCTTCATCAGCGAGGACGACGTATGTCCCCGCTGCGGAGGTCAGACCTCCAAAGAGTGGCAGGGATTCCTTGCCGTGACCGATTTCGAGAAATCCGAGATCGCAAAGAAGATGGGCATCTCCGCCAACGGGAGATATGCCCTCAAGGTACGCTGAGACGGATGTTCGAGAAAGGGTTGGCACTTCCGGAATCCCAGAGGGACGCGTTCAAGGAGTCTCTCGGAGAGGAGCTGCCTGACTCATGTCTCGACTCCATTGAGGATGAAACCGTTTATCTGACCGTCGGGGACGTCGTGTCCCTGGTGTTCAGGAGGCACGGCGTCCGGCCGTCGCTGTCGATATACGACGGCTTCACCGAGCGCCGCGAGATGACGGACTTCGCCAGGCTCGTCGAGGACGAGCCCAAGGAGACCGTCGTCAATCCTGCGGGGACGATCACCGCCGAGATGGCGGATGCGGTCCGCAGGGGCATAGAAGGGGAGACCGGACTGATACGGGTCGAAGGAGAGGAGGATCTGGCGGTTCTGCCGTGCATGGTCTACGCTCCGGACGACGCCCGCATCGTTTACGGGATGCCCGGAAAATGCATGATGGCGATCGTCGTGGACGACGCCGTTAGGGACAGGGCGAGGGAGCTTCTGTCCAAGATGGAGGAATTGGAATGAAGATGGAAATCAACGAGAAAAAAGAGAATCCTCTCTGCCAGAGGGTCGAGGTCTACTTCACCATCGACCACAACGGAGAGCCCACCCCCGGAAGGAACGCGGTCGCCGAGGAGGTCGCGAAAGCGGTCAAGTCCAAGAGGGACTGCGTCGTCGTCGCTTCCGTGGAGTCCATGTACGGGATCGGAAAGTCCAAGGGATACGCCAAGGTCTACGACTCCAAAGAGGCGGCTCTCAAGCTGGAGAAGGAGTACCTCCTGAAGAGGAACGGAATCGAGGCCCCCAAGGCAGAGCCTGAGGCCCCTGCTGAGGAGTGATTAAGATGGCAGCAAAGAAAGACGCAGCACCCAAGGTCTGCTCCAAGAAAGACGCTTACAAGGTCGAGGGCGACAAGCTCACCAGGACCAGGCCCGTGTGCCCCAAGTGCGGCCCCGGCGTGTTCATGGCGACCCACAAGGACCGCGTTTCCTGCGGAAACTGCGGCTACACCGAGTTCACTGACAAGCAGTGAGCCGAGAGAACATCTTCTTCCGCCTCCACCCTCTCAATCGGAGGCACAGGATCGCCGGGGAGAAACCCTCCCCGGCAAATCGTTCTCTAAACACCGTACTTCAACTCATTGGGCTCGTAGTATAGCTTGGATAGCATGGGGGCCTCCGGAGCCTCAGACCCGGGTTCGAATCCCGGCGGGCCCGCTTCGATGACCTCCGATCCCGGCAGTCCTGCGTCTCCGACGGATGCTCGTGTCCCGTGCGCCGTTGCCATATGGGGCATACCGCGGGAAAGTGGGATGCGGGACCACTGTGCCAGCGGCATATCATTGTATTCATTTTATAGGCAGTTCTCCATTAGCTTCCATGAAGGGACGCATCACGCCCAGAGAGGAGCTCCTGGGCCTTCCGAAGACTGTTCACGGAGGACAGGCCTGGAGGATGGAAGGGGTAGAGGACTACAGTCACAATCTGAATCCTTTCGGCCCTCCCGGGTGCCTCCCTGAGATTGTCGAGGCGGCCCTTATGGAGGTCGGCCACTACCCCGACGATTCGTGTGCGGAGCTCAAGGATGTGATCTCCAAGACGTTCAACGTCGAGGAGGAATGTGTCATAGTAGGCGCCGGATCGTCAGATATAATCCGGATGTTCCCCAACACCTTCTTCGAGAGGGGCGACCGCGTCGTGATACCGTGCCCCAGCTTCGCCGAGTACACGCAGCAGTGCAGGATCGTTGGCGCGAAGGTAGACCCGTTCAGGCTGCTGCCCGAGGAGGATTTCCGCATCGACACCGACCGTCTGCTGGAGCAGGCGCAGGGTGCGAAGGCGGTCTACATATGCAATCCGAACAACCCCACCGGGAGGATCGAGCCAAAGGACAAGCTTGTCAGGATCGTGAGGGAGTGCGAGGCGATGGGCGTCCTCGTGTTCCTGGACGAGACCCTCCTGGAGCTGGTCCCCGGGTTCGTCGACAACAGCCTCTCGGGCATGGTGTCCAAGTTCTCCAACCTCGTGGTGACGTCGTCCCTGACCAAGTCCTTCGCGATCCCCGGGATAAGGATAGGCTTCGGGATGGCCAACCAGGACATAGTTTCGGACATGGACAAGGTCCGCATGACATGGAACGTCGGTCAGATCGAGCAGGCGGTCGCCACCGTCCTGCTCAGGGACTGCAGCGAGCATGTGGACCATGCGGCGAGCGTCATGGCCGAGGAGTCCGAGATCATGAACGCGTCACTGAAGGCCGTAGGGTTCCCCGCAGGGGACGTGTCCGACTCGTTCTTCTACTTCAATTCCATAGAGTCCACCGGCATGGACGCCTCCGAGTTCAAGAAGAGGATGATAACCCGCGGGATATCCGTCAGGGACTGCTCATCGTTCGGGCCGGAGTTCTCATCATATGTCAGATACAGTGTGAAGGACAGGGAACGCAACTGTCGCTTCGTCGCCGCCGTCGACTCGGTGCTCAACGGGTGAAGCTGATGCCCCTATGTTTGGACGCGGTGCTGATCGTCGTCCTCGCGCTCGTCATCGACCGCTTCATAGGGGAGGTGCCCAACTCGGTCCATCCGCTCAGATGGATGGGGAACATCCTAGGCGCCATGGACCGCAGGATACGCAACAGGACCTCGAGGGCCACGTCCGTCATGGGATTCCTGGCGTACGTCCTGGTGTTCCTGCTGTTCAGCGGACTGGGGCTTCTGATAACGTCCTTCATGAGGATCGGGGTCGGGGAGCTGGTCTCCCCCGCAGCGGGCGAGATCCTGTGGATAGTCTCCACCGCGGTCCTCTTCAAGGTGTCCTTCGCGGTGTTCTCGTTCAGGGACCATGTCGAGCCCATCTGCTCGGACATAGAGGCCGGGGACATCGACGGGGCCGACGCCAAGGTCCAGATGATCGTCAGCCGCGACACCAGGGGCATGGACGCGGAGCATGTGACGTCCTCGTGCTGCGAGACCATATCCGAGAACCTCGTGGACAGCGTCTACTCCCCCGTCCTCTACTTCGGTCTCCTGGGCCTCCCGGGCGCGGTGATGTTCAGATGCGCGAACCTCATGGATGCCATGTGGGGGTATCTCAACGAGAGGTACGGGAGGCTCGGGTTCTTCCCGGCGAAGTTCGATGACGTGCTGGGCTTCCTGACGTCCCGGGTGTCCCCCTACTTCATAGCCCTGGCGGGGATGTCCATGGGGATGGACTGGAGGCGGGCCGTCCCCGCCGCCAGGGAGGAGCATTCCAAGACGCCCAGCCCCAACAGCGGCTGGTCCATGACCGCCACCGCCGCCGTCCTCGGCATAAGCATGGAGAAGCGTGGCGTGTACGTCATGGGGACCGGGCCGTTGCCCACTACTGACGATGTCAGGCGCTGCTACAGGCTCATAGAGCGCTCATCGATGCTGTTCATGCTCACGGTCGGTCTCGTATGCTATCTCCTGCTGGGGGTCCATGTCCAGGTGTTCTTCGAGGACCTTCTGTTCGGTTTCTGGGGTTCGGTGCTGTGAGCTTCATAGACAGGGTTGGGATCGAGGAGGTCGACGGGCTCCCCGTAGCATACGTCATCTTCAAGGAGAGGATGGAGGTGCTCAGCAGCGCCGTTCTGAACGGGGGATCGTCCACGGCCACGGCGGCGTTCATCATGCAGGTCTGCAAGAACTACGACGTCCCCGACCCGGAGGCGGACGCGGCCCGCGTGAGGGATGCGTTGGGCCTTCCAGACGATTCGGTCGGGATGATGACCGCGGCCGAGGTCGACTATGTTTTCAATTCCAAGGAGGCATCCTCCGGCGGCACCGTCGTGGAGTGCTTCTCCACGGCCGGGCTCAGCAACCATGTGATCGCCGGGGAGTATCTGGACGACTACGACGAGAAGAGCGTGGTGTCCTCCATGAGGGCGTCCCGGCTCAGGGCCGGGACCATAAACGTCTGCGTCGTGTCCCCGGTCCCGCTGACCTTCGAGGGGAAGGTGAACCTGTTCATCCCCCTTGTGGAGGGGAAGTCGGTGGCCCTCGCCGAGCGCGGGTTCAGGGAGACGGGGACGACATCGGACTCCATGGCGGTCTTCTCGCCGATCGGGGATGGCCGCGTCTCCTGGACGGGGACCGGGTCGGATGTGGGGATAGCCGCCGCCAGGGCGGTCACCGCCTCGGTCGGCCACGCACTGGCCGCAAGGGACGAGCATCCCGCCCCCATGACACCGTACAAGATACTGGGGAGGCTCGGACTGGGCCCGGAGGACCTCCATGCGATGTCCGGCTCCTCCCGTCCGCCGGAGGAGTTCTCCGAGAGGCTGGATGACATGTTCGCCAGGGCGGACGTGTCCGCGGCTATGGACCTGATATGGTTCTCGGCCGACCGGGCCGATTCCATGGCAGAGGACGGGAACGAAGGTCTTATCGAGTTCCTCTCCTCTTCGTTCTCACGTTTATTGGGCACGGAACCGCCCAGCGAAGGTTCCATGTTGGACAGGATGATCACGATGATTTCGATGAAGGCAGGAGGGATTTGATGGCAGACGGGAATGCTCTGAAGGCCATGGTGTCTTTCTTCACCATATGGCAGCAGGACCTCACCCAGGAGGACATGGACGCCATGGACCGGGAGTTCCATCTGGTCCCGGTGGTGGGGGCGCTGATGGGCCTGGCGGTCCTGGTGGTCGCGGGGTTGGTCTTCTACCTGCAGATGAGGGGCATAGTGCTGAGCAACATGTTCATGGCGATCGCCGTCATGGCCACGGCCTACGTGGGCAGCAGGTTCCTGCACTTCGACGGTCTGGCCGATTTCGGGGACGGATCGGTCGTCGCCGGGACCCAGGAGGACCACGTCCGTGCGCTGAAGGACACGCTGATAGGTGCGGGCGCGCTCGGCGTCGCCCTTGTGGTGACCCTCATCAACTTCTCGGAGTACACCATGGCGGGATACCTCCTCGTGGCGTTCGCCCCAATCACGGAGGTCCTCGTCAAGAACGCCCAGGTCGCATGCGCGGCGTTCGGGATGCCCGGGAACGGTATGGCCGGTCGCCAGGTGTCGGAGACCGGTGTGACGTCCATGTGGAAGTCCACGGGGATATCGTTGGTACTGGCGATCCTGTTCTCCATCGTCGGGGTGCTCGTGATCGGTGCGATCTGCGACCTCCCCGTCTACATCGAAGACGTGGTGTTCGCAGCGCTGTTCGGACTCATCGCGTCCGTGGTGTCCGGATACCTCATGGCGAGGAGGTCCAACAGGGTGTTCGGCATGGTCAACGGGGACATCCTCGGGGCCACCAACGAGATCTCCAGGGCGGCCATCATGCTGGTCATGGTAGTGGTGTTCTCCATGGTGATGTGATTGCAGGCTCTGATAAACGCGGGGGGCAAGGGAAGCCGCATGGGTCGCTGCGGCGTGGAGAAGCCAATGCAGATGCTGGGCGACCGTCCGACGATCCAGCGCGTCCTGGATGCCCTCATGGCGTCGGAGAACATCGACAAGATATTCGTGTCCGTCAGCGACAACACGCTCCGCACCGAGGAGTATCTCAAGGACCGTGGCGTGGAGACCATCCGCACCTCCGGGGAGAGCTTCATGCACGACCTCCACACATCCTTCGAGAGGATGAGCGGGGACTATGTGCTGACCTGTCCGTCGGACCTCCCCCTCCTGACGACCCGCGTGGTCGACGCGTTCATAGAGTACTTCGACCCGCGCGTCATGGAGTCGGCGATAGCCGTCGTGGACGAGACCACCGTCCGCAACCTGGGGATAACCCCATCTTACACGAGGGAGTCCAGAGGGAACCAGTGGGTCCTCTCCGGACTGTGCATAATGAACAGGCCCCGCACGATCAGGGGCGACTATCTGGACGAGGTCCTGTTCGATACCAATTGGCCCGAGCTCGCCGTCAACGTGAACACGATGAAGGAGCTGGACCTGGCGAGGAGCTTCTTCAGGGAGTGAGGGCGTCGCCCATAATCTCCCTGTAGATCTCCTCGACCTTCTCGAAGAGGTCCTTGGCGGTGATCCTGCCGCCGGACATGGCGATCGCTCCCACGGAGGACCCGCCACACCCGACGCCTTCCTTGATGAATCCCCACTCGTAGGCCTGGAGGCCCTCGTACGGGCTGGACGAGTAGTCCACGTTGACGTATACCGCTGGGACGTCGGGACTGATGGAATCTATGATTCTCCTCATGCTGGAGTTGACATCGTCCATGAGCCATCTGGTGGTCCCCTGGATGATGTTCCCGATCAGCTCGGGGTGGAGAGCGACGACGCTGGCGATGACGGCTCCCATCTGGGTGCCTCCTCCGATGATCACGGGGACGTGGGGGGCGGCTCCGCACACGATGCCCACGTTCGCCGGCATCATGGGGTCTCCGACGCACTCGATCGCCCTGAGGGGGTCGTCCTTCAGGTCCCCGGGCCTTATGCCTGCGGCCTCGAGCGCCTCCGCGACCACCTTCGTCTTCAGTTCGCGGGGGTTGTTGGGGGAGCTGCTGCTGACCAGGTTCTCCTTCACGACGCCCATCGCTGTCATCACCGCGAGCGCGGTGGTGGTCCCTCCTGCACAGCTCTCGCTCACGATCACGAAGTCGTTCGTCTCGGCGAGCATGCGTCCCAGCATCACTCCCTTCTCGAACTCCTCCCTCACGTTCTTGACGGCCTTCCCGGTGGTGATGAAGTCTCCAGACTCGCCGCCCATGTCGAAGTAGGGGACGTAGGGCTTGATGGAGCATCCGCCGTTGACGATGAACCTGCCCATGCCGGACAGCTCGAGGGCGGCCATCGTGAGGGTAGCGGGAGTGGGAATCCCTCCGGGATTTATCGGGATGCCCTTCATGCAGGTCACGTTCCTGTTTATCAGGAGCTCCGCGTCCGCGGGTCCCGTGAACATGGTGAGCTCGGGGGTGTCCCCCGCATCGGATATGCCGGGGATGGTGGATGTCTTGGTGTTCGCCACGGTGCATGTGAACACCCCCCTCTTCCCCCAGATCCTCGACAGGACGTCCTTTGCGATCTTCTCGTTACCGTAGATGTTGAGCGATGGCGGCAGTTCGAATTCCATTGTGTTCACCTATGCTTGATGATGGTCGGCACCAGCTCGTCGAGGGGGTGTATCCTGCCCTCCTCCAGTCCGATGTCGAAGTTGGTCCATACCGGAACATCGGTGAGTATGTGCTCGCCGGTGACGCAGGACGTTCCGTGGTCTGCGAAGTATATGATGCGGTCGGCATCCGGGAAGTATTCGGCCATCAGCTCGTCCGTGCGCTCCAGGACCGCCTTCTTCTTGAACGGGTCCTTCTGATGGCTGTACTCGTCGACCTCGTCTATGTGCAGGAAGACGTCCCCGTGCTCCAGGGCCTCCCTGGCCGCAGGGAACCTGGACTCGAGGTCGTATACGAGCCGGACGTCGTAGCCGAGGGATGCGCATATGCCCAGCGACGTGGGGCTGTCCGAGAACGCGGTCATGTTCCTGATCCCCTGGAACCCCGGATACTGGTTCCCGAAGCGCCCGCATCCCCATGGATACTCGGTCACGCCGCCCATGTCCTCGGACACGGCCGATATGAGCTCTCCGAGGGGCCCCCCGATCTCCACCAGCGGCGCGTCCACGGGGGGAGCGGGCGTCTCGGGGACGGTGTCCGATTCCATCGTCAAGACGGCGCGGCCCTCCACGAAGAACTCTATCTCCGGATCGTAAGGCTCGAGGATGTCCATGTGGGACATGACGCACTCCTGGAGCTCGTCCTTGAACGCGTCGTTGTTGTAGCACCAGTGGACCATACTGTCCTCGATCCTCGCGGGGCTGAGCCTGTACGCCACCCTCTTGCGGTCCTTGATGGACAGTCCGAGGCCCATCGCCTCCAGGACGGCCCTCTCGATCTCCGGGGGGTGCCCGGTGAAGAACTCGTTCAGGAAGAGCTGGGTGTATCCGCGTCCGGTGGTGCGGCAGCGGTGGGTCACCCTGGACTCCAAGAACGGCATCTCTGCCACGTCTATGGGTTTCTTGCCGTCCAGCTGTGGGCAGGGGTCGTCCTCAGCCCCGTCAAGTAAGACGAATAGCAGGTTGCTCATTGTATCCTCTTCAATGCCACGGCGACCTGTCCGGTCGATATCCCGCAGTCCCCGTTGGGGACCTGGCTATGGAGGGTGGCAACGTGGTTGGAAGATATAACCGTGTTTGTGAACATGCAGGAAATTGCACTGTTGTAGGACACGCCTCCGGTCAGGCCGACGGGCCCTATGCCGGAGGAATCCGCGGCATCGATGGCGATTTGGCACAGCTCCTCGACAATCCCGTGGACCATCGAGTACGCGACGTCCTCTGGCCTGTCCTTGGGGTCGATCCTGGAGAACAGCTCCGCCGTCATCACCACGTTGCCCTTCGTCTCGGGACGGTACCCCTCGACGAGCCTCCCCCTGTTCAGGAGCGTCTCCAGCTTCATCGCCGGTTCCCCGTCGTACGAGCGGCGGGTGCACACGCCCAGCGTGTAGGATATCGCGTCCAGCACCCTTCCCATGGACGATGTCGTCACGCTCCTGTCCATCATCTTCCCGAGGACAGCCGCCTCGCTGTCGGTGAAGTCATGGTTGTCCTCGCCGTTCATGCGGTCTATGGCGAACCTGAGGCGGCGCAGGTCGTACAGCGCCTTGTCGCCACCGAGCAACGGTATCGATTGGAGATGCCCCGCGCGGACATAGCGGTCGAGGTCCGCAATCAGGACCTCCCCTCCCCAGGCGGTTCCGTCGTCGCCGTGCCCGGTGCCGTCCAGTGTCAGTGCGACGCATCCGTCTATGCCGTTGTCCACCATGAGCGACGCCGCGTGGGCCCAGTGGTGCTGGACCTCCACGAGCTCCGCGCCGCATTCCTCCGCGAGGAGCCTCCCGAAGCGCCTGTTCGAGTAGCCAGGGTGGAGGTCCACGGCCACCGCGTCCGGTCTGCAGCCAGTGAGGGCCATCTGCGTGCGGACCGCCTCCTCCAGATATTCCGGGACCCCGATCTTCTCCCCGTTGCCTATGTACTGCGTGGGCCAGACCCTCCCGTCGCATGCTATCGCTCCCGACAGGTTCTCCTGCGCCCCCAGCGCGACCGCGCTCCCCTTCAGGGGTATGTCCAGACGGAACGGCACGTATCCTCTGGACCTGCGGATGTACTGGGTCCGGGGGCCGAGCATCCTGACGACTGTGTCGTCCGCCCTGTTGACTATCGGCTGGTCGTGCAGGAGCCACGTGTCGACATCGATGCGTCTGGCATCCCGGTCCTCCACCGCCATGGGCTCCCCCGGAGGGTTGGCGGAGGTCATGACGAGGGCGTCATGGTCCAGCTTGGAGAACAGGAGGTGATGCATCCCGGTGTACGGCAGGAACAGGCCTATGGTGTCCAGGCCGGGGGACGCGTCCTCCGTCTCGTCGCAGGGGACCTTGCGTACCAGGACTATCGGTCTCTCGGGGGATTGGAGCACGGCGGCCTCGTCGGGCGTGGGCGTTCCGTACCTTTCGATGGTATCCATGTCCCTCGCCATGATGGCGAAGGGCTTCTGCCCCCTGCCGTACCATCCGCGCAGATCGGATATGCGGTCGAGCGTGCAGCAGATGTGCATCCCGCCCCACCCCTTGACTATCGCGCGTCCTCCGTCGTCGAGGATCCCGGCAAGGCGTCCGACGGGGTCGTCCGTGAACGTTCCATCCTTTGTCTCGAGACGGTACGACGGTCCGCATGCCGGGCACGCTATGGTCTGATGATGGAACCTGCGGTCCCCGGGCGAACCGAACTCCCTCCCGCACTCGGGACACGGGGGGAACCCGGACATCGAGGTCATCGGCCTGTCGTACGGCATCCCGCGGAGAAGGGTGAACCTGGGGCCGCAGTCGGTGCAGGTGGTGAACGGATATCCGCGACGCCTCCCGTCGCCGAACATCTCGCTCACGCATCTGTCGCAGATCGCGCTGTCGGCGGGGATGGACATCCCCGATCCGGACCCTTCGGACGGGACTATGGAGAAACCTGTGCCGGACGGGGGGTCTGCCGGGACCTTCTCCACGGACTCTATGCGGGCCAGCGGCGGAAGGTCGGAGAGGAGCTCCCCGAGGAGCTCCTCCCCCTTGTCCGTGTCTATGAAGACGGCGGAGCCGTCGTTGCGGACCGTGCCCGTCGCACCGCATCTCTCGGCCGCACGGTATACCGCCGGGCGGAAGCCGACGCCCTGTACTGTGCCGCGGATTACGATCCTCATGTACCGATGATGGGGCTATGTGCCTTAAGCTCATCTAACGGGCCTGCAGGCGCAGGCGGGCGGAAGGTCGTTCCCCATAGCCGGAGGCTTCTGCCTGTCCACGCTGAGGATGCCGTCGGGGACGTCCAGGAAGTCCGCGAGATCCTGGTCGGACGGGTAGGCCCCGACGCTTATGTCGACCCCCTGGTACTCTGCGATCGGGAGGGCCGACATCCCCTTCTCGGAGACGATCGAGCGGGCCTCGCCGTCCGGGTCGATGTCGTCCGCGGACGAGCACATGACCCTGCGTATGACGATGTCGGCCTTCAGGAGGGAATCGAAGCTCCTGTCGAACCTCTCCGAATCCTCGGGATTCTTCGAGCGGTACTCTTCGGACTCATACACGACCATGTCGTATTCCATGGATGGTGTAACGCCGTTAATGTAGAAAAAGGCTGTGAAAATGTTTGGTGCCGACCCCTGCCGGGACACGACGGGGGTCGGTCGGCATCACTGCTTGCCGTACTTCTTCTGGTATCCGTCCATGGCGGCCTGGACCAGCTTCTCGGCCTCCTCCTTGCCGACGGTTCCATTGATCTCGGTGACCTTGTTCTCCAGGGCCTTGTAGACGCTGAAGAAGTGGCACATCTCATCGACCAGGTGCTTGGGGAGGTCCTCGATCTTGGTGACGTCCTTGTAGTCGCGGTCACCCTCGGCGACTGCGATGATCTTCTCGTCGTTGTCCCCTCCGTCGACCATCATGATGGCTCCGATGGGGCGGCACTGGACGAGGGTCATGGGGGCGATGGTCTCGGTGCACAGGACGAGGGCGTCCAGGGGGTCGCCGTCGTCGGCGTAGGTCCTGGGGATGAAACCGTAGCTGGCAGGGTACACGGTGGAGGTGGACAGGATCCTGTCGAGCCTCAGCATCCCGGTGTCCTTGTCGAGCTCGTATTTCACCTTGCTCCCCTTGGGGATCTCGATGACGGCGGTGAAGCTCTCGGGAGCGATCAGGGAGGGGTCGATGTCGTGGAAAATGTTGGTCATTTGATAACCTCTTGGACACCTGATGGTCTCCTTTCTCTTATACTTTAGACAAGAGGGTTCCGGCCTCCCCACGGTTCGATTCAAATATACGGTTGCTAATCACGCATCATGGAGCTGAAGACCAACCCTATGAGGCATCTCGACAGGCTCGGGATCGCATACTCCACCCACCACTACGGGGATGAGGCGCTGTCCGGAATCGACGTGGCCAACACCATGGGGGAGGACCCCGAGATGGTCTTCAAGACCCTGGTCACAGAGTCCAAGGACCGGAAGTACTACGTCTTCATGGTGCCGGTGACGGGGGAGCTGGACCTGAAGAAGGCGGCCGCGAGCGTCGGGGAGAAGTCCCTATCGATGATCCAGTCCAAGAACCTGCTGGGATTGACGGGGTACGTCCACGGAGGATGCTCCCCGCTCTGTCTGAAGCGTCCCATGAGGGTCACCGTCGACTCGACCTGCCAGGCCCACGAGAGGGTGTACTTCAGCGCGGGGAAGGTCGGGTACCAGATCGAGATGGCCGTGGCCGACCTCGGGAAGGCCATGGAGTTCCAGTTCGCCGACATCAGGAAGCCCGTGCAGGAGTGACACCGGGTCACCCGTTCAGTGTTTATACTGAGTATGCGGATTCCCGCATCATGTCGGATGTCGTGGTGATCAACCAGAACTGCAACTGCCCCAAGATCGAGTGTCCCAGGCACGGGAACTGCAACGATTGCGTGGAGTTCCATAAGACCGAGGGTAAGAAGATTCCGTTCTGTCTGAGGTTCATGATCGAGGGTTGAATCCTCGGATTATAGGAGTGCCAGCCATCTCCCCCCGATCGCTCCGATGACGCAGAGGACGGAGTTCATGAATATGTTGGCCCCGGCTTTTGCATAGGCCTCGTCGACCAGTAGGTTGACGGTGTCTATCGAGAACGTGGACATCGTGGTGAACGCTCCGAAGAACCCGGTGAAGACCATTGCCTTCATGGGGCCGTCGGCGTAGATCCCGTACCTGAACATCAGGAACGACGCGAGGCAGCATCCCACGATGTTGACGATGAACGTCGCCCAGGGGAATCCGGTCTCGACCGTCCGGTAGACAGCGAACCTGCTCAGCGCACCCAGTGCGCCTCCGGCGGCGACCGCGATGAACGGTATGATGGATTCCATTCCCATTGGGTGCTGGATTGAAGCTTCGATATAAGCGTGTTGTCCGTCAGTTCTAATACGGACCAGTGCATGCACGGCTCATGGACCTAACCAGGGATGAGCAGGCAATCCTCGACGGAGAGGAGGGCGAGAGCCGTCAGAAAGCGATGGAGCTCGTCACCGCGCTCGGCAAGATCTACGGGGCCGAGGATCTCATCGACATCACTTCCGCGCACCTATCCGGCGCCTCGTACAAGACGATTGGGGATGGCGGTCTGAAGTACCTCGAGGACATGGCCGCAGGCGGAGCCAAGGTCTCCGTGCCCTCGACGCTCAATCCGGTCGGGATGGACCGCGACCGCTGGAGGGAGATGCACATCACGCCCGAGTTCGCCGAGAAGCAGCTCAGGATAATCGACCTCTATGGTCAGATGGGTGTCAGGAAGACCTGTTCCTGCACCCCTTACACGGGAGCCAACGTCCCCACCCTTGGCGACCATGTCGCCTGGGCGGAGTCGTCCGCCCTCTCGTTCGTCAACTCGTTCATCGGTGCCAGGACCAACCGCGAGGGGGGTCCCGGGGCGCTCGCCGCGGCCATCCTCGGGAAGACCGCCAACTACGGACTCCATCTCGACGAGAGGAGGAGGCCCACCGTCGTCATCGATGCGGACATCGACGGGTCCGTCTTCTCATACTCGCTGCTCGGACAGGCCGTCGGGATGGCCATCGGCAGCGGGATCCCGTACTTCAGGGGCATATCCCCCGAGGTCGAGGAGGCCAAGACACTGAGCGCGGCGATGGCCGCCGCGGGGTCCGTCGCGCTCTGGCACGCAGAGGGCGCCACGCCCGAGGCCGGGAACTTCGACGTTTCGGACCTGGAGGTCGTCCACATAGGCGAGAAGGAGCTGGAGGCGGCCTACGACAGGCTCAACACAGTCAATGATGTGCAGCTGATCGCCATCGGATGCCCCCATCTCACCGAGAAGGAGATGCATCAGATCGCGGCATTCCTCAAGGGCAAGAGGAAGGTCAGCAAGGACATCGAGATCTGGTTCTGCACCTCCGAGGAGGTCAGGTCCAAATGCCCCGAGGACGTCGCCGTCATGGAGCAGTTCGGTCCCGTCCTCGCGGACACTTGTATGGTCGTGGCCCCCATCGAAGGGACCTTCCAGCGCACCGGTACGAACTCCGCCAAGGCGGGGAACTACCTGCCCACGCTCTGCTCCCAGAAGGCCATGGTCCGGGACGTCGCCGCACTCCTGGAGGTGGTCATGTGATGATCCCGGGACGCACCATAGCCTCCGGCAAGGCGAGAGGGGAGGTCCTCAAGCTCGACGAGCCCCTCAGCTTCCTAGGGGGAGTCGACGGGGCCACAGGCGAGCTCCGTGTCGGGAACGGGGGAAACGTCGCGGGGAAGATCCTCGTCTTCCCACGCGGAAAGGGCAGCACCGTCGGGTCGTTCGTTATGTACGACCTCATGGTCCACGGGAAGGCACCTGCGGCGGTCATCAACGAGTCCGCCGAGACCATCGTCGCCACCGGCGCCGTGATCTCGTCCATCCCCATGGTAGACTCCATCCCCTCCGTGGACATGTTCGAGGACGGGGACATGGTCACCGTCGACGCGGACGGGGGGACGGTCGAGATAGAGGACGTGGAGGTACGTCCCGTCGTGTCATCGGCACTGTACAGCGACGACAAGGTCCTCCTCCTGAAGAGGCCGGATACGTGCAGGTCCTTCCCCGGATGCTGGTCCCTCGTGGCCGGCAAGATCGAGGGGGACGAGTCCCCCGTGCAGGCCGCAAGGCGTGAGATCCACGAGGAGACCGGGATAGACGTGGCCAACCCCGACGTCATGATGAAGCCCATCTACGTCAGGGAGGGCCGGACACTCTGGAAGGTGCATCCGTTCCTGTACAGGATCGGACACATGGACCCAGTCCTCAACGAGGAGAACGAGGGCTACGAATGGGTGTCCCCTGCCGAGATCGGGAACAGGAGGACCGTGTCGAAGACCGCAGAGGTCGTCGACCGCATGATCGGCCAGTGAAGCTCAGGGGGAGGGTCTCCCCTCCCCGACAATTGTCAGAAGAGGTCCACGGGGGTCCTGTGGTACCTCAGCGTGGAACCGTCACCCGACGCGATGGCGACGAGCTCCGTTATGTAGAGCACCGGCTTCCCGCCCGGGAGGGAATCGTACTTCTCGAAGCACATGGGGCATCCCACGACGATGACGTCCGAGTCCTTCGCGGCATCCTGTCTCTCGGACATGAGGACGGATGCGACCTTGCGGGACGCCTTCCCGCAGCACCCCGACTCCTTATTCACGATGTCGCAGCCCATGTGCTCGAGTATCTCCCTCATCTCGGAAGCGAACGGCTTCGCCGCGCATCCGGGCTCCATCGAGACCTTGATGCTCCTCTTCAACACGGGAAGGTCGTCGACATGCCTGTGGAGGAAGACGATCATGTGCTCGCACTCCACGCCGGACATCTGCATGATCTCGCTGCATCCCGCGCACATCGTGACCATGGGCCTCCCGTCCGCGGACTCGCCCATCCTGGTCCTGTAGCCGTCTCTCTCCTCGTCCTCCATGCATCCGAACTGGATCGGGTACATGCAGCATGTGAAGCCGGGGAGCTCCGTGCACCTTATCCCGAACGACCCGAACGCGGATGGGACGGAATGCTCCAGATGGGGGTTCCAGCATCTGACGATGCATCCCGGCATGACGTAGACGTCGTCGCCGGTCCATCCCGGGGGGAGCTCGGTCCTGGACGACTCCTCCCTGAGAGGTCTCGCCAGTCCCGTCTCTCTGAAGCACTCCGAGACCTCCATGCCCGTGACGATGCTGTATGCCGCGAGCATCACGGTCTTGGGGTCCGTCTCGGGGCAGATCCTCGAGCACTCCCCGCATCCGACGCAGTCGAAGACCGCCTTGTCGTCGCCGAGCATCACCGCCAGCGGATCGCATCCGCCGTGGCGGTAGGAGGGACAGACCTCCCTGCACTGCCCGCATTCTATGCACTTCGCACGGTACTCGTCGATACGGTCACGGATCCTGGTCATGTGAACACCCGTCAATCCACTAGGGGGATTAATTCATTCCCTGAGCTCGGAGGGGTCGTCGAAGGGGCAGACGTACCTCCTCCTGCCGACAGTCCTCCCCTTGAACTCGATGGCCTGCTCCGGACACCTGTTGAGGCATGCGAGGCACTGCATGCAGTCGCTGCTCCACCTGGGCCTGCCGTCGTCGAGCGTGATTGCCCTGACGGGGCACATCCTGGCGCATGACCCGCATCCGGTGCACCTCTCGGTTGAGCGGAATCCTCTGCCGCCGGTGTAGAACCTCATGAACATCGAGTTGACGAGGGTGCTCTTCACAAGCCCGCCCCGGGTCATGTACTCCAGGGGCTCCTGCCTGGAGATGCGGGACGAGATGCCGTCGATGGTTGGGACGGCCTTGCGGACGATGTCTTCGGCCTCGTCCCTGTCGACCGGTTCGAAGAACACGACGTAGTTGTCCGGCATGACGACCACGCCGATGCCCAGGAGGTCGAGGCCCTTCTCCCCGCACAGTCTTCTGATGTACCTGTCCGCCCTCGCGGCCTCCCCGCCGCAGGTGACGACGAAATAGATCCCCTTTTCGCCCTTGAACTCGGTGTCCCTGACGAAATCCTCGACATACCTCGGGATGCGCCAGGCGAATATCGGTGTGACGATCACGAACGGTCTGTCGGATTCCAGGACCTTCTTCCCGGATGCTATGATGTCGGGGATGTACTCCGCGGTGTCCCCCGTGGTCTCCGCAATCATCCTCGCCACGAGCCTGGTGTTGCCTGTGGCGCTGAAGTACGCTATCATGTCTGCCCGAGTCCCGTGCGGGTATAAACGGATGCAGTCGGGATCCTTCGGCCCTGCGGACCTCGGTCGGTCACGGATCCGTCGGCCTGGCCACGATTGATGAGGTCCTCACGACAATCGATGCCACGGAGAGGGTCACCGCTATGACGACCATCAACGTCATGGGGGCTACGGCGTTCGGGTCCATCAGGCGGATTACGACAACCGCCAGAGGCATCAGCATGAACGTTATCCCCGCCATCCTCCCGAACATGTCGTATCTAAGACGCATGTGATCATTCGACATCCTGGATGTGACGAAGAACTGGGCTATCAGCAGGACCTCCATGAACGGTACCAGCAGCGTGACCGCCTCGGCCGCACACATGGCGATCGCCGACAGCAGGGCCATGAGGAGGTCGCCGGCAACATCCAGGACGGCCCCGGTGTCGCTCGTGCACCTCCAGCGTCTTGCGAGCCTTCCGTCGAGGACATCCGTGGCCAGCATCATCAGCAGGATAAGTATGACCATGCGACCGGAGGTCCCTTCGGTGAGGAAGCGGTACAGTCCGACGGCCAGAGGTACCGACATGACTATACGGGAAACACTCAGGGCGTTGGGGATCCGGCCTCTGAGATGTTCTGTGTCTGCGAACATGTGTTCTGCATGTAGGTATTGATTTTATACCAACAACAATGTTGGTACTGACTTGGTATGGTCGACGATACTGGGGAGAACGGGCCGGTCTTGCCGTCTGGTGTGACCATCGAACGCATAAACCGTGCCAGGGATGCCAACAGGGTTATCCTGGAGAAATGGACGAGCACGATCGTTTTCGTTCTTTCGACGGAGGGCACGATGAGATTCAACAGGATTAGGTCCATGATCCCGGGCATGACCTCCACGATGCTGACCACCCGGCTCAGGGAGATGGAGGATTACGGGATGGTGACCCGCGAGGTTTATCCGGAGGTCCCTGTCAGGGTGGAGTATTCTCTGACGGAACGCTCCATGGAGCTCATCCCCATTCTCATACAGATGATGGAGTGGGCGGAGAAGTACTATGTCGAGAACCGTACGGGACGATTCTCGGATCCGACTCGTCCGCAGTTCAGTTCCTGAGTGATGTTATCGGCACGACGTAAACGCCATCCTCGCGCCTGTATGCCGCGGATTCCATGCCGGAAATCACGCACATGAATTCGGGTGCACGACCGTTGGGATCATCCGCCATCATGTTGCCGATCTTGATCAGGTTGTCGGCAGCGGAGTCTATCATGTTCGTTCCGAGTTTGACCTCGAACGCACCCCATCTCCCATCGGGCATCTCCACAACGGCATCGATCTCCCTTCCAGAACCGTCGCGGTAGTGCATCAACCTGCCTCCGTTCGCTGTCGCATACACGCCCAGATCCCTCTCGCACAGGGATTCGAACATGAATCCGAATGTGTTCAGATCGTCTTCCAGCATCTTCTTGCTGAGTCCCAGCGATGCTACTGCCAATGCAGGGTCAGTGAGATGTCTCTTCGGTGTTTTGCCGACCCTCACGGATGATCTGAGGTTCGGACTGAATGGCATCTGATCCTCGATCAGGAACATTCTGTTCAATGTATCGATGTAATCGGCTATGGTCGAGCCCTTGATGTTCTCATCATCATTTTCCAGTATGTCCTTGGAGATGGTGGACATGCTCACCATGGTGGATTCGTTGCGTGCGAGCGAGCGGAGCAGCATCTTCATGCGAGATGGGTTCTTGCTGCGATCGACGCGTTTCAGATCCTTCTCGCAGATGAAGTCAGGATACCTGGATACAGCGTTGAACGCATCCTCGTCAGACATGTTCAGGTTGCCGGGCCATCCACCACGCATCGTCATGGTGATCAGGTCCTCGAGCCTCATGTCTTTGATGGGTGTGGGTTTGAATTCGGAGTTGAATAGTCCAGACAGAGAAACTCTGCCGTCTGACGAACCGGATTCGAACAGGGACATGGTGCGCATGCGAACGGTTCCTATACGTCCGAAGCCACTGTGTTTTACCCCATTTCCAACACTGTCGTCCTCATCATTAGGGGTTGATGATCCGCATAGGATGAACCGTCCTTTGCGGTTATCTTCATCTACTTTACGACGAACACCATCCCATATTCCAGGAGATAGCTGCCATTCATCGATCAGATGAGGTTCTTTACCTTCCAGGGCATAGTTGACATCCATCTCGGCATATCTGAGATTCCTGAACTGCAGGGTCGGGTCGTCTAGTGCATATATGCTGTTGGCATGGTTCAGTGCCGTCCAGGTCTTACCACAGTACTTAGTGCCCTCGATGCTCACTGCACCGTATGATCTCATCATGAGATCGATTTGTGGATCCATCAATCTCGGAATGTAACCTTTGTTGGTCAGTGTCATCTTATCGGGTTCAGGATGTTGTTCGACAATATAAATATTCTGAAAGTTTGACTCTAATAGTATAACTTTCATGACTCTCATGGTACAACTTTCATGACTCTCACAGTACAACTTTCATGACTCTCACAGTACAACTTTCATGACACGATGTCAGCTATCATGAGAATCGGCAGACTCCTCGAGGGGGTCGGATCGAAAACGGCGAGAAAAGGTGGAAAGGGGCCGGAGCCCCTGTTTGCATGATCACTGGACCGGCGAGATGCCGATCGTGATGTCCTTCCCGGTGACGTCCCAGGCCTTGACCTGAGCGCCCTTCGGGTCGTCCGTGAAGAGCAGGGTCTTGGCCCTGACCTCGGTCGAGATGTGGTCCTTCCAGGTCCCGAACAGCTCCAGGAGCCTGGGCTCGGCGGAGACCTGGCAGTCGATGTACTGCTCCACGTTCAGCTTCAGCTCCTTGCGCATCTGCTGGATCCTCCTGATGAGCTCCCTGGCGTAGCCCTCGGCCTCGATCTCTGGGGTGACGCTGAAGTCTATGAACAGCGTCCCCTCGGAGAACTCCACGCCCTCGATCGAGTCGGTGGCGGGGATCTCGTCCTTCCCGAGGTAGACGACCTTCTTGACGTTCGCCTGGTCCTCCAGCACGCCGTCGAACCTCTTGACCGCCTTGTTCACGTCCGCATCGTTCCCGCGGACGAACACCTGCAGGAGGGGCCATCTGAGCTTGGAGCCCATCTTCGCCCTCTCGGCGGCGATGACGTCCACGATGTTCTGGACGAGGGAGGTGCTGTGCTCGATGTCCTCGTTCATGAGGCCCTCGTCGTACCCGGGCCAGTCCTCCATGTGCACGGACAGGAGCTTCCCGCCCATGTGCTGGTAGACCTCCTCGGCGATGTACGGGGCTATCGGCGCGAGGACCAGCGCGGTGTTCATGATCGCGTAGTGCAGGGTGAAGTAGGACGCGTTCTTGTCCGACTCCATGTCGCTGCTCTCGGACCAGGACCTGTCCCTGACCAGGCACACGTACCACCTGGAGAGGTCCTCCATGATGTAGTCCTCCAGCATCCTGGCGAGCTTGTGCAGCTCCCTGGTCTCGAGGAACTCGGTGGCCGACCTCTTCATCTTCTCGGTCCTGGAGATCATCCACCTGTCCTCGTCGCGGAGGTACTGGGAGATGTCGTCCATCGTGAACCTCTCGGGGTCGTAGCCGTCGATGATCATGTAGGTGGACGCGAAGTTGACGACGTTCCAGTAGGTGTTGAGGACCTTCCTGGCGTTCTTGGGACCGTCCTTCTGGAAGGCGGTGTCCTCCCAAGGCGCGTTGCTCTTGATCAGGTAGTACCTGAGCGAGTCCGCTCCTACCTGGTCGATCAGCTCCAGGGGCTCGATGACGTTGCCGAGCGACTTGGACATCTTCTGTCCCTTGGGGTCCAGCACCCATCCGTGCATCATGACCTCGTCGTAGGGCGCGCGGTCGAAGGAGATCACGCCGGCCCCGAGCTGGGAGTAGAACCATCCGCGGGTCTGGTCGTGTGCCTCGACTATGAAGTCTGCGGGCCACCACTTCTCGAACTCCTCCTTCCTGTGGGGGTATCCCAGGGACGCCCATGCGGCGACACCGGAGTCGAACCACACGTCCAGGACGTCCGGGACCCTGTGCATGACCTTGCCGCAGTCGGGGCACTTGAACGTGACGCCGTCGATCCACGGCCTGTGGGTGTCCATGCCGTCGGTGTAACCGGAGCCATCCTTGAGCTCCTCGTACTGTCCGACGACCCTCTTGGCTCCGCACTCGCACTCCCAGACGGGCATGGGGATGCCCCAGTACCTCTGACGGGAGATGCACCACTCGCGGGCGCCGTCGACCCAGTTCTTCTCCCTGGACTCCCCGGCCCAGTCGGGGACCCACTTGGCGCGCTCGATCTCGGACATCATCTGGTCCTTGACCTTCGGCACGTCCACGAACCACTGCCTGGTGTTCCTGTAGATGATCGGGGACTTGCACCTCCAGCAGTGCCCGTACCTGTGCTTGATCTTGCTCCTGTTGTAGAGCCTGCCGCTCTCGTCCAGGTACTTTATGACGTCGTCGGCGACGGTCTTGACCTTCTTGCCCGCGAGCATGGGGAACTCGTCGGTGTACCTTCCGTTCTCCGCCACGGGGCAGAACGGCTCGATGCCGTACCTCTTGCCGGTGTCGTAGTCGTCGGGACCGTGGCCGGGGGCGGTGTGGACGAGCCCGGTGTTGTCCTGCTCCACGTAGTCGGCGGTGACGACCCTGTATGTCCACTCGCTCCTGGGGGCCGCGTCGAGGTCGAAGACGGGGACGTACTCGAGGCCCTCGAGCTGCTTCCCCTTCATCCTCTCGATGACCTCGTACCTCTCGTACCCGCCCTTCTGCATGATGTACTCGGCCTGTCCCTCGAGGATGATGACCTCCTCGTCGCCGCCGGCGCCGGACATCCTCACCCTGGCGTAGTCGAAGTCGGGGTGGACGGCGACGGCCATGTTGGCCGCGAGGGTCCACGGCGTGGTGGTCCAGATCAGGAGGGACGCGGAGCCGTCCCTCAGGGGGAACCTGACCATGATGGAGGGGTCGGTCTCGTCCCAGTACTCTATCTCCGCCTCGGCGAGGGCGGTCTCGCACCTGGGGCACCAGGTGACGACCCTGCTGGCGTCCTTCAGGAGGCCCTTCTCGTACGCACGCTGGAGGGTCCACCACGCGGACTCTATGTAATCCAGCTTGATTGTCTGGTAGGGGTTGTCCCAGTCCATCCAGACGCCCAGCTGCTTGAACTGCTCGGTCATGCTCGCATGGAGTCCCAGCGCGAACTCCTTGCATGTGGTGACGAACCTGTCGATGCCCTGCTCCTCGATGTCCTTCTTGGAATGGACGCCGATGTTCTTCTCGACCTTGACCTCGATGGGGAGGCCGTGCATGTCGAACCCGGGCTGGTCGTGGACGTTGTACCCGTTCATCCTCCAGTAGCGGATGAATATGTCCTTGACGGTCTTGTTCATCGCGGTTCCCAGGTGGATCGCCCCGGTGGTGTAGGGGGGTCCGTCGACGAAGTAGAACTTCCTGCCGTCGGCGCGGAGCTCCTTGGTCTTCAGGTAGGCGTCCTTCTCGTCCCAGTATCTCTGGACGTCGTTCTCTATGGACTTGGCATCATAATTGGCGCGGATCTGCTTTATCATCGCATTCCCTCTGGTCCCGGGGTTCTATCTTCCCTCGGGGTTGGTAGGCGGGGCATCCGGCGTGCCGTAATAAAGGTTGGGGGCGCCCTGGAGGATATGGGGGTCTTGTGTTCCTGTCCCTCCATCGATTCGGGATCGTGTCGTTCCTATGTTTACTGTGATCGCGTGTCGATGTTCGGGTACGATCGTTCACTGCAATTTAGCAGGTTTTCTGTAGCGAGATCACTACAATTTCACATATTGCATAGTAGCTATGAAAATACATTATAGCAATGGCATTGCATGTGGTCGCCATAAGGTCCCGAATGACTTCGACCGGGTCTGATAGTATGCGCATTCCCGGACCGGATCGTCGGGCGGGAGGGTGTTCATATGTGTCTGGATCCAGGTCCATTGGCATGTCATCCCGCATGTCCTGGCACATACATCCAGTCCATGTGTGGTTAACAGCGGTTTCCCCCCCCCCTTTTCACGTTTTCGTTATATAGAATCGGCGAAGATGGTCGAAGGTTAGGGGAGATAACCGTGGTTAGGACCATTGGTGATAGACGTTTGATGACATCAGTAGCGATAGTGATGCTTCTCCTGGTGTCGGGAATAATGCTCGGGGTATCGGACTCCGAGGCGGATGCTAGTGCGGTTGATGTTGACTACGGTGGAACTGGGAGTAATGTTGATACCCCCAAAAAATTGCAAGATGAGATTAATAAAGAAGGTGTAACCAAACTACACATCATATTGAATAAAGGATTAACCTTGAGCGATGTGGCGAATGAATATGACGGAAAGTGTAGATACATCACGATACCGGTTGGAAAGACGATATTCATAAATCTCAACAATCAGTCAGTAACGTCAACAACTACGGTTCTTAAGGATGAGAAAGGGGATGTTATAGACGGGACCACAGATACATTTGTTGTCAATGGTAGTCTGATTCTTTACAACGGTACTGTAAAGTCCTCATCAGGTGCTACTGCAGCTTGTGTTGCAGTGTCAGCATCAGGGTCGTTTACTGCATACAATGTGATATTCGGCGATAGTACAGGTACTGGTTCTACATTCAGATCACGTGCAGTCAATAACAATTCAGGTGACAATTCAAGTAGCACGACTAAATTATATGGATGTACGATAGGAACCGATGTGCTCATGTTGGGTGGTGGGGGTTCTGTACTTATCGATGGTGGAACCACCGTTGGAGATGGGTGTAACACTCTGACAGACACTTCGACAGACGATGGTACTGATGGACTTGAGGTCAGGAGCAGCACATGGAATGTAATAGATCCGAAAAACTATGTGAATAAGTTGTACAAACAACCATGTGATGCTAAGCCTTATTCTGTGATGCCTGTAACTGCTGTTGCGATGGTCGATATGTCCATCGCGGATACTAAGAAGTATGTCGAATTCGCAACGGTGCAATATGCCATCGATGCCGCCTGGTACGAGGATACCGTCATTCTCACGAAAAATTATGATGGTTCTGAAGCAAGCATGATTAAAGAGTGTATTGTCGTACCGGCTGAGAAGAATTTGAAAATTCGTTCGGATTTGGCCCAAGATTATGATAGCCCTACAACAAATCCGGCTGGAGGGAGGAGTCAGTTTGTAGGCGATATTAGGGTCATAGGGGCTCTCACTCTTGAGCAGGTAATCATAGGTGGAAAAGATAACGATCCTGTCGAGATGAACATCATCGTCAAGGGCGGTACATTGACCATCGGGTCGAATACCGAGATTGTCAATATCAATAATACATCCAACACCTCAACTATCACCTCCAAGTACTTCGTGATCGGGTTTGAGGATGCCGCGACCCCATACAAGGGGACCATCGTGATGAAGGGTGGTTCCATAATCGAGAATCTGAAGTCTGCCTACGGCCCGATAAGACTTGTCAATGGGTCTACCTTCAGTATGGAAGGCGGAACGATCACGGGATGCAACTCCACAGCGAACGAGGGGACTGTGTTCTATGTCAGTGCATTCGATACCGATACACATGGTAGTACGACGCTGAAGATCACAGGCGGGACCATCGAGGGCAACGGTAAGGACTCCCCGCGCGCGAAGGGTACAATATTCCTGCACCAGAACGGAGGGTCCACCTTCGAGATGTCCGGTGGTTCCATCAAGAACAACTCCGCCGTGTACGGAGGGGGCGTGTACGACAACTCCACCCCGAATTCCAAAAACGATGCGAACAAGGTGAAGATCTCAGGCACCGCCGTGATCGACGGCAACAGGGGGACGTCGATGAACGGCGGCATGTCCAACGTGTTCCTCCAGAACGGACAGACCATCGACTTCAGTGGAGGTTTGGGAAAGGGCGCCAGCATAGGCATCTATGTCAACGGCCTGGCCTCCATGACCGAGGTAGAGGTCGGTACTGCTGGAAGCGGCTCGGATGTTTACAACTATGTCCATTCCGACATATCCAGCGTTCACGGCATAGCCTATGATAACGGTTCGGAGTATGTCACCATGGGAGGTACCGTCAAGCATCCTGCAGGTCACACAGTGTCGAATGGAACGGTCTGGTTGACCAAGGTCGCTGCCGGGATGGATTCCGGCGGCGTCGCCGTGATATACGACAAGAGCGGGAACGTGGTCAGCACCCATCGGACGCTCGATGATGCGATAGGGAAGTTCAACTCTAGTGCTCATGAGGGGATAAGGCTCCTCTCCGACATCCGTCTGAAGGCTCCCGTGACGATCTACAAGTCCCTCACATTGGACGGCAACGGTCACGCCCTTATCAGGAACTGTTCCAACTCCGATCTGGTGATAGTTTCTGGAAAAGATGTCAGTGTCACATTCACCGATCTGACCATCGACGGCAACGGCAAGACTCAGAGCAGTTCCGTCCTGGTCACCAAGGGTGCGACCCTGACATTGGACGAAGGAACGATCATCACCAACGGGGGCACCGGGGTCTGGGTCGGGAAGGACAAGACCGATGCCGGGACGCTGATCATGAACGATGGCGCCGTGATCTCGGACAACAATGACTACGAACGTCCGGGCACCGCCCTGGCCGCCGGGGGAGTCGCAGTCATCGGGAACAGCAAGTTCACCATGAACGGCGGGATCATCGAGGACAACACCTCCGTGTGCGGAGGTGCCATAGCGACCGCATACAACGACGATGGATACGGGGTGTTCATCAACGACGGAGTGATCAGGGACAACAAGATCCCCATAGGGTCCGGTGTTGGTGGCATCATAGTCCACGCCCATGGAAGGGCGACGATAGTCGGTGGTACCATCACGGGCAATGACGGCGGTGTCGCCACCTGGTACGCACACAGTACGTTGACCATCGGCGGGAGTTATGCTAAGGTTCCGCTGAAAATCGAAGGGAACGAGGCCCTTCGCGACAAGATCAAGAGCGACCTCTATGTCAAAAAGGGTCTGACGTTCACGGTCGGAGGCGCCCTGGCAGAGGGCAGCCGTGTGGTCATAACGACCGCGGTCCAGCCCACGGGGGCATCGGACGTGAAGGTCGCGACTGGTGCTACGGAAAAGGGGCACATCAAGCATCTCTTCTCCGACAATGGCGAGGCGTACGGTGTCGTATATGATGTCGATAGCGAGAGTCGTGACAGGAATGACGCCAATAAGACGGTAGCCCATACACCCGAGAATGATACAGTCTGGATGGCTGTCGGTGCCAAGAATACAGACGACATCGTGACGTACGTCGCCAAGATCGGATCCGACCGTTACAAAACGCTGAAAGATGCGATCAATGCAGTGACTGGAAGCAGTTCGACGATCGAGATCCTGATGGACATAACCACCTCTGAGTCCTATGATATAAGCAAAAAGGTCACTATCGTCGGAAAAGGCTACACGATCTCTCATGCTGGGAACAACAGTCTATTCAAGGTGGCCTCGGGCGGAGACCTCACACTCACAGGCGTGAATCTCGACGGCACCGGAACGGAGCGTGTCTGCAACGGGGGTGCGGTCAATGTCGCAAGTGGTGGAAAGCTCACCATCAGCAATGATACTGAGATCGGTAAGGATGCCGAGATCAGCAACTTCGTGACGACCAGCAATGGATCCCTAGATGATACCGGCAAGGGAGGAGCGATATACGTCGCAAGCGGCGGAATCTTCTTTATGAACGGAGGTTCCATATCCGGCAACTTCGCCGTGTACGGGGGAGCGATCTTCGTAGAGTCTGGTACGAATGCGACCCTTGGCGGAGGGACGATCTCCGGTAACATGGTGACGAAGACCGGGAGCGGAGTCGTCGTGAACGATGGAACTCTTTCGATGGACGCTTCGAAGATTGGAGGGTACGAGGACTCGTTCGGATTGATATCGGGAAGTTCGAAGATCGCTCTGACAGGCACTCCCGATTCCGCCCTGAAGCTCGATATGAGCTCTGCCAATCATACATTCTCGACCGAGGTCGTCACCGGTGTCGATTCGACGTATGTGACCGACGGGGGCCCCGATAAGGCGTATTTCGTCACATCCGCCGGTGGTGAATCCGTTGTGTACCAGGGCCGTATCGATGTGGTCCAGACGGTTCTTGACAAGGCGACGGTCAGTGGGTCACTAGCCACGGGTCTGAAGGTCCAAATAACGGTCGGGAGTGGGAAGGAGACATATTCGTTTGGTTCAGAAAACAAGGTTGAAATTTCTGTTTACGAGACGGTTGGCAACAACAGGGTATTCGTCGGCAATGAGGCGCACATACAGGTGATTGCGACAGAGAATGGCGTCGACGAAGTCATCCATGAGTTCACATACTACATACTGTGCTCGGACGACAGGGGATACATCCATGGCGGTCCGGGCACGTCGTACATCGACAAGGACGGCAACGTGAGGCCGTTGAACGATGGGATACCAGCGTCCGATTTCAAGGTTGATGAGAGCGGCAACGCCACATTCATCATAGATGGTAAGCAGCAACAGATGAACATCTCCGAACCTCTGAACCATATCAAGGAATCACTGCTCGAGGACTACAAGATCGAGGCGATCAAGAAGATCGGGGGTCTTGCCGGAGGCAATCTGACCATTCAAGCAGCTATAGACAAGATAATCAATGAAATCAACAACGTTCCTCTCAACGGCGATCTGGAGGGGGCCAAGGACGCTATCGACGGTCTGGTCGACAAGGCGTTCCTGGAGACCATCCTCATCACGGTCACCGGGACAAACGGCATAGTCAATGGTTCTAGCATATCCAACGAATATGCCACTGTAACGAAGACCGACGATGGGTTCAAGGTGGAGCTGAAGAAGGACATAACTGGCACTCCCATCCTCATTCCCGATACCTGGGGAGACGTCGAGATCGACCTCAATGGCAACGACATCATTGGAAAGGATAGCGGTCCCGCTATCATAATGACCGGTTCCGGTGAATCCGGGACGAACCTTACCATAACTGGCCCCGGCGATGTCACCGGGGGCAACGGTGCGCCTGCGATAGATGCGAATGGAAACGGAACTTACGGTGCACCCACCAACGGGTCCATAACCATCGGGAAGGACGTCAACGTCTCCGGAGGCAACGGAACCAATGGAGGCGCTGGTATCGAGACCGACATCCCTGTGACCGTCACCGACGGCGGAAAGGTCACCGGAGGTAGTGGAGGTGACGGAACCAGTGGAGGGAACGGCGGAGCCGGTATCGACTCCACCAGCAATGTCACCGTCAGCAACGGCGGACAGGTCGTCGGTGGTGACGGTGGCAAGGGTACGACCGGGACCGGAGGATCCGGAGGTGCCGCCATCACTCCCAACGGGGATGGGGACGAGTACATCAACATCGAGAACGGGACGGTCGCCGGAGGCTCCGGAGGGGACTCCGATTCTGGCAAGGGCGGTGACGGCGGGGCCGCGATCGATCCTAAAGACGATGCAAAGGGTCCGGGCAACATAGTGGTCTCCGACGGTTCCGTCGTGACCGGAGGCTCCGGAGGAGATTCCGGAGGCTCTGGCAGCGGAGGAAACGGAGGCGGGGCGATAGATGTCGGCACTAGTAATGACACATCTGTCTCTGTATCCGATTCAACCGTCGCCGGAGGCGACGGCGGGGACAGCACCACGGGCGCCGGAGGTAACGGCGGTTCCGGAGTGACCGCCGGAGGGGACATAGATATCACGGACGGTTCTGAGGTCTCCGGAGGAGACGGAGGATCCGGTAACAACACAAGTTCTGAAGGCAAAACACCGGGTAGTGGAGGTTCCGGTGTGATTGGAGACTCCGGAAACATCACTGTGGACGACTCCAAGGTCACCGGCGGTAACGGCGGTGACGGGAAGGGCGACGGTGTCGCCGGAGGAACCGGTGGGGCCGGGATATCCGGAGGAAACAACGTCAACGTCGGCGGTGTCTCCGAAGTGACCGGAGGGTCCGGAGGAGACGGAAGCGACGGAAAGGGCAATACCAACGGAGGTGCCGGAGGAACCGGTGGGGCCGGGATATCCGGAAGTTCTGGAACCACCACTGTGGACAAGGAGAGCAACGTCACCGGAGGTACCGGCGGTAACGGTGGAGATTCCAGCACGGGAACCGGTGGGACCGGAGGAACCGGTGGGACCGGAACCGGAACCAGCGGAACCGGAGCCACTGGATCCAATGGAACGAATCAGGCCGGTATCGACAAGATCATCGGAGAGATCAAGGAAGAAATCAGAGGCAACGTGTCCGTTGAGTACAACCACGACACCGGACGCTTCGAGATCGACCTCAACGGCGATGTCAGCGGCCCCATCGAAATCCCCGACACCTGGGGAGACGTTGAGATCGACCTCAACGGCAACGACATAATCGGCAACGGAGGGTCCGCGATAATCATGACCGGTTCCAAAGATGGTGCCGGTACGGACCTGGTCATCAAGGACTCCGCAGGAGGCGGACAGGTCATCGGAGGATCCGGTGCACCCGCCATTGATGCGGATGGAAACGGCAGTGATAGTGCACCTTCAAAGGGATCGATCACCGTCGAGGGCGGCGCGATCGTCATCGGAGGATCGGGATCCCCGGGCAGTGCCGGGATAGTCACGGACATCCCCGTGACCGTCACCAACGATGGCAAGGTCATCGGAGGCGACGGCACCAATGGCGGAGCCGGAGGCGCGGCTATCGAGTCCGACAGCACCGTGAACGTCAGCAACGGCGGACAGGTCATCGGAGGAAACGGAGGCGATTCCGACGGCACGGGTGCCGGTGGAGCCGGAGGTCCTGCCATAAAGCCGAGTGACAAAGGTACATTGGGGCCCGTCTCGGTCGACAACGGAAAGGTCGTCGGCGGAGCCGGAGGTGACGGCGCATCCGGATCGCCGGGCACTTCTGGTGGAAACGGAGGGTCCGCAATCGTCCCTGGAACTGGGACCGATGTGACGATCAAGAACGACTCCGAGGTGATCGGTGGATCCGGAGGCAACGGTGGCGAGACTGAAGGCACTGGTACTGGAGGTGCCGGAGGAAACGGAGGCGCGGCTATATCGAGGCCTGAATCCGGAACTTCCGGCAGCATCGTGGTGGACGACTCGAAGGTCACCGGAGGAAACGGTGGCACCGGAGGGTCCTCCACGGGCGGATCTGGCGGCACCGGAGGAAACGGCGGAGGCGCCATCGATGTGCCCGGGGCCAGCGTGGACATAGGGTCCAACTCCGAGGTCACCGGAGGAAACGGTGGCACCGGAGGATCGAGTCAGGGAACCGGAACCGGAGTCACCGGAGGTGCTGGAGGCCAGGGAGGTGCTGCAGTCGACAATTCCGGCGGAACCACCAATGTCGAGACCGGGTCCACGGTCACCGGAGGAAACGGAGGCCAGGGAGGATCCGGATCCACGAATACACCCGGAGGAAACGGCGGAGACGGAGGGTCCGGAAGCACTGGAACCGTCACTGGCGATCAGAGTGGCGTCACGGGAGGTAACGGTGGAAACGGCGGGACCGGTTCCTCTGGAGGCACCGGAGGTGATGGTACTGATGGAGGCTCTGGCGGTAGCAACGGTGCAACCATCGATACGACCAAGACCGATATCGAGGATGCTTTCGACGATAATGAGAATGTCAAGGTCACATTCGATCCCGAGACCGGCGGTTATGTCGTGGAGATCAAGGGCGACATAGCGGGACCTATTACGATTCCCGACACGTGGGGCAAGGTGGAGATAGACCTCAACGGACACACCATCAAGAACGAGAACGGGTCGGCCATCATCATGACCGGCTCCGGCGGATCTGGAACGGACCTCACCATAACCGGCTCCGGCAATGTCACCGGAGGCAACGGTGCGCCTGCGATAGACGCGAACGGTACTAAGGATAAAGCTGGGCCCACGAACGGGTCGATAACCATCGGGGACGGAGTCACCGTCACTGGAGGCAACGGATCCGCCGGAAAACCAGGCGGAGCCGGTATCGAGACCTACATCCCTGTGACCGTCACCGATAACGGAAAGGTCGTCGGAGGCAATGGTGGCAACAACCCGAACGGACTCGGAGGCGCAGGCGGAGCCGGTATCGACTCCACCAGCGACGTCACCGTGAGCAATGGCGGTAAGGTCACCGGCGGGAACGGCGGCAGCGGTTCCGCCGGGCACGCGGGCGGTAACGGCGGTGCGGCGATCAACCCCGGCGAGAACGGGATGGGCTCGGTCACCGTCGACGACGGGGACCTTGTCGGAGGCAACGGCGGTAACGGCGGCAACAACACGGCCGGCGCCGGAGGCAACGGTGGAGCCGGAGGCCCTGCGATAGGCAACAACAACGACAACGGCCCCGAGAACGTCACCGTGAGCGGTAACGAATCCGATGTGACCGGAGGGAAGGGAGGCAACGGAGGTTCCTCCGCTTCCGGTACCGGAGGCAACGGAGGCGTAGGCGGAGGGGCGATCGACTGCCCCGAGACAGATGTCACCGTCTCCGGAGGCGCGGACGTCATAGGAGGCAACGGAGGTTCCGCAGGTAACGGGACCATCGGAGGCAACGGAGGAGCCGGCGGAGCCGGTGTCAACGGCGACGACGTCAAGGTGAACGGTTCCAATGTCGTCGGAGGCAACGGAGGTTCCGCAGGTAACGGGACCACTGGTCCTGGTGGCGACGGCGGAGCCGGAGGCGATGCCGTCTCCGGGTCCGAGGACACCATCATCAACGGAGGATCCACCGTGACCGGAGGCAACGGAGGGGCCGGTGGTTTTTCCAAGGAAAATATCGGAGGCGACGGTGGAGACGGCGGAGCCGGACTCGACCCGGGGGCTGGTACTGGAACGGTCATTGATTCAACCGTTACTGGCGGTAACGGAGGCAACGGAGGTTCATCCGGTTCTAAAAACAACAGTAGCAATGGAGGAGGCAACGGAGGCAACGGAGGTCCTGGTATCAAAGGTCCGGAAGCAGTAGACGGTGATGTCAGTGTCGAAGGGTCCGATGTCATCGGAGGCAACGGAGGCGACGGGGGCGATTCCTCGTCTGGAACCGGCGGTATTGGTGGGAACGGAGGAGTTTCCGCAGGAAATAACGTAACTTCTGATGGTGACAGCAACCTCATGGGAGGCAACGGAGGCGACGGGGGCGATTCCTCGTCTGGAACCGGCGGTACTCCTGGATCTGGAGGTGCAGGCGGTTCTCCCGGAACTGGAGGTTCAACCGTCACTGTTCCGGAATACAAGGTCGAAGTGACCGTTAAGACTGAGGGCGGAAGTGTCGCAAGCGGCGCTCAGGTCTCCATCATGCGTGGGGAGGAGTCCCTGGCATTCGGTGTCACTGACACAAATGGCGTTATCGGGTTCGAGGGCGTCTCCCCAGGAGTGTACAACGTCGTTGTCCAGTACAACGACAAGATTGTCACGACGAAGGTGACCGTCATCGGAGGGGATGTCGATGTTAGTGTTGTCATCGAGTCTGATTCGACTGGAACCGGTAACCTGAACACCCAGGTCACCGGAGAGGTTCCCGTCGTTCCGGAGAAGCTGGAGACCGTCACCAACACGGGTGAGACCGCTAACGGATCTCACGTGACGATCACACTCAATGCCACGGTCCAGAAGGACAGTAACGTCATCGATAGCATCAGCAACAAGGCGAAGGATCAGGATATCACGATGGTCGACTTCGTCGATGTCACCATAACCAAGACAGTGACCAAAGACAACGTGTCCGAGGAGTTCGTCATACCCAACACCAGTGGATTGATGACCTTCTACATGGAGGTCAGCAAGGCGATGTGGGACAGTCTCGGCGACAAGGGTCCCGAGCACATCAAGCTCTACCGCGAACACACCGGTAACGGGCAGACCAACATCGATGACATCAGAAAGGTCAGCAACAAGTATTATGCCGACAGGTGGGGTGGCGAATGCTATTACATCGAGTACTCCGCCGACAGGAACATCGTGTACATCGTTGTAGTCGCGGAGAAGTTCTCCACATACGCCCTCGGATACCAGGACACGCCCGTGTCGCCGAACAACCCCTCCTCCGGAGGCTCCGGGTCCGGCGGCACCGACCCGTCCAAGCCGACCACCGAGGTCGGCACCGACATCGTCGACGGGAAGGTCGTGATCACCGTCACCCCCGAGAAGGACAAGGAGTACGCGGTCATGGACAAGGACGGCAACATCGTCGGCGACTGGTCCTCCGGATCGTCCGGGAAGGACATCGTGTTCGGACCGTTCGAGCCCGGGCAGGACTACACCGTCGTGAGCAAGGACAAGGACGGCAAGGAGAAGGTCGAGAGCACCGTCACCACCCCCAAGGTCCCCGGACACGCGGTCACCGACAAGGGCGACAGCTCCGTGTCCATCGACACCGACACCGGCGCCAAGTACCAGATAACCGACAAGGACGGCAACGTCGTCCTCGGACCCGACGGGAACCCCTGGGTCGAAGGGAACGGCGATGTCCTGACATGGGACAACCTGAGCCCGGAGAACGACTACTACGTCACGATCCAGGTCGTGGACCCAGTCACCGGCGAGACGCTGGTGTACGGGCCGTTCCTGGTGAAGGAGGGCACCGAGTCCCCCGGACCCGGGCCCGATCCCGAACCCGAGCCCGTGCCCGGGGAGGGCACCGATGACGGCAAGGGATGCTACGCATGGGCGGTCCTGCTGGTGCTGGTCGTCTATGTCGCATTCCTGTTCCTGGTCCACAGGGAGGGTCCATTCGACCTGCTCACGTGGGCCGCGACCGTCGCCGCTCTGGTCGTAGATGCGGTCGTCGTCGCCCTGCACGGATGCGCATGGGACATCGCGGCGCTCGTCGTCACCGTCGCGGTCATGGGCCTCGCATGGTACCACTTCCGCGGGAAGCCCTCCTCCGGAGACGGGGAGGACAGGTCCTGAAACCGTCCGGGGACCCCCCGGACACCTTGATCGGTCCCGAAAGGGACCGGTGAAAACACGGCCCCGCATCCGTGCGGGGCCCCCTTCCTTCTAGAGATCAGATGAGTATGTCAAAGGACCGACCGCTCCGGTCGTTCCCTTGAGAGGATGAAGCGTATGGCCTCGTTGGCCAGCGTCATCCCGAATATCGCCGGGACCGTCGGCAGGGATCCCAGAACGCTCTTCCCGTGGGCATCCCTCTCGTCCGGCCTCACGAGCGGCGGCTCCTCCGAGTAGACGCAGGTGATGTTCGACGTGTCCACGTCCCTCAGCCTCTTCCTGACGTTGGCCGCGACGGGGCAGACGCTGGTCTTCCTCAACGTGGCTATGCGGATCCTCGTGGTGTCCATGTGGAGCGCCGCGCCCATGGACGAGAACGTCCTGATGCCCTGTTCGGACGCCGCCCTCAGGAGTGCGGACTTGTGCTCGATCGTGTCGATGGCGTCCACTAGCACATCAAATCCCCCGGACAGTATGTCCGGGACCGTCCCGGCGGACACTATGGACCCCACGCCCTCGATGTCGACTGACGGGTTGATGCTGCGGGCCCTCTCGCAGGCGACCTCGGCCTTCCCCCTGCCGACGGTGTCCACCGTCGCCAGTATCTGGCGGTTCAGGTTGCTCTCGGAGAAGACGTCCGCGTCCACCACCCTTATCCTGCCGATCCCCGCACGGACCAGGCCCTCCAGCGCGTATCCTCCGACCGCTCCGACGCCGCAGAGCACGACGGACGCGGACCTGAGCCTCTCCACCCCCTCGTCGCCTATGAGGATCCCCGTCCTGGTGCTGATGTCCTCGCTCATCCAATGCCCTCCTCGCGTTCTCCGTCGTCAGGGACGACAGCTCCTCAGGGGATCTGCCGAGGATATTTGATAATCTCCCAATGAACTCGGACATCCCATGGAAGTCCTTGGGCGTGAACGGCGCGTCCGTCTCGACCAGGAGCCTGTCCCCGGGTATCGCGGAGAGGATGCACCTGGCTCTCCCCTCCGGTTTCGACAGGAATCTCGGGGATATCGAGAACATGCACCCCGCCTCGGCGAATGGTCTGATGTAGCTCTCCGGCCCGTTGAACGAGTGCAGGATCACCGGTCCGCAGTTCCCGCGTTCCTTCCTCAGGATACTTAGCACGGTCTCCTCCGACCTCACCATGTGGATCGTGACGCAGCGATTCATCTCGGATGCGATGTGGAGCTGTTCGGTGAACGGTCCGACCTGTTCATCTATGTCTCCGTGCCTGGAGTCCAGGCCGATCTCGCCCACCCCCGCACGGGGGTCCTCCTCCAGGAGGGAGACCAGTCTGTCCGCGGTCTCCGGGGCCCACTCCTCCGGATGCCAGGGATGCACCCCGTAGAACCTCCTGACCCTGGGGTCTTCGACTCTCTTCAGGGAGTCCCACTCCCCGCAGGTCGACGTGCAGGACGCGATGAGCTCCGCACGGTCGAGGTCAGGGTACGCATCGTCCGGTATCCCGCTGGTCAGATGGAGGTGCGCGTCGGAGAGTCTCAGGCCGGTCATCGTTCTCACTCGTCCGGATGTCGCTGCAGGCATTCGTCGACGTACTCGGGGGGCACGTCCATGCGCTCTGCGACCTGTTCCCTCGTCATGCCCCTGTCCAGGAAGCGCTGGCACACCGCCCTCATGCTCTCGCCGACCTCTATTATGTGTCTGTCCGGGTCGTAGAAACGGACCACGCGCTGCCCCCACGAGTGCTCCTTGACGGGATGGACCAGCTCGATCCGCATCCCGTCCAACCTGTAGGCGAACGCGTCGAAGTCCTCCTCCTCGAAGTAGACCTCGGCGTCGTTGGCACCGAACGACACATCCCTGCCTATGAAGTTGCGATAGGTGTCGGCGGTCTGCAGGGCCAATCCGCCGGTCAGGACCTTGTTGGCCCCCAGGTCCGTAACGACCAGGAGCCCGAGCACCTCCTCGTAGAACTCGACCGACCTGTCCATGTCGGTCACCACCAGCAGGGAATTCATGAATCTCATCTTCGTCGCTCCCATGGGTCCGGGCCCATCTCATGGATGATAGCGCCCCATCGGATTTCATCTTTGTCGGACTGATATGATTCGAGATGTGGGCACAGATGATAATTTCCTAGATAATTATTATTCAGATAATAATCTTCGAATTCGTTGGATTCATGGGGACCGCCTGGAATCGGGAGACGGGTTCGCTGACATAATCTTCAGGAAGATCAGGGGCCCGGGACCCAACATCGTCATGGAGCTCAAGAGGAGCGACAGCGAGAAGGACATGGAGAGGGATTCCGAATCCGCATTGCGGCAGATCATCGACAAGGACTACATGCATGACATGTCCGGCAGGACGCTCCTGTACGGTGTGGCGTTCCATTCGAAGAAGTCTCACATCGTCTACGTAGACATGTGAACGACACGCGATCTGATCGTGGATGCAGGTCAGACCACTCAGTATAACAAATCTGTATCACTCAGTATAACAAATCTGTATCACTCAGTATAACAAATCTGTATTTTTAAATATTTACAGAACATATTCGAACGTATGCTCACTCCTGACGGGTACAGACCGAGACTCATAGATGCGACCATAGGGAGGTATCTGGGATCGTTCGGTGCCGTAAACGTCAGAGGCCCCAAGTACTGTGGTAAGACATGGTCGTCGTTGAATGCCAGTAACAGTGTCACATTTTTGCAGGATCATGTTGATGGATTCGCCACACGTAGGATCTGCGAGAGTGACCCGTCCTATGCATTGAAGGGCGAATATCCACATTTAATAGACGAATGGCAGGATGTGCCTGAGATATGGGATGCCGTGAGGTTCGATGTGGACCTCGATGGGAGGAAGGGCAAGTACATCCTGTGCGGTTCGTCCGTCCCTTCCATCGACAGGACCAGGCATAGCGGTGCCGGAAGGATAGGGGATGTTGACATGCGTACCATGTCATTGTACGAATCAGGCGATTCCGACGGTACGGTATCATTGAGCGGTCTGTTCGAGGGTGGCGGTGTGGACGCTTCTCCTGAGAGGACGGACCTGGACACGCTCATAGGGTTGGTCGTCCGTGGAGGATGGCCATCTCTCATCGGATCCGATATACGTGATGCGATGGATCACAATCGTGACTACCTGTCGAAGATGATCGATGAAGATGTGAGGCGTGTGAACGGAGGTTCCGTAGATTCCAGGAAACTTAGGATGTTCATCAGGTCCTTGGCACGTAACGAGGGCACCGTCGTCAGCGACAGGAGGATCATCCAAGACATGGAGAACTATGATAAGGAGTCGATCACACCCGTGACGCTGTCACGCTATACAGAGTGTCTGGAGAGACTGTTCCTGGTAAGAGATCAGCCTGCATTCGACACTAATCTGCGCTCATCAGTTCGTGTGGGCAAATCTCCAAAAAGGCATCTCACAGACCCTTCTTTGGCTGTTGCCGCATTGGAGAACACACCAGAGAAGTTGAAGAACGACCTGAATACGTTTGGTTTTCTTTTCGAATCCCTATGCGAGAGGGATTTGGACATCTATGCCTCATCATCGGGCGGTAGACTGTTCCATTACAGGGATGACAACGGCAACGAGATCGATGCAGTCGTGGAGATGCCCGATGGCTCCTGGGGAGCATTCGAGATAAAGCTGGGCCTAAACCAGGTGGACAGGGCCGCGGAGCATCTGTTGAGAATGTCCAGAAGGTTCGAGAGGCAACCGAAGGTCCTCGCGGTCATCTGCGGACTCCCCGGGGCACGCTACACCCGCAGGGACGGCGTCCATGTGATACCCATCACCTGTCTGAGGGACTGATCCAAGCGGGGGAATGTCCGTACCGATCGGCGGCTTCGGACACATCATTGTCTTTAGGCATACCTAAAGATTAAATACTGAATTTAGGATATCCTAATTACCATGAGGTCCGAGTCCGTCGCCAGTTCCCGCAGGGGTGTTTCCGACATAGTACCCGACAACCTTGAGCCAAGCACAGAGACATGCGATACCGATAACCACAACGAGGATCTGCAGGAACGCATAGTCCGCCACTGTTCGCCGACATTGGCGGGCCTGAAGTGCGGAAGCATGTTCAGGACGGACGGGCCCCATGGCATCCAGTCCATAGACGGAGCGCTGAGACCGAAAGGGGTCAGGGTCTCCGTCATCTCGATAGACAATAAGGGCGTGCTCGTGTACGTCTACCGCCCGGACATCCTGGGCAGGAGACTCTCCGAGCCGGACGTGCGCGAGTTCCTCCGCGGATACGGATACGCGCAGACCGGTCCGGAGGGCATGGTGTCCCAGCTGGCGGCCAGGTTCCTGTGCTGTCCCATGCCCCCTGAGGTGGGCGTGTTCCTGGACTATCCGGTGGAGGACGTGAGGGGCTACATCGAGAACTCCGGGAGATGCAGCCGGTGCATCGGATGCTGGAAGGTCTACGGCGACGTCGTCGAGGCCGAGCGGAGGTTCGCCGAGTACCGCAGGTGCCGCGACGACTGCTGCAGGAGGTTCGCCGAGGGCCATGCCCTGGCGTCCCTGGCGACGGTCTCGGAACCAGCTGTCCAGCGAGCGCTGCTTCCTTCTGTCGGACTCCGCCTTGCGGGAGGCCTCGATCTTGTTCAGGACGGTCCTGACGCGGTCCTCGGAGAACCCGTAGCCGGTCATCATGTCGATGACGCCGTCGAAGTCCAACGCCCCGGCCTTGACGCTGTAGTCGTCCGACCTCGGTCCGTTGAGGAAGATCTCGCGGACATCCTCGTATCCGGGGATGTCGTAGCCGTTCGCCTCTATGACGTTCTCCAGGTTCCCGTGCTTCTGTATGAGCTTCAGGCCCTTCTTCGGGCCTATCCCGGACACCCCGGGGTTGAAGTCGGTCCCGATCATGATGCAGACGTCTACCAGCTGCTCCCGGGTTATGCCCAGGTCCCCGAGCATCTTCTCCGAGTCGATGACCTCGGCCTGGACGGTCTTGTAGACGCTCTTCCCGGGGACCTTGCGCCTCCCGGTCACGGTGAGGTTCCTCACGAGGAGCGGCGCACCGAAGAGTATGGAGTCGAAGTCCTGGGATGCCGATGCGTACACGTCGCCCTTGGCGCACATGTACGCTCCCTGGGCCTCACCGTCGCTGGGGGCCTGGACGACCGGTATCCCCATGAGCGTGAGGAGCTCCTTGGACGTGGAGAGGATCTCCGGGGTCATCCTGGAGGTCTGCTGAGCCTTGGAGAACGCCTTCTTCAGGTCGCCCTCCTCCAGCGCCCGCTGGTACTCCTGGGTGGCCTTCTCGCGTCTGGCTATGCGCTCCTCGATGGTCCCGGCCTTGAGTTCGTTGGGCTTGCCGTCGAACACGAACGAGGGCTCGATGCCGTTCTCGATCAGGTTGGCGGTCCTGTACAGCAGTCCGGAGAGGTGCGACGTCACGCGGCCCTGGTCGTCCGACAGGGGCTTCCCGTCCGGCTGCCTGATGATGGACAGGAACTGGAATATGGTGTTGTACGCGTCTATGGCGACGGTCTTCCCGCGGAGCTCCGCGAGCTCGATCGGCCTCGCCTCCGTTATCGGGGACAGGTTCACTCCCATCGGATCACTCCGCGTCGGGTCCGAGGGCCTGCCACTCCTTGATGGTGGGGGCCATGTCCGCCTTCTTGAAGAGGAACGATCCGGCGACCAGGACGTTCGCGCCGGCATCGACGCACGTCCTCGCGGTCTTGTCGTTTATCCCGCCGTCGACCGATATGCGCAGGCCGGGGTTGTGCTCCCTGGCCCAGTCCGAGATGTGCCTTATCTTGGGGACGCACTCGGATATGAAGGACTGTCCCCCGAACCCGGGGTGGACGGTCATGATGAGGACGAGGTCCGCGCGGTCCAGGTAGGGCACGATGTCCTCCACGGGCGTCTCGGGGTTGATGGAGACACCGACCATGATGTCCCTGGCCTCGATCTGCTCGATGGCCTCGTCGATGTCGCCCTTGGCCTCCACGTGCACGGTTATCGCGTCGCATCCCGCGTCGGCGAACGCCTCCACGTACCTTGCGGGGTCCTCGATCATCAGGTGTGCGTCGAAGAACCTGTCCGAGCATCCCCTGACCGCCTTGATCACCGGGGGGCCGAACGTGATGTTCGGGACGAACATCCCGTCCATGACGTCGAGATGGACCCAGTCCGCCCCGGCCTTGTCTACCCTCGATACCTCGGCACCGAGTCTGGAGAAGTCCGCGGAGAGGATCGAGGGGGATACTATCGTCATCGCTCGTTCATACGGGTGTCGGTTTTTATGGGTTGCCATCGGAGCGGTCCGGTATGTCCTGACCGGATGTGATGTCATTGGTCCATGTCCGTGTTCACGACCCATCTCCCCCTGCCAGGGCCTTCGCGTTTGAGAGCCCCGTCCTTTTTGAGTTTCGAGATCCTTCTGGACATCGTGCTCACAGAGAGGCCGAACATCTTCGACATGTCCTCGAGCATGGCATCCGGATTCATCTTAAGGTACTGCAGGATGTCCGTGTAACTGTTCTTGGGGACTTGGCCCGTGGCGGTCGGATTGATCCCCATCGTGACCGTGACTGCCAGAGGCTCCATGGTTTCCTCGATGACGGGCATGGCTATCCCCAACGATCTGCAAGCATCCCTCATCCTGGATATGCCGCTCCCCGCTCTCTCGACGAATCCGATGAGCATGAACATCTTCATCACGTTCGGATTGCGTGGGTCCGAGACCCCTCCTGCCTCTGCTGTGCGGATGGGTATGCGGAATGTCCCGGGGTTGCGTACCACCAGTCTGTCGGGCCTGAGCTCGATCCTGACCCCTCCAGGGACTCCATAGTCCGCATGGGTTATGCCATTCATCACAGCTTCCCTTTCCGCTTTCAGGATCTCGCTCTCGTCGTTCCTGATGTCTCCGTTCAATTCGAATGGTCTGTCGTTCTCCAGTTGCAGGCGCACCGATACCATGTTATAGAATTCGAAAAGGTTCCCCGACCATTCCCCCGAATCCGTCGTGATCCTATCCCTCCAGTCTTGGTTGGAACTCACATACCTGAAGTAATCCAACATGTAGTTGGGGACCTCGCGCCTGATGGAATAATCGAATCCGAACATCATCAATCCCGCTATTGTCGGGACCATGTTGCCATTCTCATCCTTCTCTGCGGCCCCCAGGACCCTGAGGAACTCATCGCTCGGCAATTTGTTCCACGGATGTTGGGGGTTTCTGTTGTTCAATATCTGGCGATATGCGTCTATGCTGCGGGAGTCGAGGTCTTTCAGGAGTACCTTGGTACATAGCAATGAGTCCGGGGGGTCGTTGCTAGCATCCCTCATCATCTCTGATATTTCACTCAGGGAGCAATGATAGTCCCCTTCTCCGTTGCGACGGTATGTCCCGTTGTTCAGGGAGCTGTTGACGAACACGGGGCGTTTTCTCCGTTCGGCGCGGGGAACGGTGATGACGATGAGGTCATTGCCATCCTCCTCCACAACTTTGATGTCGTTGTCGGTGAGTATGTTGACACTGGCCTTCTGGGGGTTGTTTATCTGGTCCCATAGGTCTTTTATGATCTTGTCGGTGTCCTTAATGCCGACAGGAATCAGTTTTTTCTTGTCGTTGGGATCCTCCTCCAAACCCAGTACTATCGTTCCTCCGAAAGTATTGGCAAATGCCGAGTATGTAGGCCAGAAGTCATCTGTGAGCCGTCCTTTGCTCTTCTTGGCTTCAAAGTAGACTCCTTCCTTTCTTGAAGAGTAGACCTCACTTTCTTCGACCATAGTCATCAGTTGTCCTTGTTGCTTATAATGATTTTCATGCGCGTATAATGTTGCAAACATTGCAAATATCTTTTGCAAAATGAAAATTATTTTTGCAAAATGAAAAAATCTGATGCAAATTGAAAATTTCTTTGCAAAAATGAAAACAGTGAAAGTCTCCGACGGGGCATACCCTTCCTGGTCCCACGAACAGACATTCGAACCCATTATCTACGAATTAATCCAATCCAGTCGGACATGGCATTGGCAAAGCACGGCACCGCCGCCGATACATGCGACGTCCAGGGATGCGACAAGCCCGCGGACCGCTCGATCAACATCAAACAGGCGTCCAGGTCCAAACTGGCCCTCAAGTCCCCCGACCTCCGCAGCGTCCACCTCTGCAAGGAGCACTACAAGGAGTACAAGAAGGAGACCAAGCAGGACAGGGAGCTGGACCAGGTATACTGATGGACATACTTTTCCTAGGGACGTCGGCCGCAGTCCCGTCCAGAGACAGGTCGACGTCCTGCATCGCGGTCCGCGAGGGCTCGGACGTGGTCCTTCTGGACTGCGGGGAGGGGGCGCAGCGCCAGTTGATGCGGTCCCCGTTCTCCTTCATGAAGGTCCGGGCGATCCTGATAACCCATCTCCACGGGGACCATGTGTTCGGTCTGCCGTGCCTGCTCCAGACCATGGGGCTCTCCAACAGGCAGGAGCCGCTCACCGTGTACGGTCCGCCGGGGCTGAGGCTCTTCGTCGACCAGACTATGACCATCACAGAGGGAGAGACCTCGTACCCCCTCGATGTGGTGGAGCTGGACGGAGGGGAGCGCTTCTCCGTCAAGGGGTTCGAGTGCTCATGCTTCGGCACCGACCACGGAATAGCCTCGCTGGGATTCGTTTTGAGGGCTCCGAACAGGCCGGGGAGGCTGGACCGCGAGAAGGCTCTGAGGCTCGGGCTCAGGGACGGTCCGGACATGGCCCGCGTGAAGAGGGGCGAGACCGTGAACGGCGTCTCGCCGGAGGACGTCGTCGGCCCGGAGGTCCCAGGACCCAGCGTGTGCTACACCGGGGACACCCGTCCCTGTGAGGGGACGGCGGAGAACGCCAGGGGCGTCACGGTGTTGATCCACGAGGCCACATACATGAGCACCGAGTCCCGCAACGCCGAGGAGCACGGGCACAGCACCGCCCTCCAGGCGGCGGAGGTGGCGAGGGCCGCAGGCGTCGGGAGCCTCATAATGACCCACGTGAGCCACAGGTACGAGGACCGCGGCGAGCTGGAGGAGGAGGCCAGGGCGGTCTTCCCGAACTCGTACACGGCGGACGACCTCGTCCTGTTCGAGATCGGGAGGGACGGGGTCCGTCCCAGGGACGTCAGACCAGCTTGAGCATGTCCGAGTTGGTGATCATCCCGACGATCACACCCTTCTTGGAGACGAGGACGGCGTTGCTGTCCACCATCAGCCCGGTCACGGTGGAGATGGACGTGGTGTCCGAGACCACCGGGAACGGGTCCGACATCACCCTGCTTATCTCCGTGCGGGACAGCTCGTCCATGGTGAACCCTTTCCTCAGGAGGTCGAAGATCACCCTCTCGGATATGCTGCCCACCGGGACACCCTTGTCGATGACCGGCAGCTGCGAGTATCCGGCCCTCCTCATAAGGTCGGACGCCATGTGCACGAGCATCGTGCTCTCGACGGACACTACGTCCTGCGACGCGAAGTCTATCGCCTTGGCATCGTTCGCCTGACCGCTCTTGATCCTGTCCAGCGCCTCGAACAGCTTCACCACCGTCCCGTAGGAGGCGGACATGCGTCCGCCCTCGATCTTTGCGATGGTGCTCTGGCTCACTCCCGACTCCTTCGCCAGCGATGCCTGGGTTATGTCGAGGGACTTCCTGAGGCGCTTGATCTCGGATATGGGAGGGAATTTCACGCTGGGGCTATCGTATTCCTATAAGAATATTTTATGCCATGTTAGTTATATACATCGAATCGTTCCATAACATCCAGAGGTTACTGCAAATGGCCAAAAATATCTATGTCGAGGGTCTCAACGAGATCCCCGTCCCCATGAAGGACATCGAGATCGTTGAACGCAAAGGAATCGGACACCCCGACAGTGTCGCTGACGCACTTGCCGAGGAGGTCTCCCGCGCCCTCTGCAAGATGTACAAGAAGGAGTTCGGACACGTCCTCCATCACAACACCGACGAGACCCAGATCGCCGCCGGGGCCGCCGCCCCCAGGTTCGGCGGAGGGGCCATCATCGATCCCGCATACATCCTTCTGGTCGGACGTGCGACCACCCACGTCGGAGAGGGGGAGGACCTCAAGTCCCTGCCCTGCAAGCCCGTCGCCCTGAAGGCCGCCAGGGAGTACCTGAAGAAGACCTTCCCCAACCTCGACGTCGACTCCGAGATCATCCTCGACGCCAAGCTGGGAATGGGATCCGACGACCTCACCGGCGTCTACAAGGCATCCGGACACATGGCGAACGACACCTCCTTCGGTGTCGGATACGCGCCCTACTCCATCACCGACAGGATCACCCTCGAGACCGAGGAGTACATCAACGGGAAGATGAAGGAGGCACTGCCCGAGACCGGTCAGGACGTCAAGGTCATGACCTCCAGGGTCGGCAACAAGCTGACCACCACCATCGCCTGCGCCATCATCGACAAGCACGTCGAGGATGCCACCGCGTACAAGGCCGTGTGCGAGGACATGTATAACAAGGTCTACGACAACGCCCTGAAGATCATCGGCGACGAGAAGATGGAGTTCAACCTCGAGATCAACACCGGGGACGACTACGACCGCCACGTCTACTACCTCACGTGCACCGGACTCTCCCAGGAGATGGGGGACGACGGGTCCGTCGGAAGGGGCAACAGGTGCAACGGTCTGATCACGCCCTACAGGCCCATGTCCATGGAGGCCACCTCCGGAAAGAACCCCATCACCCACATCGGGAAGATCTACAACATCATGTCCAAGCTCATCGCCGAGGATGTCGCCAAGAAGGTCACCAACGAGGCCGAGATCAGGGTCAGGCTGCTCTCTCAGATCGGGAAGCCCGTCTCCGAGCCCCTCAACGCGTCCGTGCAGATCGTCCTGCCCGATGCCGAGAAGAACCCGAACCTCTCCAAGTGGAGGTCCGAGGCGGAGGCCATCACCGCCGACTGGCTCGACAACGTCGACAAGGTCAGCGACATGATCACGAGCGGAAAGGTCCGCACGTTCTGATCCAGGACGGCCCGTTCGGAGAACGGGCCCCAAACCATCACCATCCCCGGCGAAGGCCGGGGACCATCCTTCCCATCGGTTTTCCGGATGCCCCCGTGCATCGCCTGGGTATCCTTTTTCCAGATCTACCGTATGGACGAATTCGGACGTTATGGGAGGATTGCTCCAACAACGTTATAATCTAACATCCTAGTTCAGTATGTGATGAAGATAATCGACGAGCCCCAGTTCGGACCGATGTTCCGTTTCAATGACGCCAACGTCTACTGGTCCCTATATGTCCTTTCGAGCGGAAGGCGTCTCGGACGCAAGAGGCTTGCGGAGGAGGTGGGGGTCGGAGAGGGCAGCATGAGGAGGATCATCGAGACCCTGAAGGAGTGGGAGTTCATCGAGATCCGCCAGACCGGCATCACGATCACCAAAGCCGGGATATCGTTCCTGAACAACATCCCCATAAGGCCCGTCGATGTGTTCGTAGAGGGGAGCGTCGTAGGGAAGTTCCAGCAGGGTGTCATCGTCCTCGGCTGCGCCAATCGCGTCAACAACGGGATGGAGCAGAGGGACGCCGGGATAAAGGTCGGGGGACAGGGATGCACGACCATCGTCATCCGCGACGGGAAGCTCATGGTGCCTCCCGACTGGAACCTGGACGAGAACATGCCCGAGGTCGCCTACCGCATAAGGAAGGAGACCGAGCTGACGCAGGACGATGCCCTGATCATCGGCGGCGGGGACACGGTCACGTCCGCGGTCGAGGCCGCCCTCACGGCCGCGCTAGAGATGTTCTGAAGATGCGCCATCTTCTGTCATATTCGGTCTATCAGGACCTCTCACTTTTCGGCGACGATCCAGGGGCCACGCTGGGCGGGATGGGGTGCGACGGGCTCGAGCTCCTGACGTCCTACGGGCCGCCCGACATGGCATATGCGGACCTGACCGAGACCGTGCACCTCCCGTACGCTCCCGACTGGCTCGCCGCATGGCAGGACCGTCCGGCGGACATGTCCGAGGAGGACTCCCTCTACTTCATGTACGGCAGGGGCAGGGAGGACGTCGTCACGAACGTGACGAGGGCGATAGACGCGGCATCGGTCCTGAGACCGGCGCACGGGGTGTTCCACGCGTGCAACGCCGACATAGAGGAGATCTTCCACAGGAGATACACCCGTTCGGACGACGAGGTCGTCCGTGAGCTCTGCGATCTCATGAACACCGTGGTCGGGGGGATGCACGGCGGGGAGCCGCCGTTCAGGATACTCTTCGAGAACCTGTGGTGGCCGGGACTGAGGCTGTTGGACGGGAGGGGGTTCGACATCCTCCGCGACAGGTTGGAGTTCGACGATTGGGGGATATGCATCGACACCGGCCACATGCTGGCCTGTCTCCCCACGGTCTCCGAGACCGATGGCATAGACAGGCTGCTGGACGTCTTCTCCGGATATTCCGATGACCTGATCGGGCGCATAACAGGGGTGCACTTCCATTGGAGCGCGACCTACGCGTACCGCACGACGTTCGAGGAGAGGGACTTCGAGCCTCCGGCATCGAGGTTCATAGCGGACGCGAACTCCCATGTGATGAACATCGACCGGCACCTCCCGTTCACGTCCGTCAGGTGCAGGGAGCTCCTCGATGCATTGAGGCCGGACTACGTCATCCACGAGATGCCCGGCTCGGAGGCGGGCATACTCGAGGACTTCCGCAAGCAACGTTCCCTACTGCCGTGAACGGCCGTGGGCAATGCGGAAGTTGCGAATGGTCGAACTTGTTTTTATCATGTTCGTATAAGTCAATTGTCGACCGACCGATCCCATAACATATTCGTACTTTTTCGCCTGTTCATTAAATATATGATATGCCAGGATCGCCGGGAAGTCATCGATCTTCCTCTTTAGCGGAACATCTTTAAGTCGACGAATGCCGATGTGTCAACCTATGACATCAGTCAAGGTTGCAGCAATTGCCGTTGTGGCCGTACTTCTTGTCGCGGTCGTTGGATACGTCGCGATAGACAAGCTCGGCGACAATGACGATGCACCCTCTGGAAACGTTATAGGGACGGACGTCCAGAAGGGCGACTCCTACACCCTGGCAACGTCTTACAGCAGTCAGAGCGTGCAGACCACCGGTGCGAACAACGACTCCTCCATCACCCGCGAGGTCATCGATGTCGATGGCACGTCGGTGGTGGTGAAGACGACCGAAGGCGGGACCACCACCACGGACACGATGCAGAAGGATGAGTACCTCGACGATATCTGCGTCATAAACGGGGAGATCGAGGGACAGTACCTCGGCACCGAGACCCTCAAGACATCGACCTACGGTGATGTGGAGTGCTGGATCTACTCCGACACGGACATCATCGGGAACACGACCACCGTCACCACGTACGAGTGGATCGGCGAGGGTACCAACATCATCTACAAGGTCCTGATCGAATACTCCACGCTCGGGACCAAGGAGGCGTTCGTGACCACGCTTCACGACACCAACATGATCGAAGGCGGTTCCGGGGAGGTCATCCCCGAGGAGCCGTCCGTCGGAACGGACATAAGGACAGACCTGCAGGTCGGGGACTTCATCGAGTTCACCGAGAGGGACGACGATGACGACGATGACCTGGACAGGGAGAGGGCCACGATCGTCGCCATCAGCGGGGACATGGTCATGCTCGATGATGACGGCATCACCATGACGAAGGGCCAGTTCCTCAAGTTCATCATGTACGATGGCAACGCCCCCGTCTCCTCGACGGAGACAATCGACACGATACACGGGACCATCGCCTGCAACGTGTACGAGGACAACGACTACTTCGCGTTCATGCAGAACCTCGACGATGATGATGACGACGATGACGACGATGATGATGACAACGACGACCGGTTCAAGGTCAAGATCTGGGCATCCTCGGACGGCAAGGTGATCTACAGGTTCCAGGCGATCGAGGGCGACGGCGACTCCACCACCAACGACCTGTCCGGGACATCGCTCTTCTCCGAGGCACCCGCGAAGCCCTCCGCGCCCGCGGACAACAGGTACGGCGTGGACCTCGTCGTAGGGGACCATTACGAGATCGCAGATGACGACGGGGACTCTACCGTCTACGAGATCGTGGCCATCGACGGGAACCGTCTGACCGTCAAGGAGACGGAGTACGATGGAAACAGGACGGAGGTCGAGTACGAGAGGATGTCCGCGAACGAGTTCCTCGACGACATCCTGATCACGGACAGCGCTCTGAACTCGAGCTACAGCTTCGAGGGGGCTGTGCATAACGGGATGAAGTACGCCGACAAGGACGACAGGGACGAGTTCATCATCGTCACCCAGAAGGGATCCAACTGGATCATATGGGAGGAGATCGACGATGACGACGATGTGACCTATCTCGACGACCTCGGGATAAAGGCACTCGCTTGAAACCGGCGACCCCGTCCCTGCCGAGGGACGGGGCCGTCAACCTTTACGAACGGTCAATCGGCACATTTTTTAAGACCGGTGCGAAGTCGGTCCCATGAACGGGGATACGCTCTCAAGGATTGGTCTCGCGATCTCCGCGATATGGCTGATTATCGTCCTTGTCCGCCTGGGATTATACTCGTCGCTGTTCGTCTCCACACCGGAGGGGCAGCTGTTCTCGACGGTCCTGAACGTCTTCCTGATCATCGGCATCGTCCTGATAGTCCTGATCTTCGGGAGGGGCGCGGTAGACTATCTCGCCGCGAAGGCCGGTAAGGGGACGCATTGCCAGCAGTGCTATGCGAAGCTCGTTCCGGGCGAGGAGTTCTGCCCCAAATGCGGCAGGAGGACCAGGGAGGATCGAGACAGGATTTCAACGGTCGAGCGTTGAAAACCTATTCTTTTTATACCTCCTCTAATTACTCGGGCCAGAGGAATTAAAAATGGCACGCTTCAAAGAGGCAGAGCACAGGCTCCTCGATAAGACCGTCTGCATGAGTTGCTACGCCACAAACCCTAAAAAGGCGTCCAGATGCAGGAAGTGCGGAAGCGGCGATCTCAGGCCCAAGGCCAAAGAGAGCAGGAAGCAGTGATTCTGCTTACGCCGGATTGTTTTTCTTACGGCCCACATGGGCCGGTCAATGAACAGTCAGCGTGAGCTATGGTGTTCCACACGACCAGTGCCTTTGCGAACCTCATATTAACGACGATGTGCATGTGTCCGGCGGAGCCATTGAATGAAGATCCTTATCGTCGATGACAATGTGGCCATCCAGGAGATCATAAAGGACATCCTGGTGGACGAGGGACACAACGTCCGTGTCGCTGGAACGGCCGCCGAGGCAGTGCAGAAGGTTTCGGACTTCAATCCGGACGTCGTCGTCCTGGACTCCAAGGTTGGCGACGACGACGGGTTCCACATCCTGTCGGAGATCAGCGCTGACCGTACCCCGGAGGAGCTGAAGGTCATCCTTCTCAAGGGAGGCACGGAGCTCGCCCCCACGGACAACCCGTACATCAAGGCGAGCATGGACAAGCCGTTCCGCTCGTCCGACATGATAGACGCCCTCCGCACCATACAGGAGGCGGACAGGACCGAGGAGACCGTCTCCACCGAGAAGGCCCGCAACAAGCCCAAGAAAGGGCTGTTCCGCAGGAGGTCCAAGGATGACGTCCCCATGGACGGGACCCTGGAGGAGGACGGGCTCACCTTCGGCAGGTCGTACGTCATCTTCGAGCAGGTCCCGCGCGGCATCTACAGGTTCGTGAACCTGTTCATCCAGGACAAGTGCGACGTCCTGATAGTCACGGCCGGCAAGGCCAAGGCGGTCAAGGAGCGCTTCTCCTACGATTCCATAGAGGTGCTGTCCCTCTCGGGGAGGGGCAAGTCCGGCACGATGGACATCCAGGAGCTCGGGACCATGACCGCGAACATCCGCCATTTCATCGAGGGGCACGAGCGCCCCGTGGTCATCTTCGACACCTTCGGCGAGATAATAGCCGTGGACGGCATCAACATGTCCTTCCTGATGCTCCAGCAGCTCATGTCCGGGAAGAGCAGGGCGTGCACCTTCGGCATCTCCGTCGACCCGACCGTGCTGACGAAGAAGGACATGGCGATCCTTATGCACAATACGATTGAATACAAGATACAGGAGTGAACAAGATGCAGATTGAGAGTGTATGGGCAAGAGAGGTCCTCGACTCCAGGGGAAATCCCACGGTGGAGGCGGAGATAAAGGTCAAAGGGCACACCATCTCGGCGATCGCCCCTTCCGGTGCCTCTACGGGGACATGGGAGGCGCTGGAGCTCAGGGATGGGGACAAGTCCAGGTACGGCGGGAAAGGCGTCCTAAAGGCAGTGGAGAACGTCCGCGGCCCCATCGCGAAGGCCCTCGTGGGCATGGACCCCTCCGACCAGGAGGCGATCGACCGTGCCATGATCGAGCTCGACGGCACCGAGAACAAATCGAACCTCGGCGGGAACGCCATGGTCGCGGTATCCCTTGCGGCCGTGAGGGCGGGAGCGTTCGCCGAGGGCATCCCCATGTACGAGCACATCGGCAGGGACCATGCGACCCTTCCCGTCCCGATGCTCAACATCATCAACGGCGGGAAGCATGCCGGCGGCAATCTGAAGATCCAGGAGTGCATGATCATCCCCGCGGGCGCCAAGAGCTTTTCGGAGTGCCTCAGGATGTCTTCCGAGGTCTACATGAGCCTCAAGTCCCTCCTGAAGGACAAATACGGCGTCAGTGCCGTGAACATCGGGGACGAGGGCGGGTTCGCCCCTCCCGTCGACACCGTCGACGAGGCGCTCACGACCATCACGGACGCAGTGTCCGATGCGGGATACGCGCCCGGGAAGGACATATTCCTCGCCATAGATGCCGCCTCGTCCGAGTTCTTCGAGGACGGCGTCTACAACGTGGACGGGCTGAAGCTCTCCGCGGGGGAGCTGTCCGACCATTACGTGCAGCTCACCAAGGACCACCCTCTGATAAGCATCGAGGACCCGTTCTTCGAGGATGATTTCGCGACCACGGCGGAGCTCACGAAGGCTGTGGGAAAGCGCGTCCAGATCGTGGGCGACGACCTGTTCGTCACCAACTCAAAGCGCCTCAGAAGGGGAATCGACGAGGGCGCTGCCAATGCGCTGCTCCTGAAGGTCAACCAGATCGGTACGATCACCGAGGCCGGCGAGGCGGCTCAGATGAGCTTCGACAACGGCTACAACGTCGTCGTCTCCCACAGGTCCGGGGAATCGGAGGACACGACCATTGCAGACCTGTCCGTGGGATGGGGAAGCGGAGAGATCAAGACGGGAGCTCCAGCACGCGGGGAGCGCACCGCCAAGTACAACAGGCTCCTGAGGATCGAGGAGCAACTGGGGTCCAAGGCAAGGTTCCCCGGGCTGTCCAAGTTCAGCATCTGATCCCAAACGGTCCGGTCCCGTTCCCGGGGCCGGACCTTATCATGGCATCTGTTATCCTATGGGATTATACCCATATTCGGGCGATATTTTTACTATTTAAATATAACACTTGAAAAACCCCTGCGTTTCCACTGGAAAACGGCTATGTTCCATGCTCATTCCAAGGGTCATTGTATCCAACTCTCGGAAGGCTTATATGCCCACGTCAATTAGCCTAAGACTGCGTTCGGGAATGACTTCTATGGATGGTAGGTCACCGGAATAACGCCGATCTCGGGGGAGAGGATTGAGGACAGAAGAGGAATATAACAGCGTTAGCTACGCGTCGCAAAGGGGATATCTTCGCACATTGGACACCATGGCGGAGGCATCTATGATGAGTGTATACTGTCCTTGCGGTCGCATAGTGGTTCTGGATCGTTCGGAGATGCGTGTGAGGCTCGGTCTCGGAAAAGAGCTCGAGTGCACGTCCTGCCGCAACCAGAGGATCTCCCAGGAGATCGATGCGATGAACGATCATTTCAATGGGATAGAGGAGTCGGACGAGGTGCTCTTCCGACCCTGAGAACACCGTTCTGGAAAAACAAAAAAGTAACACGAATAACTCATTCATGTTACTGAAAAATTGAGGGATGAAGGGGGTTTCAGGACGATTCGTCCTGTGTCTCATCACTCTTCTTCGCGGCCTTGGACTTCGCCGGTTTGCGGGCTGTCGTCTTCTTCTTGACCGTCTTCTTCTCCTTCTCCGCAGTCTCGCCCTCGTCCTTCGCCTTCGGCTTGGCGGGCTTCTTGCGTCCCGGACAGTCGGGATTGATGCACTCCTCCGTGTTCCCGAGGTTCACCATGGGCGACTTGCATATGGTGCACTGGCGTCCGGCATAGGACAGGCTGCCCCTGGGCCTGAGCGGGTACGTCTGCGTGCAGGCGGGCCACTCCGAACAGCCGGCGAAGCGCTTCCCGGCCTTCGAGTACATGATCCTGATCCTTCCCTTCTCGCATGTGGGACACGGTCCGAGATCGTTCCTCTCGGTGTTGCTGGTGCACTTGGGGTCTATGCACTGTATGGACGGGGGCATCCCCTTCCTGATGATCTTGAGATGAGGGAGGCCGCAGACCTCGCACGTGGTCTCCGTGGTCTGTATGAGGGCTCCCCTCGGTATCGGATACGCGCGCTTGCAGTCCGGGTATCCGTCGCATCCTATGAAATTGCCGTTCTTCGAGCGTTTTATGCTCAGGTTGTTCCCGCAGGACGGGCAGATCCCGATGTGCTGCTGCGAGTGCAGGGCCGCCTTGATCTCGCTCCCTATGTCCTCGGAGTCCGCCGAGATCTGGACCGCCACCTTGTAGAGCATGTCCTGGGACTCCTTGACGACAGAATCCAGGGTCCTCTCGCCGTCGCTGATGCTGATCATGTCCGCCTCCAGCTTTGCGGTCATGTCGGGCTCCGTGATGCCTCCACCGTGGTTCTCAAGCGCCTTCGTGAGCGCGATCCCGCTGGGGGTAGGGATCATGTAGTTCCCCTGGACGTAGTTCCTGGAGTACAGCTTCCCGATGATGTCGTGCCTGGTGGACTTCGTGCCCAGCTGGAGCCTGTCCATCTCCTGGATCAGAGAACCCTGGTTGTACCTGTAGGGCGGCTTCGTGGCCGATTCCACGAGCGTCATGGACCTGATGTCCACATCATCCCCCACGTTGAGGGCCGGGAGGCGTGCGTCGTTTGGCTTCAGGTACTTCCCGTAGTACTTCTTCCATCCTTTCTTCTTGAGGACATACCCCTCGGCATCGAAGCTCTCGCCCGCGACATCGATGGTGCATGTGGTGATCTCCGCCTCCGAGTTGGGCGCGACCGTAGCCAGGAACCTCCTCACGATGAGCTCGTAGAGCTTCCACTTGTCGCCCTTCATCTTGTCGGGGGATGCTCCCGCGGTCGGGTATATCGGAGGGTGGTCGGTGGTACGCCTCTTGCCCCTGGACGGTATTATCTTCTCCTGGGACAGGATCTCCTCGGCCTCGTTCTTGAACGCCCCGTCCTTCAGCTTCTCCAGGACGGCCCTGAGCGAGAGGCTCTTGGGGTACTCGGTGTTCTCTGTACGGGGATATGAGATGTATCCTCCGGTGTACAGGTCCTCGGCCAGCTTCATGGCCGTGGTAGGAGGGATGCCTATCTTGTTTGCCTCGACCTGCATCTGGGTGGTGTCGAACGGGGCCGGCCTGTACTCCTCCTTCATCTCGACGTTGTAGGACGTGACGGTCCCGACCTTGGCATCCTCCACGATGGCCATGATGGCATCCGCGTGGTCCTTGTCCCAGAACGGGTTCTCGGAGTGATTGCCCTTGAACGCCAGCATCCCGAACTTCCCGACGATGTCCCAGAACGGCGTGGGCTCGAACTTCTCGATCTCCTCATGCCTGTCCACGAGGAGCTTCAGCGTGGGGCTCTGGACCCTTCCGACCGACATGAAGTTCTTCCCCATCTGTCCAGAGGACAGCGATATGAGGCGTGTCAGGACGGCTCCCCATGAGAGGTCGATGATCTGTCTGGCCTCGGCCGCGTCGGCCAGTCTCTCGTTGGGCTCCGCAAGGTCGGCGAAGGCCGCTTCGACCTCCCCTTTCGTCAGAGCGCTGAACTTGGCCCTTTTGACGGACCCGAGGTCGACGCCGATCTCCTTGACGGTCTCCATCCCGATGAGCTCTCCTTCGCGGTCGTAGTCGGTCGCGATGATGACCTCGTCGGCGATGGACGCCAGTTCCTTGATCGTATTGAGAATGGACTTGACCTTGACGGTCTTCACCTGAGGGGCGTGGACGAGCTCCGCGGGGTCCGTGGCGCTCCAGTCGTTGTATTCCTCGGGATAGTCCAGCTCTATGATGTGTCCGCGGAGGGATACGACCTTGTACTCGTCTCCTCCCGCCTCGAAGGATATCACCGTCACTCCTCCGGAGGAGGTGGACTTCGACTTGCCGTCGGATAGGATCGTCGAGATCCTGCGGGCGGCATTCGCCTTTTCGGTGATAATCAGCTTCTTCATCTGGAACAGGACAGGATTAGTTGTTTTAATGACTTTCGCAGGCTCATCCATCATCCGGACAAGGCGTCCTCCGTCCCGTTGCGGTTTCCGGATGCATTTCGGACCCGATGGCAATGTTTCCTCGGACGCTGTGGGACTGTGCCGATCCATGACCGGGGAACGGTTCCTCGATACCGCTTCCACTTGTGTTTTATAGTAGTTGGATGTATATTCCAACCGTGAGGTTCGACGCGTTCGTGGAGGGGTTGGAGAAGACGCCCGGGGTCCTGAGGGTCGAGCACCTGTCCCGTGACAGGGTCGAGAGCGTCGTCAGATGCGAGGAGTCGATAAGGAGCGCTTCCTGCGGTCTCAGGATGGACAATTCGGGGATAGTGACATGCACGTCCCGCGACGACGTGTTCGTACTGTTCTGCGACATAAGGTTCCCCCGTCCGAAATGCATAACGATGGAACTCGTCGATGACCGCGGGATCACGATAGGCCATGATGTGACCTCCGAGATGATGCCGCGGTTCAAGGACCGCGACGACGTCATCTGGCTCTCCGAGTGCTTCGTCCTATATCCGCATCTCGCCGAACCGCATGACGTCCGCATGGTCATGAAGGCATGCAGGATGGAGTGTGACGTCCCGGAGGGGACGGAACCATGGCTGTTCTATCCCTCGCCGGAGTCGGCGGACATGCTCAACGCGGTCTACGGGATGGTCGACAGGATGATGTCGACCGTGATCCTGGGGGTCGACGGGCTGACGGATCAGCCCGGATCAGTTCCTGTGGCCGACGTGGTGAAGGTTTCCGGTGCTGGGGGCGGCCATGGTGAGCCTTCCTCTCAGGACACCCTTTATCGATGTGACCTCGTCTGCGAACGCCTTCAGCTCCCTCAGCTTCCCCTCGCAGATCATGATCTCCATGCACTTGTCATGGTCCAGGTGCACGTGGACGGACGTGTTCACGAGGGAATGATGGTCGTGCTGGATGTCGGTGAGCTTGTCGCCGACTGACGACGCGGTGTGGTCGTAGACGGTCACAATGGTCCCGACCATCCATTCGTCGTCGTTCTTCCATTCGGATTCGGCGAGGGAGTCGCGCACGAGGTCCCTGATGGCCTCAGACCTGCTCACATACCCTTTTTTGGAGATGGATTCGTCGAATTGTTTGAGAAGCTCCGGTTCGAGAGAGACGCCGATGCGTGTCACACCTTCCATGAAGGGTTATCCGATACGGAGGATATTAACACTTTTGTGAGGCGTCGTGCATACGTACGGCACCATATCCAGGTCAAACGTCTGAACGACGCATGACATACCGGTCGGATGCGCACATCTTAAAAGGCGGTCGATGATACATAGTCCGATGTCGGCTGAGTTCGAGAATCTGGAGAGGGCCATTGTTTCGGCCATCAGGAATGACGTTGAGGATCAGGACATCGCCGTTGCTTTCTCGGGAGGATTGGACTCCGGTCTCGTCGCGGCGATATCCAAGGACTATGCGAGGTCCGTCACGCTCTACACGTCCGGAAGGGACCAGTCCTACGATGTCGTGATGGCACAGGAGATGTCCGAACAGCTCGGGCTCCCCTGGCTCCACATACCTATCACCGAGGACAACATCGAGGCCAGGCTCAAGGAGATGATCACCATCACTGGGACCTCGTCACCGCTGACGCTGTCCTTCGAGCTGCCGATGTTCTTCGTCTGCAGGACCGTCCACGAGAAGTACATCATCGGGGGACAGGGCTCCGACGAGCTGTTCTACGGCTACAACAAGTACGTCGGTCTCCCGGACGACGAGCTGGAGAGGGCGAGGAAGGCGGACCTCGGGAAGCTGATAACGTCCACCATCCCCCATGAGACGATGGTCGCGAACCACTTCAACAAGAAGATCTTCTATCCGTACATGGACCCGCTCGTGACCATGCAGGTAAACGCCATGGACCTTGACGTGCTCAAGCCCAGGGACGGCGACTCCAGGAAGATGCTCCTCAGGGACATAGCCAGGAACCTCGGGTATCCGTTCATCGCGGACAAGAGGAAGAAGGCGGCCCAGTACGGTTCCGGTACCATGGACCTCGTCCGCAGCGTCGCGAAGAAGAAGGGCATGACGTACCCCGAGCTCGTGGATTCCATTTACAGGGACATCTTCGAGTGAACGGTCTCCATGAGGAGGCGGGCGGGATCCAGCTCCGTGAGGGAGTACAGCATACGGGTCCCGACCGCATCCTCGATCTCATTGATCAGGGCCTTCCCGTCGGAGAAGACGAAGTCCATCCCGACCATGGTGGGCCGGAGCTCCGAACAAACCGCTTCAACCATTCTTTCGACGTCGGGGGTCGGCTCGCAGAGCCCTATGCTCCCTCCGAGCTTGTAGTTCGCGCGGAAGTCCCTGTCGCTGCTCCTCATGACCGCGGCCAGCACCTTTCCGTCCAGGACGTAGACGCGCATGTCCCTCCCGAGGTCCGCCGTGGATTGGATGAGCGGGTCGTCGATGGTCCTGCAGAGCTCTGTGACCCCTTCCTCCGAGTCCGTCAGGAACACCTCGGTGCCACCGTGCCCCGTGCGCGATTTGACCACCCACGGCGGTCCGGCAGGGAGCCTCTCCCCAGGAAGGGAGCATTCCATGTGCGGTACGCCCAGTCTGTCGGCCATGCGGTATGTCTCGAACTTGTCGTTGGATATGCGGGACACCTCGGACGAGTTGAATACTGCAGTCCCCTGCGATTCCATCCTCCTCGCCAGGGCCCAGTCCCTGCTGCGGTTGATCATAATGTCGGGGATCCCGGAGGGTAGGTCGTCCGTGACGACCACGGACACATCCATCCCGAGGTCCCTGCCGTGCTCCGCCATCCTATCGGCGAAGAACCCGTTGGTCTCCAGGTCCTTGCGGGAGTACGCTATCCAGCACCTCATCCTCTCACGCTGTCCATGACATGTTCCAGAATGATCTCCGCCGCGTTCACGCCGGTGCAGTCCAGGAGGTTCCTCAGATGCGCGTTGGAGTTCACCTCGCACACCACATCCCCCTCGTCCGAGCGGAGGATGTCAACTCCGGCGAAGTCCGCCCCGACCGCTTCGCATGCGCGTATCGCCAGCTCCGATTCCTCATCGGTGGGCGAATGGGCGGATATCGTTCCGCCTATCGTCGCATTCGATCTGAAGTCCCCCGGAGGGGCGACCCTGGACATCGCCGCGACGGCCCTCCCGCCCACGACCTCCACGCGGATGTCCCTGCGTCCGCACTCCACGTATCTCTGCAGGATGCGCGGGACGAAGGGTCCGCGGGACCTCTCCCTCAGACCATCTATGTCGTTCACGAGGGACACCTGTTGTCCGAACGATCCGAAGCAGTCCTTCACGACCATCGGGAACCCGAGGGTCTCGGACGCACGGTCCAGGAATCCCAGGTCTCCGTAGGGTCCGAAGCTGAGGGGACAGGACATCGTCTCTATCGACGGGACTCCATGCGACCTGAGGGCGAGGTGCGTCAGGGCCTTGTCGTCGCAGACGGCTATGCAGGATGAGGGGTTGAACACCCTCGCGCCGCAGACCTCCAGGTTGCGGGCGCATCTCACGTCCTTGTCCCAGAACAGCACGAAATCCACATCACCGATGCGGGGCATGGTCCCTATAGGGGACATGAGCTCGGAGTTGTCGGTCGCCACCAGGTCGATCCCGACCTTCTCGGCGGCCTCTCCGAACATCGCTGCTGGCTCATCGAACTTGCGTCCTTCGAGGAACGCATTGGAGACGAAGATGCCGCGCATGCTCCGGGGATGGCGTTACCCATATAAGCCGAGCCGTCATGCCGAAGGGGGAGAAGATGGCGGCCGGGCCCAACGTTCTATGGTACGGGAATCTGTCCTCGAGAGGCATAAGGCCTGGGTTGGACAACGAGATCGAGCTTTTGGAGAGGTTGGGCAGGCCCCAGGACCATGTAAGGTTCATACACGTCGCGGGAACCGACGGGAAAGGGTCCGTGTGTGCGATGATCGAGTCCATACTCGTGAGGTCGGGGATGACCGTGGGCTCGTTCATATCTCCGGAGATCTCCAGGGTCAACGAGTGCATAAGGCTCTGCGGCAACGAGATCGACGATGCAGACCTGGAGCAGATACTCGGGGATGTCCGCGTGCATGCGGACGCGATGGCCCGGGAGGGCAGGGAGTGCACGAGCTTCGAGGTCCTGACCGCCGCCGCGCTCCTGTTCTTCAAGACCGTCTCGACCGAGATCGCCGTCATGGAGGTGGGCATGGGGGGCCGTCTGGACGCCACGAACGTGATAGTGCCGGACGTGACCGTGATCAACAACATCGGCATGGAGCACACCAGGTTCCTGGGCGACACCATCGAGAGCATAGCCATGGAGAAGGCGGGCATCATGAAGCCCGGCGTCCCGTGCGTCACCCTGAACGATGACGAGGTCTTCGTGCATCTTCTGAGGCATTCGGAGGAGGTCGGCTGTCCTATGCTGAGGGTGGACCCCTCCGAGATCTCCGTGGTCTCGAGCAACATCAACTCGGTGGAGATAGGCTATCGCGGGTTCGCATACACGGTCGGGATACCAGGAAGGCATCAGGCCAGGAACGCGGTGCTGGCCATAGAGGCGGTGAGGCTCCTCGGGGATTACCGCGACCGCATCGAGCCGTACGTATTCGACGGACTGGAGGAGGTCAGCTGGCCGTGCAGGATGCAGAAGCTCCTGGCACACCCCATCGTGGTGGACGTGACCCACACGTCGGGGGGAGCCGTGTGCCTCGCAAGGGACGTGTCCGAGCTGTACGGGAAGGTGGTGCTGGTCTTCGGGATGCTGTCGGACAAGGACGTCGATGCCGTCTCGCGGGCCCTCGCGCCCATCTGCTCCAAGGTCTTCGCGACGCAGCCCGACTCCCCGAGGGCAATGTCCGCGGATCTGGTGGCGGAGACCATGGGCAAGTATCATGAGGTCGACGGGACATACCGTTCGTTGACCGAGGCCATGGGCGCCGCGATGGACGCCAGGGGGGACGAGGTGATCCTCGTGACCGGTTCGTTCCGCATGGCGGAGGGGGTTCTGAAATGGATAGCAAGATCGTCCCGATTCTCGACATACTCTCAAAGGAATACCTGGGCGGAGCATATCCGGGGCGCAATTCGGAGGGATTGAACCCGGAGTGGCCGGCGGACCCGTTCCATGTGCTGATAGCGACGATACTCTCGCAGCGCACCAGGGACGACAACACGCGCAAGGCATCCGACAACCTGTTCAGGGAGTACAACTCGATAGAGGAGATCGCGGAGGCCGACCCGTCCGTCGTGGCGGAGCTCGTGCGTCCCGCCGGGTTCCCGAAGCAGAAGGGTGCCGCCATCGTCGAGTGCTGCAAGGTCCTGCGGGACGAGTTCGGGTGCTGCGTGCCGAGCGACACGGAGGAGCTGACCTCTCTGCCGATGGTGGGCCGCAAGACCGCGGCCTGTGTCCGCTCGTACGCCATGGGCATCCCGTCCGTGTGCGTGGACACGCACGTCCACCGGATTTCGAACCTGATGGGACTCGTCAGCACTAGGAACCCGGAGGAGACGGAGTACGCCCTGATGGCGATCACCCCCGAGGACAGGTGGAACGACATCAACCGCTATCTGGTCCGTCACGGTCAGGTCGCTTGCCTCCCGAACCATCCCCACTGCGAACGGTGCAAGGTCACCCGGTACTGCAAGTACTACGAGGAACACGGTCCGGGGAAGACGGGCGAGAACCGATTGGTTATAAGCCAGACGGCGGATACCCGTCCCGATGCACGAGGTTTCTGTCGTCACGAGTATCGTCGATGCCGTCATCGACGAGCTGTCCAAGTACAATCTGGAGAAGGTTAATTCCGTCACCATCATGGTCGGGGCTCTGACGAACCTTGGCGACGAGCAGATGCAGTTCGCGTATGAGATCGTCACCCGCGGAACGGTCCTCGAGGGATCGGAGCTCGTGATAGAGCACGTCCCGGTCGAGGTCAGATGCGAGTCGTGCGGATACTGGGGGCCGGTCAGCATGCTCACCGACCCGGATTACGAGACACACTCCGTCCCGATCCTGTCCTGTCCTGAGTGCAAGGGGGACATCAAGGTCGTCAAGGGCATGGAGTGCACGGTCAAGTGCATGGATATCGAGGAGGTCGAATGATGTTCAAGTACAGGGACGAGGCAACAGCCAAGAAGATTCTGGAGCACATCGGTGCCATGGACGTCGACGTCCGTCTCATGCACATCTGCGGCACCCATCAGGACACGATCGTCAGGTTCGGCCTGGAGGAGATGCTGAACGATGTCGGCGTGCAGATCGCCCAGGGGCCCGGATGCCCCGTCTGCGTGACCACCAGCAACGAGATCGCGGACGCCATCACCCTCGCCAGGAACGGCGTGACCGTCACCGCGTTCGGGGACATGATGCGCGTGCCCACGACGATCGGCTCCCTGTTCTCGGCCAAGGCGGACGGTGCCGATGTCCGTATAGTGTACTCCATAGACGATGCGGTCCAGATGGCCCGCGACCAGCCCGACAGGGACCTGGTGTTCGTCGGGGTGGGGTTCGAGACCACCGCCCCGTCGACGTGCGTGCCGCTCCATGGGGACGACTGTCCGGAGAACTTCAGCGTCTATAGCTGTCACAGGATCTGCCCCCCGATCATCGAGACCCTGTTCGACCTCGGGGAGAACCGCATAGACGGGTTCATCATGCCCGGCCACGTCGCGGTCATCACCGGTACCGCCATGTTCGAGCCCGTGTCCGAGCAGCACCATGTCCCGCAGGTCATAGCGGGCTTCGAGCCCCTGGACATGCTGATGTCCATCTACATGCTCTGCAAGCAGATCAAGGAGGGTCGCGCAGAGGTGGAGAACGAGTACACCCGTCTCGTACGTCCCGAGGGGAACCCCGCGGCCATGAGGCTCATGGAGGAGACGTTCACCCCGGTGGACCGCGCATGGCGCGGGTTCCCGGTCATAAAGAAGAGCGCATTGGCCCTCAGGCCCGAGTTCGAGAGCCATGACGCCACGAAGGTCCACGAGGACATCCTCAGTACGACCCCCGAGGTCGAGGCCGAGGCGCACGGATGCAAGTGCGGGGACGTGCTGAGGGGGATAATCAAGTCCGAGCAGTGCCCCATGTTCGGGAAGGTGTGCAAGCCCATGAACCCCATGGGACCGTGCATGGTGTCCGCCGAGGGGAACTGTTCGATCGCATACCGTCTCGGATCCAAGAGGCTCTGACATGTCCGGAAGCGTGTACACGGAGATGAGGATGGGCAAGAGGATCCTCATAGTGACGAACGATTCCACCGTATTCCTGGAGAAGGGGAGGCTGGCGACCCCATGGGAGATGTTCGGCGGGCGCGTAACGGAGGTCAAGAACCTCGTGAAGCGCCTCGACACCGCCACGAAGGAGGACGGCAGCAAGCTGTGCGACGTCTCGTTCGGGGTCATAACGACTCAGTTCGGGTTCGTCCCGGGGAACTACCAGATCACCGACTACCCGAACGTGATGTCCAACCGTGCCGAGTACGAGGCGGCGGACGAGGCCCGCAACTTCATCGAGCAGACCGCGTTCCTGATGAGGCCGTTCGACAAGGTGGTCCTGTGCGTCCCCAACGACATGTTCGCCATGTTCCTCGAGAAGGCCGAGATCCCCGACGGGAGGCTCATCGCGGTCACGTCGGAGAGGTTCAGGGACGAGTGCGAGAGGCGCGGATGGTCCTGGTTGGAGCGCAGGGGCGCCCGTGTCGGCAACGAGAACGCGGACGAGATAGAGAGGCAGATCAGGCTTCTCTGCGCTTGAGCCCTTTCACCAACATGCGGTCCCCGTCGGTCACACGGCGGGACTCGCATATCTTCTGTATCGACTTGTTGTGGGTCCAGGTCTCCACGCGGCCCGATTCCAGCAGGGACACCACCGGCTCCGGGCATCTGACGTAGATCGTCGACACCGCCCAGGCGCTCCCCATCCTGTAATAGTAGCCGGGATGGTCATGCGTGGCTATGTCCTCGAGGAGCTTCTTCGAATGTCCCGCATCCTTGAACAGGCTGAACCTCGCCACTACGGAGACCCTCATCCTGAACTCGTCATCCGAGTCGATCAGCGATGAGAAGTAGGTCCAGGCACGGTCGGCATCCGCTTTCTTGAATTTCCACGAGACGCAGAATATGTCGCAGGTGGCCCAATTGTCCACGATGTGCAGGAACCCATCGGTCAGGGCGATCCTCTCCTCGATTTCCATGGGAGCGGTCGCGATCACGAGTCCGTGCAGGACCTCCTCCTCGAAGCACTCCGGCTCTATGTCCAGGAATGCCTTCCAATCGTCCTTGACTATCCTCTTCGCGATCTCCCTGATCGTGGGTATGCGGACGCCTATGACGTCGCCCTTCCCCGGGTTCAGCTTGGACGAGAACTCTGCCAGCTTCGGCTCGGCATGCGAGTGCAGTTCGGCGATGTAATCCGTCATCTCCTCTCGCACTCCATGTCCAGGAGCCTCCTCTTCAGGGACACCCCTCCCGCATATCTCCCTATGCCCGTCATCGGTACGACGCGATGGCACGGGATTATCAGAGGGACCGGGTTCTCGGCGCATGCGGTCCCGACCGCACGGTATGCCCTGGGGCTTCCCACCGATACGGCTATGTCGCTGTAGTGGCGGGTCTCCCCGAAAGGTATCTCCGAGATCGCCTCCAGGACGGCCATCCTGAATCCGGTGCCCTCGATCGACAGCGGAAGGTCGAAGTGCGTCCTTCTCCCGGAGAGGTATTCGTTGACCTGTGCCTCCGCTTCCACGAGTATGTCCGAGTCGCGCTCGTCCATAGGGGGGAGGTTCTGATTGGGCAGAAAGACCCCTGTTATGTTGCCCTCCCCGTCCTCGGTAACGCTGACGCTGCCGATGATCGTGATGAAAGAGTGGATGCAGGGATCTCTCATGTGGATGGGATGACTCCTCGCTGTATTTGTCACTGCCGTTGCGCGGACACATGCAGTGCCAGCAGATGGACCTATGCCGGACGCAAAGATGATTTCGTTGTGTGCCATCTCATTTGCATGATCATCTGTGCCAGTCGCCGCACCGACATCCCGGCGTTCCATTCCAGATGGATGATGAATCGTCTGCGCGACGGGCATTGCCTGGTGAGGAATCCGGTGTCCCGCACAACGCTGCATCGCATAGACCTCACCCGCAGGAACGTGGACTGCATACAGTTCATGACCAAGGACCCGAGACCGATGGTCCCGTACCTGGGGGAACTGGGTGCGATGGGCCACATGTACGTCTTCCAGGTTACCATCACACCCTATGGCAGGGACCTGGAGCCAGGGGTCCCGTTCAAGGCGGACATAAACGACTCGTGCATCGGGATAGCCGACCGCATCGGGAGGGACAGGATGGTGTGGAGGTACGATCCCGTCCTGTTCACCAGGACCATAGGCATGGAATACCATGCCCGGAAGTTCGACATGATGTGCAGGGAGGCGTCCGAGTGGACCGACCGCTGCGTGTTCAGTTTCGTGGACGTCTATGGGAAGCTGTTGTCCAGGGCCGGCATGTTCCGCGCATTGGATGAGTCCGAGCGGGACCGCTTCTGCAGGATGGCCTCCAGGACGGCGGAGGAGTACGGGCTCACACTGAGCTGCTGCTGTTCCAAGACGGACCTGTCGGCCTATGGGATCGAGCCGAGGGGATGCATGGACACGGCCATGATGCGCTCTCTGAACATACCCTATGAGACACAAGGTGTTCCGATCCGGGACGGTTGCAGATGCGTCCGCTCCCTGGACATCGGGGACTACGATACGTGCGGTCACGACTGTGTGTACTGCTATGCGAACCATTCGGACCCGAAGGACCGTCGTGCGAGGCTGTACTGTGAGGATTCCGAGCTGCTCCGGGGTGTGGTGATGCCCAGGGACCGCATAGTGGATACGCGCGGACGCGACTGCACGCGTCTCGATGAGTTCTAATACCGTATCGCTCTCCGTGCAACATGGACGTCGTCGCGGTATTCCTCATAGCGATCGGTCTTGCGATGGATGCCTTCGCGGTCGCCATCTGCAAGGGGTTGGCGATGGGGAAGCCCACCGTGAGGTCCATGCTGGTCATCGGTCTGTGGTTCGGAGTGTTCCAGGGGCTGATGCCGGTCATCGGTTATCTCCTCGGGGATGCGCTGTACGACACGATCTCCGACTTCGACCATTGGATAGCGTTCATACTCCTGGCGGTAATAGGTGTCAACATGATCCGCGAGGGCCTTTCCGGCGAGGAGGAGGGGATAGATGCCAGCACCGGGTTCAGGACGATGCTCGTACTCGCCGTTGCGACCAGCATCGATGCCCTCGCGGTCGGTATAACCCTTGCGATGACAGAGGGGTCGATCTACTCGTCCGCGCTGATCATCGGCGTGGTGACGTTCCTGATAAGCGTGCTGGGTGTCAGGATCGGGAGTGTCTTCGGGGACAGGTTCGGCTCCAAGGCCGAGATCGCGGGAGGCCTGATCCTCATAGCCATCGGATGCAAGATCCTGTTCGAGCACCTCGGGTTCATCTGAGGTCGGAGGACGCACCCCAATGCGGATCATTCCGTCTTGGCGACAGGTTCCTCTTCGGGCCCGTCTATCAGAAGATATCTGTCCACGTACGCGTGGATGGTCTCGTCGTGTCCGGCGACGTCTATGGCGTCCTTCTTCAGGATCTTGCTGAGTATGCCCTTCTTCGGCTCCACCATCGCCTCCAGCATGGGTTCGAGGCTCTCCTTGAGGGATTTGTCGTCCCAGCGGTCGAAGACCCTGATCCTGTCCTCCTCGGACATCCTGGAGACGTGCTCGTCCAGGCAGATGCGGATGAGGTCGTACACGTGGGGGATCTCGTTGTCGTCCTCTTCGAACGTCTCCGCCTTGTATCCCACGTGGTCGAGGTATTCCGCGATGATGCGGGACAGGCACGTGCAGTCGCGGTGGTACGCGACGACCCTTTTGAAGATCTTGGGTATGATGTCCTTCAGGATGTTCACGTCGTCGATGTCCGGTTCCGTGACATGCTTGAGGCAGTCGCGGTACACGGTGTAGTAGAAGAATGCCTTGCAGGACATCCCGGTCGACGCATCGGTCTCCTCGCAGAGCTTGTCGATGTATCCGAGAACGTTGAACTCGACAAACTCCCTCTCCTTCAGGAGGATCATGTCGAAGACGGCCTTGCTCATCAGGCAGACATAGGCGTCGAGGTTCACATCGTTGGAGAGCATCTCGAGCCCTTTCTTCCAATCGGTGAACGCTTTCCCGTCCTCTCCGATCTGCGCATAGACGTATCCTCTCATGAAGAGGCTGTCGTGGTCGCAGCAGTCCGTGGAGTCGACGAGGTCGCCTGCGATGTCCATCGCCTTTTTTTCGTTCCCATCGGCGAGGGATTCGAAGATGCCGTTGAAGCGGTCCTCTATCTCGCTGGGGCGTATGAACGCCCGTACGTCCGCGCGGTCGGTGTAGACGAACTTTCCGCAGCTGCTACAAACGTATTTCCTGGAGTCGATGGGATCGACAGCCCTGCCGCAGTACGGGCAGGACATGGGAACGAAATCCATGTAGGTCGGATTCAGCTATGGCTATAATATGGTTGCTTATTTTTCCTGACTGGGGGGTCGTAGGATTTCACGTCCCACGTTTATTATTACGGGTGTCTGGCATCATGGCAGATATGGACATTTTCTGATATACGGATCGTGACAACATCAGTTTTCTGTTTTATAGTTCTGACAATGACTAATCTGTGCCAGTATACGGGAGGGGGGTATATTTCTGATACATGATATATATTGTATGTGTCTGTGCAATTGGATGAATTATCCAACTATTGAAATATCAGTACTGGAATTGTTAATCCGGCAAGTGAAGAGCGCCCAGTCAGGTGTTCGGAAGCTTCAAAGGTGAAAAAATGCACATAATGGAAGGGTTCCTTAGTCCGGAATGGTGTGTGGTGTGGTTCATCATCGCCATCCCGTGCGTAATATTGGGAGCCAAGAAAATCATCGATCTGGTCCGTCAGCACCCAGAGCAGAAGATGACCGTCGCCCTTGCGGGAGCGTTCATCTTCCTTTTGTCCTCGCTGAAGCTCCCGTCCGTGACGGGTTCCAGCTCTCACCCCACCGGAACAGGCTTCTCTGCCGTCCTGTACGGGGTATGCGCCACCTCGTTCCTCGCGACGATCGTCCTGATATTCCAGGCACTTCTGCTCGCACACGGAGGACTCACTACACTCGGAGCGAACATATTCTCCATGGGTATCGCAGGCCCCTTCATAGCGGTCCTGCTCTGGTCCGTCCTCAGGGGGGCCAACGTGGGCGTTCCCGCCAGTCTCTTCTGCGCGGCGCTCATCGCCAACCTGTTCACATACGTAATCACCGCATTCCAGATGGCCATCGACCACGGAGCGTCCGTCGACGCCTTCGTCAACTTCCTGTCCAACTATGCGGTCACTCAGATCCCGCTCGCAATCATCGAAGGAATCCTTTTCTTCATGTTCGCCACTTACCTCATGAACAACAAGCCCGAGATCTTCGACATCGCCCAGGACATGGGAGCGCCCAAGATCGGAAAGAAGAAGGAGGATTCATCCGCATGAAGAAGAATACTATGGTTTACATCGGAGGGTTCGCGATCATCGCGGTCATGGTCATAGTGACCCTCGCATACGGCACGGGTGCAGGATTCGAGTTCGGCGGAGCCGACGATGCCGCGGAAGGCGTCGTGGGAGAGCAGGACCCGGACTACGAGCCCTGGACCTCCGGCATCTGGGGAGACTACGAGCTCCCCGGTGAGACCGAGAGTCTCCTGTTCGCACTGCAGGCAGCCATCGGCGCCGTGATCATCGGATATTTCATAGGAAGGTACACTCGTCAGAAGGAGGCAGCGAATTCCAACGCCACGGAAGTGACCGCTGCCGATAAGACGGAATGAGTGGGTCCCGATGTCCGAGCAGACTCAGATGGACGCGCTCGCGTACAGCTCTCGGATGCTCGGTTGGGCACCCCTAGGGAAACTTCTTCTGGTGATAGTGGTACTGGTCATCAACATCGTGACCGATTCGATGCTGGTACCATTCGTCACCTTGGCCATCGGCCTCGGGCTGATGGCCTACTCAACCAATTTCAAAATCCCTTTCATTATAGCCCTCGCCATAGCGGAGGCATTTGTGATCCTCGTGTTCGGATGCGGCATGATCTCCGTCTCCGGCAGTTCCGGGGAGGTCATCTGGGACACGGACTTCCTGTGGATGCATTTCCATATGACCGTGGACAGCTTCAACGAGGCATGGCTCATCCTCTTCAGGGGGGTCGCGGGCATATCCGTGATGCTCGCCTTCGCGACATCCACCCCCATCCCGCACATCTCGCTGGCCCTGAGGCAGATCCATCTGCCCGTGGAGGTCTCGGAGATCGTCGTCCTGATCTACCGCTACGCGTTCCTCCTGCTCGAGAGGATGGAGGCGATGTGGAATGCCGCGCACAGCAGGATGGGATTCAACGGGGTCCGCACCAAGATAAACACGGTGGCGTCCATCGCGGTCGGGATATTCGTCCAGTCGACGAACCTATCGGACAAGGCGCAGGTCGCCCTGGACTGCAGGAACTACAGGGGATACTTCCCGGTCTACAAGGAGCCCGCCAAGGTCGGGCTGAAATGGATCGTCGCAATCGCCATCCTCGCGGCCGCGATCTACGTGTTCGGGCATTACACGGAGGGCCTGATCGACATGGCATCTCTCCTGGGGGTGGCCTGATGTCCATCCTGGAGACCCATGAGATCAGCTACAGGTACAATTCCCGTCAGGAGCGTCCTTCAGTCAAGGAGGTGTCCATATCCATAGGGGAGGGCAGGCGCACCGCGATCCTCGGAGCCAACGGTGCCGGGAAGTCCACCCTGTTCTACCATTTCAACGGGGTGTTCAAGCCCCAGTCCGGGGAGGTCCTGTACAGGGGCGTTCCCTTGGACTATTCGAAGGACGCGCTCAGGGAGCTCCGTTCGGAGGTCTGCGTGGTCGTCCAGAACCCGGACGAGCAGATATTCTCGTCCACCGTGGAGGAGGACGTCGCGTTCGGACCCCTGAACCTCGGACTCTCCAGGGACGAGGTCGAGGAACGCATAACCGATGCCCTGGACATGGTCGGGATGACGGCATTCCGCTCCCGTCCGTCCACGCAGCTCTCGTACGGGCAGAGGAAGAGGGTGTCCCTGGCGGGCGCCCTCGCGGTGAACCCGAAGGTGATGATCCTCGACGAGCCCACCGCCGGACTGGACCCCCAGATGTCCCAGGAGGTCATGGAGCTGATAGATCAGCTGTGCTTCACCGGCACCAGTGTCATAGTCTCAACCCACGATGTCGACCTGGCCTACGCCTGGGCGGACGACGTCGATGTGCTGAGGCTCGGGAGGCTGGTCTACTCGGGGATGCCGGAGGGATTCTTCAGGGACCCGGTGCAGACCGCGTTCGCGGGACTGTGCAGACCCCACTCCTTCTCGTTGAACTCGTACATGATGCAGATACGCGGGCAGGACGAGATCCCCTACCCTAAGACCAACAGCCAGCTCCTCGCCCGGATGATGTCCGGGAGCGTCGAGCCCGGGGTCGTCAGGATCGTCCCGGTCGCGGAGGGGTCGGTCCCTTCGAAGGCCGACGGTCAGACATCGGGGGCGTACGGGTTCGCCGCGAAGAAGGCGATGAGGGATTCGGAGATCAATCCGGACTACGTCTTCGACGCGGTGGAGATGTGCATGATCGATGCCGTCAAGGGCATAGACACGGTGCTGTACTGCGATGCGTCCATCGCGGAGCCTGTGGCGGAGCGCGTCAGGAGTCTCGGCACGTACGGCATAAGCCCGAAGGTGATACTTTGACGGAGCCCATCCTGGAGACCAGGTCGGTGGTCTTCTATTACGACAACAACACCAAGCCATCCCTGAACGGGGTGTCGCTCACCATAAAGAAGGGCGTGAAGACCGCGATCCTCGGAGCCAACGGCGCCGGGAAGTCCACGCTGTTCTATCAGCTGAACGGCGTCTGCAGGCCCTCCAAGGGAGAGGTCCTCTATCGCGGCGAGAGCATGTCATACAGGAAGAAGGCGCTCAAGGCCCTCCGCTCCAATGTCGCGGTCGTCCTCCAGAATCCGGACGACCAGATATTCGGTCAGACGGTCATTGCCGATGCCTCCTACGGACCCAAGAACATGGGGCTTCCCAAGGAGGAGGTCGACGAGAGGGCGCGCATCGCCCTGGAGCAGGTGGGTCTCTGGGAGCTCAGGGACAGGAACTCGCTCCAGCTGTCCTACGGGCAGAGGAAGAGGCTGTCCCTCGCCGGCGCACTCGCCATGGGTCCGGACATACTGATCCTCGACGAGCCCACCGCCGGGCTGGATCCGCAGATGGCCCTGGAGGTCATGGAGCTCGCTGAACAGCTCCATCACAGCGGTACCGACATCGTGATCTCGACGCACGATGTGGATCTGGCATACATGTGGGCGGATGAGATCCACGTGCTCAGGGGAGGGGAGAAGGTGTACTCCGGGGAGCAGGAGGGGTTCTATTCCGATCCGCTCCTGACCTATTCCGCGGGACTCCTCCAGCCTTCCATGTTCCAGATAAACCAGACCGTCTCGCAGATGCGCGGGAAGGACCCCAGGCCGTATCCGCAGACGGAGCCGGAGCTCATCGCCAAAGCGGTGGACGGGAAGAGGGGCAACCTCACGGTCCTCCCGATGTCCGAGCACGTCGACCGCGACCTGGTGGAGGAGCTCAACAAGGAGGTCGACTCCGTGGGGATATTCGGGTCCGTCACGCGCAGGGCGACGACCGCCAACGGATTCCCCGTGGACTTCATATTCGGAGGGTTCGAATCATGCATGTCCCGTGTCCTGGTCGGGGAGGACTCCCTGCTGATATGCGACCCGGACTGCATAGACCTGGTGAAGCTGAAGATCTGGAAGATGTCGGACTTCGGGGAGCCCATAGACTACACGATCCTGTCCGAATAATCGTTCATTGAGTGCTTACCTATGATAGCAGATAGATTATCGGCATATTCCATGATATTCACAAAGTCAGGTTCGAGATTTAAAAGGGAGAGGGGATGAAGTAAAAAGGCGGTTAGTGACCGCCCTGTTTATCACTTAGTTTTTGTCTCGGATTCACGGAATTTCGAGGTCATGTCGGATAAAGAGGACATGCCTTCATTCCATGAGGGTACGCTTTTGGAATCATATATGTCAATGCTGCCACCCTGATATTCCCCTTCGCCTGCACGTTCCTCCATATCCGATTCGATATCCAGATAGACATTCTGCAGGAATCCCAATGTCTCGTCATCCGTCTCCCAAAGTCCTCTGGAGTGTGCCTCGAGGAGACGTCTGGACATCTCTTCCAGAGCGTAAGGGTTGTTTTCCTGGAAGAATCCTAGCATTTCCTCATCCTTGAGGAACGATTCCACGATCTCATCGAATAGCCAACCATCCACTTCGTGCGTAGTGGCTTGCCATCCGAACAGACGGGTCACGCGTTTGGCAACCTCATTGGCACCTTTGTATCCGTGCTCTTTCATGGCGGAGATCCACTCCGGATTCAGTGTCTTGGTCCTCATGACTCTACGGAATTCTTCGGCGAGAGTCCCGATCGTCAGTTCGCGCGGATCCCTGGTGTCTCCGTAGTATGATTTCACGTCTTTCCCAGACAGGTAACGTGATGCAGAGACCATTCCACCTATATTGCTGAAATGACAGCTGCATGATAGTATGTCTGTCTCGTCTGATACTGTACGATCGAAGACGATGTCGTTCCTGGAAAGAACTGTTGCGAATTGTTTGTACATCGGCTGTCCGTTCCTCTTCCCACCGTAGCCATGCCCCTTGACTCTGACAAAGATGTCTGCCAGATCCTTATCTTCCTTCCATGCACTGGCAAAAACTGCCAGATTTACCCCAGATGTGTATGTTCCCGGAGGTGCACCGAACATGCGCGTGTTCGCCTTTTCGGGAGTCATACCTGATTTCATCGATTCCATGCTGTGTTTACGTATGAAGTTCATGTCATCGGGTTCATCCAATCCTGCTACCTCGTTGACCACCTCATCGATGAAGTCGATGACGTTCATCATGTTGTCCCTGAGGATACATGAGACGTTGATTGAGATGTCTATCCTGGGCCGGCCCAATTCCTCTAATGGGATGATGTGGAAACTCTTGACCCTTCCGTCCGGTTCCCAGATAGGTTCGGCACCGAGCAGGGACATGATTTCCGACATGGTCTCTCCTCCCGTGGATATCAGCTCACCCATGGTCCAGAACAGGCCGATGCTCTCGGGCATCTTGCCTTCCTCATCCAGATATTTGTCAATCGTCTCTCTGGCAATCCTGCAACCTACCGTCCAAGCTGTTTTGGATGGGACCGAATAGGGATCCATGGCGTAGAAATTGCGTCCGGTAGGCATGATGTCATATCTTCCACGGGTTATGTATCCTGATGGTCCTGGACATATGTACCCTCCATTATAACCGTTCAATAGGGAACCAATTTCATCGGAATTATCGATACGGGAGTTCACATCATGGATCATGTCCACGTATTTGGAGAATGATTCGACCTGTTCTGGTGTGGCTGAGATTCCGATATCTGCGAGGGATTCCTCCACGGACAGTCCTGCCAGGATGCATCCTACGAAATCGCGGGTATTCTTCCCTATCGTCTCTATCAATTCTCCATATGATTTGCCCGATTCCTCATCGATGCGCCCTTGATCTCTGTAAAGTTCACTCAGATCGAAGCCCATGATGTCCGAGATGCAATCACGGATGGAATCGTGTTCCTCACCATATCTGACGATGGAGTTCACGGCCTCTGTCCTGTTCGGGCCCGTCGGCATCCTGCCGAATATGTGCATTCCTTTGTTCATTTGAGAATTGCGAAGTCTTGATAGGGCCTCGTGACATATGCGGACGCACTCTTGAAGCTCCGTGTCATCCGTCAATCCTATATCGTCCATATTTGCTTCATGGACCTTGTCGAGGATCTTCTTCCTCAGTTCCTCCGAATGGGTCGGGTCGTTCCTTGCCGTCGAGTATTCGGAGAGAAGACCATCCAGCTCCGCGAACGGACCGTAAAGGTTCACGCCGGTCATCAGATGCTGCATATGGTCTATCAAGGTGGCATATGACCTGCGTTTGGCCACCAGCCCTTCTGACGGGTTGTCCGAGTTGTAGATGTATACATGGGGAACATTGCGCATGCATATGTCTGGATAACAATCCTGTGTCATGCCGATGCCCATTCCGGGAGTCCACTCCATGCTTCCGTGTGTGCCTGTGTGCATCACCACATCCGCACCCCATACATCTTCATAGTAGTGGTATGTGGCTAGATACTGGTGTGTTGGCGGGCACGCAGGATCGTGGAGGATCTTGCAGACCTGTCCGTCGCAACGTGTGCCGAAACAACCGCGTTTTGGCTGAACCGCGACGATGACGTTGCCGAATGATATGCCTGTGATCAGGATCTTGCCGTCGAGGACCATCCCCTCTCCTGGAGGCACGCCCCATGTGGAGACGATATCGTCCTGTGTTCTTTTCGACAGGGTGGAGAAGTACTGGTTGTATTCGTCCAGGTCCATCTCGTGGATGACGCCTCCATGTTTCTTCATTTCGACAGAGGTGGTCCATCTGAATTCGGATAATGCTTTGGAGTCGAGTATGCGTGTGATCAGGTCTTTCCCGTCTTCGGGTGGCTCAACATGGTATCCTTCTGCTCTCAACCTCTTCATGATGTCTGCCACGCTCTCCAAACTGTCCAGGCCGGCTGCGTTACCAACGTTGGCTTCCACACCGTTGCACGGGAAGTTGTTTAGAAGGATCAGGACCCTTCTCTCCGACCTGGGCTTGTGGCGCAACTTTATGATGTTGTGTATGCGTCTGGCGAACATCTCGCGACGATCGGGGAAGGATGTCCTGACATTGTCCTTGTCCCTGGAATGCCCGACGTCCGAACCGATGACGATCGGTTCGATTATTCCCTCGAACTCCGGGAAAGCCACCTGCCATGTTATGTCGGATGTCAGACCTATGCTCTGTCTCCATTCCTCTTCCGACATACGGGCCATGACCACCGGCTGGAAGATCGGTACATTGAGATCTTTGAGAAGGTTCAGCGAGTCTGGGTCTTGTGGGTCGGAGGTCATGCTGCTTCCGATGAAACCGGTGGAGAGCTTGATCATTGCATCCACGATGGCCGTCCCATCACGTGTGAAGAATCTCCTTATGACCTCGCCATGGCTCATGGCTCCGAACTCCTCCTTCTTGGAGAACGACACGAATGACAGCAGAGGATTCAATCCCAGTTCCTCTAGGTCGGAGCACAGCTCCCTTTCCAATGAAAGGCCATCCATGAGGTATGTGGGCCTCGATGCTATGATCCCCACGAACGGTCTGTTGGGATCGATGCCTGTCCCTTCGACATAGGATTCCGTGCTGTCATATACGATCCCGGATGTCGGGTCTAAGATCCCTTGCCACGGGATGTTCTCTGGAGGGAGAGGTTCTCCGCATTTCCATCCCAGCCCCTTCTCCAATGCATCGAACATGCGTATGAAGTTCTCATCCCCGCCTTCTTGCATGTATCTGTAGAGGTCTATCGCCAGACTATGATCGACAGAGGTCATGGCCCACATGGTCGGATCGACCCCGAAGCTCACGATTCTCATGGAGTTCTTTATCGGCAGGATGCGGTCTTCGAGGTCCGCACCAAACTGTGTGTTCTGTCTATATATCACGACGGCATCGCACTCTTTCATCTTGGCGACCACGTCATCGACGAATTCCCCCGTCCTATCGTCAGTGCTTTGTTGGACGATCTCCAAAACCACACCTAATCTATCACGTATGCGCTCCAGTATAGGCGTGTGGCTCTTCCAGAGGATAGTCATAACCTTCTTTCTGTCATTCATCTGATCACACTCCAAGGAAAAATCGGATTATCATTCGAAAGCGTTCATGGCCATTTTGACCGAAGTTGACAAGTTCTTGGCATCCAGATCCTCCAGCTGTATGTATGTGGCATCCAGCATCGAGGCCAAGGTCATCGCTTTGCCGAAACGGACAAGTCCAATTTCGGTATCGACCACGATGGTGCGGATGCCTGCCTCTGCGATCGCTTCCGCCATGTCCTTCAGGGCAGTGTCCAGGTTCGTGCACCCTTCCGGTTTGACATTGCCTCTGCCGTCCGTAAGTATCACCATAACCGGCTCCAATCCGGATCTTGCCTCCCTGCTGAGGATCCTGTATCCTTCCTGGATGCCTGCATACAGGGGGGTTTTCCCCCCGACCGGGAGCTCTTCCATGGTGCGATATGCTGTCAGAATGCTACGGGTCGGTTGTAGGATCTCTTCGGCAGATTCGCCTTTGAATATGACAAGGCCCACCAGATTCCTACGTTTGTACGCATCATCCAACATCGACAGTATGGCACCTTTGACAGCAACCATCCTGCTTTGGGCACCCATGGATCCGGATCCGTCTACGACAAAGAGAACCGTCGTCCCCTTGTGTTTGATCCTGACCTTGTCACGAAGGTCATTCCTTTCGAGAGCTATCGTCACCATGGAGTGATCCCTCGTCCTTTGGTAGGGGGCGGCCGCGTGTATGCTCGGAACGAGTGCTATATCGCGGACCTTCCCACGTGGTATCATGTATCCGATCGTTCTGCCAGATCCGTCTTTGGATAAGGAGGAGTCCTGTCTTCCCGATCTGCGGTTGCGATTGTTCCTGTTCTCTGGCGGTATGTAGTCTTTGACGTCGAACTTCTCGCCTACTTCGAACACAGTGTCTCCAGATGGGCCCGGATGGTTCTCATCATGTTCAGTATCGTCCGGTTCGGAAGGACGCTCGCGATCCGGTTGCGATTGCCCTTGATCCTCCTGATTCGGCTTTTCAGGATCGTCCACCTCTGATTCGTCAGGTTCGATGTCGTTCTCCTCATCCACCGGTGGGGGTGGAATTTCACGTCTGCGGTGTTGTAGACACATGATCACACCGCATTTCAGATCGTCCTGCGTAGTTTTCGGATGTCCTTCCAGCGCTGCGGATGCCCTAGCGACATTCATGGTGGCGATGTCGCCACGATGCCCTTCCACGAACATCTCCCTGCTGATCTCTGAGATCATGGTCGGCAGTCCCTCGGGTATTTCGATCTTTTCGCATTCTGCACATCTTATCTTGGAAATGAGGTCGGAGGTCTGTTCGGAGAATGATGATATGAATCCTCCGGGATCTTTCTCGAAGTGCAGGGATCTGAGGATCACCTCGCGTCTGTCTTCGGGAAACACAATCGGATCCATATCGACACAGATGTCGAATTTGTCCATGAGCACTTCATCCAGGGTCTCTTCTGCAGGGTCCATGGTGCCTATCAGGAGGGTATCGAAGCAGCGGTTCACTGACACTCCCGACATTTCTCCGACGGCTTTGCCCTCCAGGACCGCGTTCAGAAGTGTGTGGAGGACCTCCTTAGATTGAAGGTTGATGTTGTCGGCAATCAGGATGTTCCCATTCGCACGTTCCAGCAGGGAGTCTGAGACCCTCTTTTTTCCGGTGGAGATCGCAACTTCTATGTCCATGGATCCGAACAGATCCTCCACGGCTATCCCTGGTGGCATCTCGACCACCCTTCTGTCCCCAGAGATATGCTCGATCCCTCTGGCGATCACGGATTTTCCGGAGCCTACAGGTCCGCGTATGAGGATGGTATGTATGTCCGGTGAGATCAGACCTATGGCAAGTGCCTTGAGTATGCGGTCACCGTTCACAACGGCCACTGGTGGAAAGAGGTGCCTCATAGGGTTTCCGCCGTGGCTTCCATCCATCTTTTCAATTCCATCGTATCGAGGGTGGAATCCTGGAAAGGATTGCGCCTCATACGATGCGGGAGCACCAATCCCGATACATGGATCACGTCGTATGGTGTGACCTGATCCCTTCCTTGCCAGGCTGCGTATGTGCAAGCGGCTTTGACCATGGTCAGGTCGGCACGGTGCCCATCGACACCGAGGTGGAGGGATACCTTGACTGCCATGTCGATGGTCCTGTCATCCGGTTCGATTGTGTCCATTATGGCTCTGGCTTCGATTATCCTTTTCTTGATCTCCGTGTTCTGATCCGCATAACTTGAGCAGAATCCATCGGAGTCCTTTTCGAAGGCCAAACGTCTGCGGATGATCTCTGCCCGCTTCCTATCATCGTATTCACCTTTGATGTCGACCATCAGGCCGAATCTGTCAAGAAGTTGCGGGCGCAGGTCCCCTTCTTCGGGGTTCATGGTCCCGATCAGGATGAACCTGGCAGGATGGGAGTAGGACACGCTCTCCCTCTCGATGAAGTTCATGCCCATGGCTGCAGAATCCAGCAGGAGGTCCACGATGTGGTCGTCAAGCAGGTTTATCTCATCGACATACAGGATGTTGCCATTGGCCTTGGCAAGGACCCCAGGTTCGAATTTCTTCTTGCCGGTACTTATCGCATGTTCGATATCCAATGTCCCCGCTACGCGGTCCTCGGTGGAGCTAAGGGGCAGTTCAACCACCTGCATCGCGCGGATGTCCATCTCCAGACCTCCAGATGTTCTGCGTTCCATGCAGTCTGGACACAGGGATTCCCATCTGCCCCATTGGCATCCGCACGCGCATCCTTTGACAACCTCTCTTTCAGGAAGCAATGCAGCCAGTGCTCTGACGGCGGTTGATTTCGCAGTGCCCTTTTCACCTCTTATGAGCACTCCTCCGATCGAGGGGTTGATTGTGTTCAGGATAAGTCCTTCCTTCATCTCGTCCTGTCCGACTATTGCAGCGAACGGGTATGTTTTCCTTGCAGTCATCAATCATCACCTTCGTTAAACGGTCTCATAGGTAGAATGAAGCGGCCCTTGTCAGTCTGGACGATCTGGGATTCAACGCCATAGACCTCTTTGATGCTCTCTTCGGTTATGACATCCTCAGGGGTTCCGAAAGAATGGATCCTCTTGTTCTTGATCATCAGGACTTTGTCCGAGTAGTTCAGGGCCAGGTTTATGTCATGCAGGGCGATTATCATGCCTGCATTGACGTTGTGTACCAGATCGTTCATGGTGATCATGGTGTTCATCTGATGTTTGAGGTCTAATGCGCTGGTCGGTTCATCGAATATGAAGAACGAGGGGCATTGTGCCAAGGACCTGGCAAGAAAGACCCTCTGTCTCTGTCCTCCAGAGAGATCGGACACGTTTTGGTCGGAGTACTTGTCTACACGCATGCGTTCCATCGATTCTATGGCGATGTCGATGTCCTTGTCACGATAGGACCAGCTGACATACGGTCTGCGTCCAAGAAGGACGGTATCCATGACGGTCGTGAAGACTCCTGACGTGGTGGATTGAGGTACGTATGATACGATTTTGGCTAGATCCGTCACATCGATCTCCTCGATGGGCGTACCATCGAAGGATATGGATCCGGACTTCGGGTCGGCTATTCCGCATATCGCCTTGATGAGCGTGGATTTTCCAGAACCGTTGGGTCCCAGCAAGGCCAGGACTTCGCCACTCTCCGCACTGAAAGTGATATCGTCCAAGACGATATTGTCCCCATAGCCTTGGACGAGATTCTTCACTTCTATCTTCAAATCTCGTAGCCTCCTCTCATCTTCTTTATGAGGAACATGAAGAACATCCCTCCAAGGACGTACATGATGATCCCTACAGGCAGATCGGATGGAGCCACTATGACTCTGGCCACCGTATCGCATAATACTAGGATCAATGCGCCCATCAGCGCCGAGACGGGAATCAGGTAGCGATGATCATTCCCGATCAGCATACGGACGATATGGGGTGCCATCAGGCCTATGAAGCCGATTATCCCGGTGAATGCCATGCAGGCCGATGTCATTAATGCGGAGATTATCAGGATGCGTCTTCTCAGGGATTGGACGTTCACGCCTAGATTCTTGGCGACATCATCGCCACTGGACAAAGCATTCAGGTCCACCGCATATGTCTCCAGCAGTATGATGCCCAGGATGGCTATGGGTAGGACGATGATTACCGCGCTCCATGAGGACCCCCACATCCCTCCGAGAAGCCAGAGTGTGATGTCCTTGAGTGCTTCCTCGTCGGATATGTATTTGAGATATGACAGGACCGCAGAGAACAGATATCCTATCACTACTCCTGTCAGGATCAATGTGGATTGGCTGACCTGACGGCGGCCTGTCAGGGACAGCAGTATGACCACACTGACCAATCCGAATACGAACGCGGTCATTACCATGAACAGCGAGCTGACCCCGACGACTTCTCCGAAGAACGATATGTTGGAATAATATAGGGAACCGAGTATCGTCGGTCCCAGAATTATCCCCACTCCCGCACCACAGGATGCTGCCGATGACAATCCCAGTGTGAACGGGTCTGCCAGAGGATTCTTCATGATGCCCTGCATCGACGCTCCCGCAACCGCGAGACACATTCCGGTTAGAATGCCCAGTAGCACACGGGGCATACGATAGTCCACTATGATGTTCGTGTAGTATGGAAAGTCTGGTTGTGCTATATGATCGGGGAATATCGGGTGGAAGATCACTCTGAACGTGTTGATGAAATCGACGTTGACGCCACCAATTCCCAGCACGGCGATGGATGCCACTGCAAGAGTGATTGTCAGGGATAGGATCAGGATGATCTTCCTGCGGGTGGAATTCAGGTATTTCCCGCGGGCGGTATTATCCACGCCTTTCCCTCTTAGGATGTCAAGAAAACTGTGCAGATGGTTTGCCATCAGGTCACTTCCGATAGGGAACGAAGGAGGGGGAGGGGACCCCCTTCCTCCTCAGTTTTTGTAGACCAGCTTATTGTTGAAGTCGGTTCCCGCAATCGAATTGTATTCGTCAATGATGTCTGCCACATCAAGGTCCGCATAGTTCGAATCTATAAGGGATAGCATGAACACTGCACCGACGACGCTGCGGATACCTCCGAAGATGTCGTTGGATACCGAATATACCTCGCCACTCTTCACGGCGGATATCTGATCCCATCCGGATCTCGAACAGACAGAATCCCTGTATGATTCGAGATATTCCTCATTCCAATTCGCATTGTATTCAACAATCAGAATGATTTCGGGGTCTGTTGGTATGACTGTGTCGGCAGACCAGTATTGATATTTGCCCTCTGTTACGACATTATTGCCTCCGATGAGCTCCAGGTTCGCGCCCATCGTGGATTCGGGTCCGCAAAGAGTTAGTTTGCTCTTCGATGCAGATTCAATCAAGAATCTGGTATCGTCCACATTCTTCGCAGAGGTTGCGATGTCGTAGTATTTGTTGAACCAATCTAGAATCTTCTGGGCTTTGTCCTCCATTCCGAGGATCTTGCCAAGAATCTCGACATCTGTTTGTACTTCTGAGGATTTCGATGCACCGATCTCCAAAACAGGGATGTCTGAATTGTATGCATTGTCATTGTCGTAGGTGCTGTACGTGATGATGACGTCAGGTTGAAGTTTGATGACAGTATCGAATCCTTCAGAGGGAGCGTTTGCTCCGAGGTTCGTTGCGTTTGAGTAGTATGGTTTATAGTTTGTATCATTGGCGATTGTTTTGGATACACCCACCACTTTGTCTGTGGCACCCATGAGTATGACGGCTTCTGCTATGTATTTGCTATATATGACCATCTTTTCTACAGGTTCGTCAAAAGTCACTGTTTTTCCGTTGGCGGTCACGGTGATCGGACCATCTTCCTCGGGTTCATCAGAATTCCATAGGAGTCCTGCAGCTATACCCACTACCAACAATATCGCTACCGCAGATATTGCTACAATCTTATTATCCATGAGTCTATCCTCTTAGTTGGATTAATAATCCAACATCTATATAACGTATATGGATTAATAATCCAACTTAGTTTTAGGTATAAATTTCAAAGAGAAGTTATGATTATGCAATTTTTAGTGATTGATTCTTTTACATATCAGACTATTTGGTATCTTGATATTATGAATGAGTGATTTTAGATACACATCTGTCTGTTTGATGCATACATTTTTTGTATAGGTATACAGCCGTAGCTCTTTGCAGTGTTATAAGTCGCTGATATGTGTTGAAGTGCGGGTCTTGTTTACTTACCGTTATGTGCGTATCGATATTCATGATAATGGTCATCTGATTCGGCCATTGTTAACGCAACGGTTTTCTGAGATATTTCATCGTTATGTGTAGTATTACAAATTTAAAATCAGTGTTACTCAATTCTCTGGATCGCGCTATCACAGTCTGCTGACACGATCTCGGGGATGTCCCCGAACATGGCGACCTTGTTCCCGCAACATGAGAGGCATCCCTTCACTCCGGGGATGGAGCCTATGCTCTCCACCGCATCCTGCAGGCGGTCCTCGTCCGAGACGAGGTTCCCCAGCCTCGTGGCGCAGCAGTCCGCGAGGACCACGTCGTCGGAGAACACGGTGCTGATGCTGCTCATCCCCAGGGACACGGACGGGCCGACGGTCCTGGATGAGGAGCACACTCCGGTGATATCATCGGATCCCATCAGGAACGCCATGTCCCTGAGGACCGGGTGGTCCGCGAATATGCCTACTGGGACCGGGTCCTCGGAATAAAGCGCGATGTCGCCCCCGTTCTCCACGACGGCCATGGAGGAGCCTTTCCTCCGGAGCTCGCTGGCTATGTGGAACGCCACCGCCCCTGCGACCCCTGCCATGGGTCCCACGCACGATGCGACCGATGCGGAGCACATCATGGATATCAGCTCATGGTCCCCGTCGCACGGGGCGTACGGGTCGTAGGTGATGCCGAAGAAAGGGTCCTCGGAGATCTTCGACTCTATGATGCCCCTTGCCCTGAAAGCCGCATCCTCGGCCACGTCACGGAAGCCATCGTCGCATACGATGGTGAGGACTGTCTCCCTGTATTGGAATCTGAATCTCACAGTTCCAGCTGGATCGCCTTGACGGAGCAGGCGTTGATGCAGGCCCCGCAGGCGATGCATGTGTTCGTCTTGAGTCTCACGGCCATAGTGTCCGGCTCGTGGTAGATGGACTTGGTGGGGCACAGTGACACGCAGGCTCCGCAGTTCCAGCATCTGTCGTAGTCATGGGTGATGTGCCCGCTGAGCTCCCTGACGCTGAACCCGGACTCCTCGATGTAGGCCATGCCTTCCGCGATGTCGTCCTCCTCGCCGATGACGCTGAGGAGCATGAACCCGCTCCCGTCCCCCTCTATGTCCGCCCTCAGGACGTTGGGCCTGAGGTTGAAGCGGGACACGAGGGTGTACGTGACCGACTCCAGGACGTTGTTCTCGTCGAAGTCTATTCTGAATCTGGCCTCCATCTCACTCACCCCTCTCCTCGAGTCCCTTTACCCTTCCCTCGCGCGGCAGCATCGTGCTCGGACGGTTCAGGAGGAACTCGCCCTTCTCGATCCAGTCCTTCAGCTGGTCGGCGACCTTCCTGGCGCCGCACAGCGATGACATCGACGATGTCCTGAGCTTCTTGCCCTGGTACTCGATGCTTCCGGAGCGCAGCTCCTCGTAGCTGTAGCGCTGCATGCAGGTCCTTCCGCTGGGGAGGCTGTAGTCCTGCATCTCCGCGAAGATCTGGTCGTCGGTGATCGAGCAGCGCTGTATGACATCCTCGTTCAGGACGGGTATGGGTACCCCGATGCCTATGGCCAGCGATATCCCGTATCCGGTGATGTCCAGGCCCCTGACGTATCTGGGGTCCATCTGTTTCATGTCGCCGCAGACCGCGAGCGTCCTGGAGCCCTTCACGGGGACCCCGTTGACCTCCTCCGCGGCGGTGTTGAACTGGGTGCCCTGCCACGAGACGTATCCCTCACCGCCGCCCAGGAAGATCCTGGTGCCGATGCCAATGGTGTCGAGGTGGGGGTCGTTCAGGAGGGGGGACAGGGCGCCGGCGGAGCTGTACGTGGCGTTCTTCATCCTCGGGAGCAGCTTCCCCATGTACGTGTATATGGTGCGGTCGGAGGTGTTCGTCGCGATGCTGTAGTTCTGATAGAGGTTGCGGGGGTTGTACAGGTATGCCTCGTTGATGTCGTCGATCGTGACATAGGTATCGATCTTCTTCCTCACGTAGCAGTCCGTGCCGGGGCCGGTGGCGACCAGATGGATCCTCTTCCTGGCGATCAGGTCCTCGATGACATGGGCCCCCCCGTATCCCGTGCCGGGAGGGTCGACGAGCGCGGTGGCACCGATGTACGTGTCCACGGCCGCCAGGCCCCCGTACGCCTCGACGTTGTTGAGCCTGATGTTGGTCATCCTTATGGGCGGGTCCGCATGTCCGAGGTTCAGGAACGCTCCGGAGGAGCACATGGCCCCGAACGTCCCGGTGGTGACGACGTCCACCTCTTCCGCGGCCTTCGCCGCGCCCTTCTTCCTGACTACGTCCACGACCTCCTCGGCGGTCATGACCACCGCTTTGCCGGAACGTATCCTCTCGTTGATCTCTTCGTAAGTCTTGCTCAAACCGCTCGCCCCGCCTTCGTTGCCCGCAATGCGCGGGAGTGTCACTATTCCTTCATATATAGAATCTGTCGCGGTATAGAGCCAGTGTCGGACTTCTGGGCATCACGGAGACCGCATCAGGCGCATGAGGCCGTTGAAGCAGATGTCCTCGAAGTCCCCGGTTATGCAGTGTCCGGCGAGGGATGCCGCCTCTCTCTGCATCTCCGTGGGGTGGGTCATCGGGTACAGGCCGTGCATGAACGTGAACATCAGGCTGATCAGCAGGGCGCGTTCGTCGTCATCGTATCCGAAGGATCTCTCCAGGACATCGTCCAGCGTGTGGATCGACCTGCCTATGGCGATCTTGAGCCCTACGACCTTCTCCAGCCTGGAGTTCATCTCGATGGTGTACAGGTGTCTGGAGAAGAACTCCAGCATGCGCAGGTGACCGGAGAGGGAATCCGTGAGGAACCTGCAGAACTCCTCCTTCGACATGGATCCGTGCCCATCGAACCCGGACCTCAGCTCGGCGTCCCATTCGTCGAAATCCGTCTTTATCAGGTCCAGGAGGATCTCCTCTTTGGTGTCGTAGTAGTTGTATATGGTCGGACGGGAGAGGGACGTGCGCTCGGCTATTGCCTTCAGGTTGACCGCATCCAGTCCCCCCTCGGAGTACAGGCTGCCGCATGCGGAGACTATCTCCTTCTCCCTCATGGCGACCTGCTCGTCCGTGCGCGCCCTCTTGAACCCTGTCATCATGAGGACATGCGCATAGGTCGGATATATCGATGCTGACCTGATGTCAGCTAATAATTGACACAGTGTCAGAAATATTTATATCCGATAATAATTTACACAGTGTCAACTAAGTGGACGCGTCGGGATCACAAGGACCGCCCATGATGTTGGAGATGAGAGAATGAATGTCAAGCATGTCACCGTGGCATGCGTCCTGCTCATCGCCGTGGCGGCGATAGGGGCGGGAGTGGTGCTCACGAACGGTGGCGACAACGATGTGACCACGGGTCCGTCGGTCCCGGAGACGCCGGACGTACCCGATACGCCGGACGTCCCGACCATCCCTTCCGACGGAAGGGTCCTCGTCGTGTACTTCTCCAAGACGGGGACCACGGAGGCGCAGGCTCAGCGCATCGCCGACCTGACCGGCGGCGACATACTCGAGATAGTGCCGACCGTGCCGTACCCGAGCGACTACTCCGCGACGACGGAGATCGCCCAGGAGGAGCTCAGGAACGACGTGCGTCCTGCGATCGACACTAAGGTCGAGGACATGGGGCAGTACGACACGATCGTCGTGGGGTACCCGATATGGTGGAATGCACCCCCGATGGCCGTGCTGACTTTCCTGGAGGACTACGACCTCATGGGGAAGACGGTCGTGACGTTCTGCACGAGCGGAGGAAGCTCGATATCGAACTCCACATCGTACATCGAGGGTTCTGCGGAAGGCGCGACGGTCATCGAGGGGCAGAGGATCACCCAGTCCACCGATGTCAGGTCGTGGCTGGACGGGCTCGGGCTGATCCCGGAGTGAGCGGAGGTGCATGATATGGATGGAAGAGGACTGGTGGCGTACTTTTCGGTGTCAGGGAACACCGAGGTAGTGGCGAAGGAGATAGCGAGGCAGACGGGATCGGACATAGTCGAGATCAGGCCCATCGTGCCATACACGGAGCCGTACGGCGAGCTGACCAAGAAGGCCAAGGTCGAGATATCGTCAGGATACAGGCCGGAGATAGAGAGGGTGGACATCGACGGGTACGATGTGGTGTTCGTCGGATCCCCCAACTGGTGGAGCACGGTGGCACCCCCGGTGCTCACGTTCCTGGAGGGCCATGACTTCAAGGACGTGACCGTGGCCCCGTTCGTGACGCACGGAGGGGGTGGCAAGGGTCATGCCGACAAGGATGTCGGAAAGGCATGCAACGCGTCCAGGATCACCGACATGCTGGCGGTCTCCGGCGGACGCAAGGACCCGGACGGGATATCGTCATGGGTCTCCGGGAACGGTCTCTGACGCCGTTCCGAATGATTCTTCCGAGCGGTCCTCCGTCCCGTCCCCGACGGGGCGGGACCGCGACACATTTCATCCTGTGGAAAGGCATCCGGAGCGTCTCGGAACGTGGGGGTATATAAGCGACGGAGCCGATATCCCTACGGGGATAACCATGGGAGCATTTCACATCAAGCCTACGAAGGATGGGAGGTTCATGTTCAACCTCCTGGCCAACAACCACAGGGTCATCAGCACGTCGCAGACCTACGCATCGGTGGAAAACGCCAAGGTCGGGATCGAGAGCGTCCGCAGGAACTGCTCCGTGCATGTGGAGGACCGGACCGTCGAGGGACACGAGGAGTTGAAGAACCCGAAGTACGAGGTATATCTGGATGCCGGAGGGAAGCCGAGGTTCAGGCTGAAGGCGTCCAACGGGGAGATCATCGTCGCATCCCAGGCCTACTCCGACAAGTCGTCCTGCATGAAGGGTATAAGGAGCATCGCCAGCCATGCCCCGGACGCGGAGGTCGTGGTGGACAGCGAGCCGGACGGGGAATGATGCGCCATGACCGTCCCCGCAGAAGTATCGATCGAATCATACGGCCGAGTCAGAGCACATCATTGATAATGGCCCTTAGAGATAAATACTAACGAAGTGAGCCGATAGACATGATTCCCGAGGAATGCAGGTGCAGGTTGCTCGAACTGATTAGGTACATAGGCGATCTGCATCAGGAGATAAGTTCTGAATGGGAATCATATGCGGCGTCTAACAACATAGAGCAGGTCAATCTGAAGAATAAGAAGGTTTGCGACATTCTAACGGAACGTTCGATAATCGAGGAGATCGAAGAATATCGTAGATTCTTGAACAAGATCGATTTCAACGAATTGTTCGTTTCGTACAATCAACCGGATTTCGAGACCAAGAGCAGAGTCAAGATGGCAAACTCCATCGAGGATAAGATCGACAGGTACAATGGACGCGAACATAAGGGAAAAGTGTCGATCAACAAGTGTTTCAACGACCTCTACGGAATAAGGGCGATCATAAACGTTGAGGCGACACACGAAGAGATATAGGATGTTCTATCTGGTCTGGACAATCTTCGGTGCGTCGATTCTTCGAAAAAGGATAAGGATGGGAAGTTGATATACATCGCAACGCACGTCTACTTCAAAGGCAGGGGCAACGAGTCGTTCAGATGGGAGTTGCAGATCTGGCAGGATCGTTTCCGTAAGTCCAACTATGAGTCCCATCTCAAGTATAAGCAGGAGTATACGGTTTGGGAGGGGGAATGAAAGATGGTGATACACTACATCATACTCAGCAGTTCCTACTCGACCCGTTCGCGCATAGCGTTGCACAGGCCATACCACGGGAGGATAGACTATTCCGAGGTCGGTCCCATCGTCTCCAGGATCGAGGGATGTTTCGGAGGCGCGACAGTCCAGATGGGGGTCCATATCATGCAGACCCGGTCCGATGACTGGGAGTCCGTCACGGAGGAGGATCCCTATTTCAAAGGCGTCAGGGTCATCGATTCTGTGGATGAGTTCATACGGCTGATCAAGATGGACGAGTTCCTGAGGGGGGTGGACGTGGCCAAATACATCCTCAAGACCGTCCCCTGCACGCACACGCGCGTCAACAAGCTGACTTACATGTGCTATGCGGACTACCTCTGCAGTACCGGCAGACGGATGTTCACGGATGACATATATGCGTTCACATACGGTCCCGTGGTTGAAACGGTATGGGACAGTCTGAAGGAGTTCGGGCATTCCGGAAGGGTGATCGCGTACAATGAGGAACTTGACGACAGTACGCAGATGGACATCTCGCCGAGCAGGATGTCCATTCGCAGTCGTATATTGTTCGCGGCGAACGGTGCTGAGATCCTTCATAGCATAGATGCCACTTTGAGAAGATTCGAGGATTTTCCCACAGGCGAGCTTGTGGACCTGACGCATCGCGAGATGACTCCATGGTCACTGACTGACCGGAGCTATAAATTCTCTAGGATCTCGGACGATCTCATCCTTGACTATCATCGCAATGAGTTGCCCTGGTTCACAGGTCAGTGATTGTCGACACTGTGCATATGGCGGGTCGCCGCTTTGCGATCGTCACAGTGATGCATGCCCACACTAGTTGTTCTGACGTGGTTTCGGTCCGTGGGATACTGACTGAGCGGAAGGTAGCATCTCGGGATGCGCGGCAGCCTCCGGATGCGGAACTCCCATGCATCGACGTCCAGCCGCTCCGATACCGTGTAGCTCTTCGGGATGAAACGGTTGGTCTCGTTGTCCACACGTCCGATGTATATGCGGTCGGATACGGGATGCTTCCTACCGGGCACCCGTCTGCTCGTTCCCTCGTAGAGGTATGTGTACCTTCCCTTGATTACGCGGACGATGTATGCCATGGGGTTGCAGTATCATCTTTGAATATTAAGCATGATTGCCGTCAGCGAAACGATGTCGATGTAGTTACCACGGAACATACAAACGTATCAGATTATGTCATTCAATTGTGGTTTTTCCATATAGTTTTAAATACACAATCGTGACCTCACCCGTTTCACGGGAAGGGGCCGAGGAGAGTGAGAAGAATGACCATGATCAAGTATCAGCACGTGGACCGCATCGACTCCGACAACACCGACGGGCTCCTCGACGGGACCTGTCACATCTATCCGAAGATGGACGGCTCCAACATGTGCGCCTATCTCGAGGACGGGAAGGTCTGCACCATGAGCAGGAACCGCGTCATAGAGGTCCCCGAGCCCTTCGCGAGGTTCGTGGAGGGCAACCCGGGGATCGGGGAGCTCCTCCGGGCGTTCCCGGGACTGAGGCTCTACGGGGAGTGGATGGTGCCCCATACCATCCGTTCCTATGTGGGGGAGACCTGGAACCGCTGGTTTGTCTTCGACGTGACCGCGGAGGACGGGGATGCCGCATACGCGTATGAGTTGGACGGGGAGCGGAGGGTCCTGGAGGTCGCCGGGAGGACGTACATCCCCTATGAGGAGTACGAGCCGATCCTGAGGTCGTACGGGATCGACAGCATCCCGCCGATCGCGATCGTCGAGAACCCCACGATGGAGGTCCTAGGAAGGATGGCGGACGAGGATGCCACGTTCATGATGGCCGAGGGCTCCGGAGAGGGGATCGTCGTCAAGAGGTACGACTTCGTCAACAGGTACGGGAGGACCGAGTGGGCGAAGGTGATAAACTCCGAGTACTCCCGGAAGAGGATCGTCAGGTGCAACCGCGGCGAGGGCACCATCGAGAGGGACATCACGGACAGGTACGTCACCCCGGACCTGGTGTCGAAGGAGTGCGCGAAGATCGTCGAGGCCACCGGTACCGACAGCGGCATCCAGGGGAGGCTGCTCAGCACCGTCTACCATTGTCTGGTGACGGAGTTCATGTGGGACGCGGTGAAGAGGTTCGGGAACCCCACCGTGGACTTCAAGGCCCTGAGGAGAGAGTGCGACATAGCCGTGAAGGAGGCCCGTCCGGAGATCTTCGGACTGAGGCTCGTCTGAACGGGGACGCGTCCGGCGTGAAACGGAACTCCGCGCCGGATGCCGACAAACCATTTGTCCCGGGTCGGAACCCGGGACGTCTCCACTCGCGCTCCATGGAGTCGATGAATGCGGATGCGAACAGGGGATAGTGCTCGAGGCCATCCTCGTCCACGTGTACATCCCCCCTCTCGAACATTATGCGGCGCTCCACCTGGGGATAGCGGGAGACCTTGGATATGGACGGTGCGGACCGATCCTTATCGGACTTGACCTCGATAACCGCCAGTTCCAGACCCAGTTCGATGACGAAGTCCAGCTCCATCATGTCACTTCCGCTGTTCACCCTGTAGTAGTGCAGGGCATGACCGGCCTTCATCAGGCATTCCGCCACCGCATTCTCCATCAGCGCCCCCATGTTGAAACGGTCGTCCCCGTCGTACACGGCGACCATCGCCCTGTTCCCCATCATGTTTATCAGCATACCGGTGTCGGACATGTACACACGGAACTGGTCACGATCGCTGTTCGTCTCCAGCGGGATATCGAGGGACCTCAGGCGATGACAGTAGTTCCCTATCCCGGACCTCTCGATCCAGAGCATGTTGTCGGAGTACATCCTCGCCGCGGACCTGGATCCGCTGCCGTCCACTCTGGAGTACATGAACTTCTTGTTGGTGTCGGACAGCTGGGACGGGATGGAATCGAGGCATCTGGCTATCTTCATTCCATTGACCCCGTCGTTGTACTTCATCATGTCCTGACGGTCGGTCTCGATTATGTCCGACACGATGGATGATGCGGACGAGTAGTTCCCTTCCTTCACGAATTGGGAGACGGCGGCGGGCATTCCGCCGACGATCATGAAGTCCCTGAAATGGCCGTTCAACGCGTCGAGGTACGCTGTGCCGAGAGGTTCCTTGTTTTTGATCTTCGAACGTATCTCGTCGATGATCCCGTCCGTGATGTCCCTGGCCCACAGGAACTCCTCGAAGTCGAGGGAGTACATGCGCATGTGCTCCTCGTACCCGACAGGGAGGACTGGCATCCTCCCGTCCTTCGGATCGTGCACGACATCTATCAGCGATCCGGACGCTATGACATCGTAGCGGCCGTCCAGAGAGAACGACTTCAGGGACTCCCTGGCTCTGGGACAGCTCTGGATCTCGTCCATGAAGATGATCGTCTTATGGGGGACTAGGTCCATGAATCCGCGGTACACTCCGATCGCCTTGATGATGGAGTCCGCGTCGAGGCTTCCGGAGAATGCGTTGCGCATCATCTCGTCCTTGCTAAGGTCCATGTAGATGTAATGCTCGTAGTTTTCTCTGGCGAACAGATCGATGATGAAGGTCTTCCCCACCTGGCGCTGCCCCTTCACCAGCAGGCATTTGTGGCCTTTGCGGGTTTTCCAGTCCAGCAGCCTCTGGTAGGCTTTCCTCCTCAACATGCCAGCGATATGGTTGCGATATGATATGAATTTTTATTAGCTGAATTATCTGCATCAATGCAGAAAAATCAGCTGATTTTTCAGCATCAATGCAGGTTTATTAGCTAATATTTCAGCATAACATATGATGCATACTGCTTGGGCCCATCCGCATAAGGGCCGCCCCCGTGGCTGGGGGCGGATGGGGGTCAGAGGTTCTCCGCGACCCACTTCTGGACGGCCTCGGAGACCGTCCTGATGTTCTCGGCATCGAGCATGTTTGACAGTCCAGCCATCTCCACGGCCTGCACGTAACCGTGAACGCCGTTCTGCTCGGTAAGAGCCAGATACACGGATTCCGCATGCCCGTAGTCCTCGGACGCCATGACGAACAGCTCCAGCGCGTTCATCGCTGACGTGACGTAACTGACGTAGTACATCGGGATGTCGAACAGGTGGTGGACGCTCTGCCATGTGTATCCTGCTCCGAGGCCGTACTTGTCCCTGGTGACCCCGTGCTCCTTGGCCATCTCGGAGTATGTGGATGTGAGCATCTCGACCGTGAGCTCGGTGCCTTCCGCCTCCGTCTCGTAGGCCCACAGCTCGAACTCGGAGTACAGCGCACCCGTGACGACCACGCCGCTCATTGTCGAGAGCTGTGCGGCGACGAGCGCCCTGCCGTCATCCCCGAAGACCCTCTCGGCATTGACCATCACCAGTGCCTCCAGTCCCTGGGAGTGGATCTCGCTGACGTCGTAGCAGGTCGAGGGGCTCAGGTTCAGTCCGAAGTTCGCCGAATGCCCGAACTCGTGGGTGACGGTCATCGGTGTGCTCCAGTCTTTCGGCATGACGTACATCAGTGAGCCGTGGTTCACGGGGAGGTCGGTGGAGTATCCCATGTCGAGCTGTCCGTCGACCGATTCCACATATAACGTGCCGTTGCGGACCATCCAGTCCAGGTATGCTTCGTACTCAGGTCCGAGGTCCTCGATCACCGGCGATATCGCCTTGACGATGTCGTCGCATCCCATGTCCTTCAGGTCGCCCAGGGTGTCGGACGACAGCGTGTCATCCTCGGATATGACGGCCTTCACGTATGTCCATGTGTCGAAGGCCGGTCCGAGGTTTCCGATCATCGTCTTGGCCTGTTCAGGGGTGTACTCCCTGCCGTATTCGTCCACGTACTCCATGTCGGCGTAGCAGTGGTATCCGTGCGTCTCCGCCAGGTCGTTGTTCACGCCCACGAGGTCTATGTAGACCTCGGTGGCATCGTCCATCTGGAGGCGATAGACGTTCCCGCAGATCAGGGTCCTCTCTTCATCGGTGAGAGTGGTGCTCTCCTTCGCCGATGCGATCGTCCATGTGTTCCCGTCCCCGTCGGTCCAGCTGTACTCCTTGGCCATTATGGCATCGTATTCCGCAGCGAGCCTCGTGGACTCCTGGCTCAGCGACCTCTGCTCGTCCGTCAGGTCCACGTATCCGAGATATTCGGAGGTACTCTTCCCGAAGGATTCCACGACATCGGTGACCGTTCCCGAGTGATCCCCGTCCAGGGCGTCCCTGATGTCCGATCTGAACATGTCCTCCGCATCGTCCAGAGCGGATTTCCAATCGACGTATTGCTCATTCATGCCGAGCGGGTCGAAGCAGTAGTCCAGGTAGGCGAACCAGTACTGTTGGACGACCTTGTGATATGCTTTGAACGCATCTTCCGTCGCATCGACGACGTCAGATGATTGGGACGATGCATCGTCCGCGATGGAATCGAACCTTTCCATAACGACGGAGAACTCGTCGATGGCCTCCTGTGCGGTCTTGTATGTGCGGTCCTCGTCGGTCATCTCCGTGGGGAAGACGCGCATCCCGTCGTCCTCGTCCTGTCCGTAGAGGGCGAACGAGCATGCCAGGAGGACCGCTATCACGACCGCCGCGGCGGCGATCGTCGCGATGTTGGATCTCTTCATGGGGATGTCATCGGGATGTGTACTTAATAGGGAACGGGAGCGGTGCCGATGCCAAGGGTCCCGAAGTCCTCATCGCGGGATGTCCAGCTGAGGAGGGGTATGCCGTACTCCTCTGCGATCATCCCGACATCGTTCCTTCTGGATTGCGACAGATCCCTGTCGTCGATGATGGCACAGATCCTGGGGGTCACATGCCGCAGCTCTTCGCGCATGAACACCATGCGCGCCATGCTCTGGACATCTGGGCTGGTTATCGACTGCAGCAGTGTCGGGGCGTCCGTGATGCGCCTGGATATTGTGAAGTCTACGGTCAGGCTCACACCGCTGCGACCGGTGAAGCGCACATCCCGCACTCCGGGAACGGATCTAGAGCCCAGCCAATCGCCCACGTCCGACTGGAACATCGATTTGCTCCTCGGGCTCGCCAGGATGTGCATGTCCGTGATGCGCATGATCGCATTGAGGAGGTCGTTCTTTTTGGATGCGAAGGACAGCGGGTCGTTCGGCCTCACATCGACATACAGCGAGCCATCATCGGATTCGGATACACCGTTCACGTTGAGTATGGTCTCCAATATCCTTTTGCGCCTGTCCGTGTCCATGGGGCAACCGCTCTGCTCGAGATTCATTATGGTGTGGCCGTCATCCGTCAGCCGTATCCTGTCACCGGACTTGATCGCGTATATCTGTATCCCATCATTGTGTCTGTCCATGAACGGGGTGTTTATCTCCACGGCATCGTCGTCGATGGGACGGATGACGGTGTTGTCGCGCATCCAGTTCCAGTATTCGTCTATGAGAACTTTGACATCGTCGATCAGACATATTCGGATTCCTCTCGATTATTATGCAGTGGATTGCGGTTTTATGATATCAAAATGACTATTGATATTATATGGACTCATGAGGTATGAACATAGGGGGTGTTCATACCAGAGTGAATTTTCTGCTTTGGATCATTGATAGTTTATTTTTTGAAAGTTAGATGATCTGATTGAGGCTGGGCTGTGGATGTTTGGTTATAAGCAACTCATTGCATCAATCATGGTATCAGGAGAGGTCACGGTTCGTGGTCTGATTAGAGTTTATATCATCCTTCGATAATGATACCGTGATGTATACGGGCTTGAAACTTTCGGAACTCATCCTTTCTGAAACAAAAATCCCGATGGGGGCCGAGCAGATATGGGCGTATGCTGTTGAGAAAGGGTATGACAAACAATGTGGGGTGTCTGGTAAGACTCCTTGGCGTACCCTTCAGGCACAGATGTATGTCAATATCCGTGATAGGTCGGACTCTAAGTTCGTCCAAGTATCATCCAAGCCTCCGATGTTCGGATTAAAGGACTTGACCTATGTACGCAATATCGAACCAAAGGAAAAGTCTACTAAGTTCAGGGAGCGTGATCTACATCCGCTTCTTGTTGCATATCTTGATGGAGATCAGCGTTTCAAGGGGCATACCAAGACGATACATCACGAGAACTCTACCAAGTCTAAGAAAAATTCTGAGAAATGGATGCACCCCGACCTGGTTTCGGTTCATTTTCCATTTGAGGACTTGGATGGGGATACTGTGGAACTTGCCAGAAATTGTGGGCAGTCCAGTACAACTCTATATTCGTTCGAGATGAAAATATCTATCACGGGGTCGAATGTGAGGGAGTATTTCTTTCAGGCCGTTTCCAATTCTAGTTGGGCGAATGAGGGCTATCTCGTGGCACTCGAGTATTCAGAGGAAGCATTGGAGCAACTATCCCGTCTATGTCCGTCCTTTGGGATTGGAGCCATACGGCTTAATGTGTCCGACGTACACCAATCAGAGGTATTGATATCTGCTAGTGAAAGGGAATTTTTGGATTTTGGAATCATTGACGATCTATTGGTGATAAATCATGATTTCAAGAATTTTATCAGATCAATCAATGACTCGATGAAGACACAGCGCATTATAAAGACGGACTATGACATCGTAATGTCTGATGAAGATCTCAATGAGTATCTGGCTCAGAAGAATATCAGCATATGATGCAGAGGTCAACTACGGCTTGATTTTGCGATCTTCCCGTTCGATACGATGCTCAATCCCTCAGACACGACAGCGGGATGACATGGACCCCATCCTCCCTGGTGTACGCCGCACCGTCCGCGGTGACCACAGCGAGGAACGACGGGGGCCTCATGCCCTCGGGATCCACCTTGTCCTTCAGCGCCATCAGGTTCCTGGCGGCCTCGTCCGCCCAGGAATCGTTCAGCTTGACCTCGATTGCACCCCATCTGCCCCTCGGCAGATGGACGATAGCATCCACCTCGAGCCCGTTCTTGTCACGGTAGTGGCACACGTGCCCGTCCATGGTCTGCGCATACACTCTCAGGTCGCGGACGACCATGGTCTCGAACAGGAGTCCGAACGTGTTGGGGTCGGATATGAGGTCGTCCGGTCCCGCATCGAGGAAGTACGCCGCGATCGCCGGATCGGTGAGATGCCTGGTCTCCGATGTGCGGATGGCGGTCTTGGACCTCAGCTGGGGGCTCCACGCCTGCAGATTGTCGGTGATGCATATGTTCTGGAGGGCGTTGAGGTGCTTGTGCAACGTGTTGATGCTTATCGCCGTCCCGCCCTGGTTCATGTCCGCCAGGATGTTGGTCGCGGACATCTCCGATGCCGAGGCCCTTGACAGGGACCTCAGCAGCGAGCGCATGACCCTGTTGCTGCCCTTCGAACTTCTCTTGGCATTCGTAGATGCCCCATCCCGGTCATCGTACGCGTCCAGGTCGTAGTCATGGTCGATGATGGCGTTGCAGTACCCCTCGAGCTTCCTGTACGCATCCCTGCCGTCCAAGTTTATGCTGTCCGGCCATCCTCCGTGGACGAGGTGCTCCGCCATGCCCTCGAACCCGTATTCGGGCAGGCCCGATACGGAATCCGCCCCGTCGAACAATCCGGACAGGCTCACGTCACCGGTGGACAGACCGGATTCCCAGAGGCTCATGGTCCTCATCTTCAGTCTGCTGATGCGACCTGCACCGGAGTGGTCGATCTCATCGTCGTTGATCATCTTGGACCCGGTCAGGATGAAGAGGCCATGATCCTTCCTCTTATCGATCTGGTACCTTGCGGCATCCCAGATCTCGGGGATCTTCTGCCACTCGTCCACCAGCACCGGGGTCCCTCCTCTCAGGAGGAGCGACGGGTCCAGGTTGGCCATGCTCCTGTACCGGTTGTACTGCTTCCTGTCCTGGAGGTATATCCCGCTCTCGGCGACCCTCTCTGCGGTGGTGGTCTTCCCGCACCACTTCGGACCCGTGATGACGACGCCTCCGAACAGGCGCATATGGTCCTTCAGGACACCGTCCATCAGGCGGGGCATGTAATCCGGGTCGTTGTTGATCGCCATGGTTGGTGATATGTCTGGATATATATTAATTGGTAGAGTTGGCTATTGTATGAGTGGTAGAGTTGGCTGTAATATATGTGGTTGATCCGGCCATGCATATCGTGGTAGAGTCGGAGATTACGATTGTGACTACACTGTAGTCACAATTCGATATCGGATGGAGGATTGCAGTTTCCGAGAGCAGTTTCGGATCATGGGGGCATTCATCGGGAAAGTATGTGGGTTCGATCGATGCTGCCATTTCCAGGATCGGAGATGGTCCGATGAACGGTGGACCCTGCGCCCTATCATGGCAGGTCCATCACGCGTTCCACGAAGGGCCTCCAGGCAGTCATGCTTTCTCTTCCGGATGATCATCCGAGCGCTCCAGACAAGACCAGCTTTAAGACGGCATGACGATTGCACCCCATGAAGAGATCCAACATCAAGCTTGCCACGATAGCGGCGATCGCCATCGTGGCCATCCTCGTCGGGTCGTTCATCCTTTATGGACAGGATGACGGTCCGCACGATGACATGCGCACGTTCCCGACGGAGATGACGGATGCCGACCGCTCATACACATCCCCGGAGGAGGCGACGGAGACGTTCGATGCCGCCATGAGGGACCTCGACTCCGTTCTGAACGACGGTTCCTCTCAGCCGGGGGATGTCGCGGAGGCCACGCGGAATGCGTTCATCGCATACAACAGCCTGAGCCAGCAGCGCGACTTCGCTCATCTCGACTACTGCTTCGATCCGTTCGGCATGAGGGAGGAGCACCTCGGATGGGAATCCGCCCTGGACGATGCGACGGACGCGTTCAACTCGGGAATCAGGGATGCCCTGAACGGGGAGCACTCGGAGACGGTCGCCGATGTCGTGAGGTCCTTCGGGAAGAGGACCTCCGAGTACCTGGGTTACACGGACCTGACGGACGAGCAAAGATCCCTGACGGACGAGCGCTCCGAGTTGATCTCTGTCTACAACGACATCATCTCGACGGACTACACATGGACCGATCCCGAAGGCCGCACCTGGACGTTCGACTCCGCTTACGACAGCACTGTGTTGACCGATCCCGAGAAGATGGAGATATGCCAGAACATCCACCGTCTCCAGATGGACGATGCCACCGAGGTCTACATAGACATAGTCCGTGTGAACAACGACCTGGCGGAGACGTACGGGTACCATTGTTATGCGGACATGGAGTACAAGGTGGAGTACGGAAGGGAGTATTCCACCAAGGATGCCGAGATGCTGTTCGAGGACCTGGGACCGGCCCTGGAGCTGCGCAACGAGCTGTTCGAGATCATCGATGGGGACGAGACCCTGTCGTCCGATACCCTGGACCGTCTCGCGGAGATGGAGGGCAGGGACATCATCGAGGCCATATCGCCGGTGATCGAGGACCTCGGGCCGGAGTACAAGGGGTACCTGGACTGGATGGTCCGCAACGGCACCATATTCCTGGAGTCCGTCGAGGGGCAGCTCAACATGGGCTATTCGACGGAGCTCGCGGTGAACCACGGCTCCCTGATGTACGTGGTGCCCGGGAGCTGGGGTGTGCCCATGACCGTCACCCACGAGTTCGGGCATTCGGCGAACGCGGGGCTGAACATGTTCCCCTCGGAGTGCTACGACGTCAGCGAGATCCACTCCCAGGGGCTGGAGGCGCTGGTGATGGTCAACGCGGAGAGGGTCTTCGGGGAGGATGCCAGGGCCCTGGTGGCATCGCAGATGCTCAAGATGCTGACCTCGGTCAACATGGGCGCCTTGCGCTCGGACTTCGAGCTCTGGGCGTACGAGACGGAGGCGGAAGGCACCGAGCTTACGGTCGATACGGTCAACTCCTCCTACGCCAGGATGGCGGAGGAGCACGGCATCGATGTGGACGCGTACGGCCTGGGTGCGGGATACTCGTGGCAGAGCGTCCACCACCTGTTCGACGTCCCGATGTACTATGTCAGCTATGTCACATCATCGATGAACGCGCTGGAGCTGTTCGTCATGGCGTCCGAGGACTACGGGCATGCGGAATCCGTGTATCTGGCTCTTACCGAGCAGAACGGCGTGCACGGTTATGTGCAGGCCGTGGAGATGGCTGGACTGTCGAACATGCTCGACGGCAGGAACGTGGAGGCCGTGATGGCATCCGTCGGCGAGTGGATCGAGGAGAACCTCTGACCGTCGCATCATGCCGCCATGCATGAGGATTTGTGCATGGCGGTCAACCTTTTTCGATTCTGTTGGGCGTTCGGATTATATGCGGTGCAGAACAATTCTACAATTGCCGATTTGGATGTCTGGGTATGTTCAGATTGGTAGAGTTAGCTGCGGTTTTGTTGGTAGAGTTGGCTATGGATTTCCTGGTAGGGTTGGATTCGTGTCAACAGTGTTGACACAATCTAACACGATATGGAGGGGCGGTCAGGAACTATATGAGAGATGTCAGCCCCCACATACTGTCAAGCATAGCAGAATGTTGAAAAACAGTACGTCTCAGTCCCCTAGTCAATGATCCAACAACCAATCTACGATGTTCCTATGGATGATGCCGTTCCTTCCCCTGTCCAACGAGTCCATCGACAGCACATGCTTCGGGAAGTTGTCCCCGATCGATTCCAACGAACGGAATTCCCGCTCGACAGTGGACTCTGAGGCCAACAGATACGACACCTGGTAGTATTCGGTGACCTTCCCCCTGGTGGCCACGAAATCGACCTCCAGTCCGTCGTTCCTGCCGATACACACATCGTATCCTCTGAACCTCAGTTCATTGTACACAATGTTCTCCAGCACCTGGTCTATGGACAGGGAGTTGCTCATCCCGTTGGCCTCCCTCATCCCCAGGTCGGTCATGTAGTACTTGTGGTCTATCCTCAGGATCTCCCTGCCGCGGATGTCCTTCCGGGGGACCCTCGAGAGGAACATCGCATCCTCCGCGGCATCGAGATATTCCAGGATGGAATCCGCGGAGGCCTTCTTGCCCTGACTCCTGAGATAGTTACCCACGTTGGTCGAGTTGACCACATGTCCAATCTCTGACATCGCGTACCCGAGGATCTCCTTCAACGCCATGGTGTTCCTGATCCCCTTCCTGCCGGCGATGTCGTTGATCACGACGGAATCGTACATGGCCGTGAGCATGGAGTCGGTCATGAGGGGGTCGTATCCGTTCATCACGATCAGCGGCATCCCGCCGTGATGAAGGTACAGGTCGAAGAGCTCCTCCACGGTGCGTGATCCCCTGCGCATCCTCTCCACTCCGACGACCTCCGAGAACGAGAATGGCAGGATGCCGATCTCCACGTATCTTCCGGCAAGATGGGTGGCCATCTCCCCGGACAGCATCTTGGAGCTGGAGCCCGTGATGTATATGTCCGCATCGAGGTCGGTGAGCATCGCACGCACGCAGGTATGCCAGCCGTCGAGGTTCTGGATCTCGTCCAGGAACACGTGCACATGACCTTTGCCGGAGGCCCATGATGCGATGGAATCGTACATGTCGTCGGCATCCTTGAAGCGGGGGGTGTTCCTGGATTCCAGGTCGTACTTCAGGATCCTGTCATCGGGTACTCCTCCGGATATGAGTTCGGACATCATCTGGTCCATGATGGTGGACTTCCCACAGCGTCTCATCCCGGTGATGACCTTCACCACGTCCTTACCGATGAACGGACGTATCCGGGAGAGATAGGATTCCCTGACATACGTGTTCTTTCCCATACGGTCCGTCAGGGATTGTGTATATTTAAATTCGATTGTAATCGAATAATAATTGGAAAATAGATTTTACTCGACTATAATCGAATGATGTTTGAGTACGGGGATATCGTTAACCTTCGGTGTATGGATGTTTGGACTCCTATGGGAGAAATCTGTCGATATGGTTCCCGACCCTTGTTTATATAGCGTAAATGCTATCATGTAGTTGTGGGCAAGGTCAAGGAGTATACGTTCGAGGAGCTTTCCCGGATAGTCGGAGTCATTGCTGCAGACTATGGCATGAAGCGCGTAACATCTTCGGTTCTAGGGCCTGCGGGGACAATACAGAGGACAGCGACTATGATTTCCTCGTCGTTCCCGATGATGACTGCGGGATGTTCAGGCTTGCAGGGTTCTTCAGCAAGTTGGAGGATGTGTTCGGTGATGTGGATCTCGTCTGCGACGACCCGGCCGAGGGTGATGATTTCATTCAGAGGATATCCAAGGATTTGAGGTTGGTATATGAGGCCTGATTCGGGAGCGTGTCACCGAACTTTCGTTTGAGGTTCCCGAACGTCGTCTCTATGTGCCAACGTTTCCCGTAGCCGATCTCTTCCACACACTTCTCGCGACCCACCTCGAGCATCCTTTGAACTTCCCGCTGGAGCTGTTCCTTCCCTTCTGGTCCAGTCCGCTGTGGATGTTTATGATGAACTTATATAAAAACCATTGAAAATCCATCTAATATCAGTCATAATTTCGAAATTCTCGAGTTTGAGCTACTGAGGTGTAGCTCAAGATCTGGAATTTCGGATAATTGGATGAATGATTATATTTTCAGATATAAATCAATACTTGTTTTATTTCATTTAACGGTCGTTTTTATGTTAAAAATGCCTGTTTCATTATTTTTGTGGCTATTTTGTGACTACAAAACACCCTGTTTTCCTAGTCTACTGATTTACAACTCTATTTTTCATTTTTAATGTGCCAGGGCTATTTTGATTAGGTGTGGCTTTGGTCTTCTGATTATTTCTTGAACATCGATTTAGATCTGTTAGAATTCAGTGGCTTTTTAAAATAGAACAATTACAGAAGGAACAATAACATAGAACACATATGCGTATTTGAAAAGGAGATAATATGACTAAAGGTGGGGAGAAAGGGTATGGATTTCAAGATAATGTGAAATCATATTTTGTTCTCCTGATGGATCTTGAAAGGACAATTCATTCTGTAGATAGTGAGATAAATACTGAAAAAACTCACAGTATGGATGATATCGAGATAATAATGGACGACGGTCAACATTGTTTCCTTCAATGTAAGAATTATTCTGAACTGAAGATATCAGAAATAAAAATAGAGGGCAGTGAGATTACAATAAGAGCTGCCAAGCATCTTTTATCGCCAAATGGTAAAAACGTTCTTATCGTGCATAATTGGGATATATCGCCAACAACTCAATTCATGGGATTGGATGCGACAAATATCGGTGATGTAGTTGTTGCGCGTTGCAATATTTCAGATAGAGATCTGTTATCGAATAGATACCAAAGTCAACTTCGTGTCAATAAAATCCTTGATCTTGTAGATAAACATACAGAGAATGGTGTCGGATTAATAACTAGATCGGAATTGCCTTTGTTATGTACATATTCGACAAAACTGTTGAATGATACTGTGAACATAGATCGCGGAATCAATATACAATTGAATGAAATAAATTGTATTGTCGGAAAGCCAGGTTCTGGAAAAAGTCATTATTGTAATACAATGATGAACAAACTCGATCCAAATGATTGCATTCTTTATCGTTTTTGGATTTCAAATGACGATCCTGATTATGAAAAGAGGTTGTCTTATGAGGAATTTATATATGACCTATCAAAAAAGTTGTTTGACAATCCAGACATAAAAACAGATGCTCAAATAATTGAACGTATCAAGCAGAGAGGTCATATTTTGATTCTCGACGGTCTTGATCACGTTTACAATTACAGGCCAACGGAGTACAAGTACTATGAATCGTTTATCGATAGGTTATCCGGACATACATTGGTTATTTTCTGTCGCCCTTTTAAAGAATTAAAATGGATGAAAATGGAACTTGATGATTGGAGTAAAGATCAGTCCGATTATTTCATTGAAAAAGCATTCGATATCAGTGATGTGGCGATACAGAATGAGATCTTTGATTCCGTTAAAGGGTATCCACTGTTGACATATTATGTTGCAAAAAATTACACTGTTACGAAAAAAGTTCAGAATTATAGTGACATAGTTGAGATATCAGATTACTATGCCAAATTGTTTGAACCAATTAATGAAAAGACACTTTTATCTGTTTTGTCCATTAGTCCTAGGTATTTGACAGAAGCAGATATAGATTGTCTTTTGGAAAGTCCGTTTAATCATGTAGTTAAAGAATTTATCAATCAATACTCATTTCTTTTCTCTTCCAAGTTGAATCGGTTTTCCCCGCTCCATGATAGTTTCTGCAATTATCTTAAATCAATTCCTGAGTGTAACAACAGGGATTTTCATGATCTTATAGTGAAAAAAGCAATTGAATCATTACTTTGTGGTGAGACAAGATTTATGTCAAGAGTCGGTTCATTTGGTTTGAATCAAGAACAAAAACAGCAGTTGTTGCATGGATGCTGCAATTATGATTATCTGATCAATGTATTGAACAATACATATGATTGGGAATCCGTTGTTGATTTTTATAGAATATTGAAATCTTTCCTCGATGATTGTTCAAATTGTTTTTCGCTGTCAGAGTATTATGAATTTATTCTGATATCATTGATACTAGATCGTAATTTAGCAATAGAAGATGAGAAATTAATGTATTACTGCGCAAAACAGATGGTTATGCAGGATAAGGAAGAGTCAGATGTATTCAGTATGGGCCTTTTGTGGGCAATGATTGTGAAAATAAAAACAGGATCTGGGAATGTACTATTTCAGTGGGCTAAAGATAATAATCAAAACACTGAGAACTATCTGGAAATTTTGGATGATGATCTGAAAAAAGATACCAAAATACTCAATTTGCCGAACGACGATAAATATCGTAATAGAATCAATTATGAGCCAATATCTGAACAGTGGGCCAGATGTGGTTATCTTTCTTATGTTTATGATGATGAAAGTGATGCATTCCGCAAACATGTTGTAGAATTAATAGAAAAACCAATAGAATATAAATGTAAAATATTGGACTACTTAATTTCTATCGGAGTGAAAAAATCAGAATATGATTTCAATTCAATACCACGCAAGATCATTGATTATTTGTATCGTAGTGGTAAATTGAGGGAAGGAAATCCATATCTTGAATCCATAGATGCAATCATAACGTCGGAATATAAACGCGGTTCTTTTGATGTCGGGGAATCGATCAAAAAATGTTTAATATTGGCCGATGTAGAAAATCGCATCGTAAACTTGGATGGCTTATGGAAATATCTCTTTATGTATTGGGAGAGAAAGGACAGTTCTGTGTTATTTTTGCCTCATTTATTGATGATGTTCGAGTCTAAAGGATTGATATCGATGGTGGATTCGATATGGCTGATCGTCAATCTTCAAGATATGTCGGAAAAAGGAATACGCCACCTATTGTCAGAATATGTGAATGATAGAGGTGAGGAGTCGGTAAAATATTGTATCGAGCATCATTTACAGGAATATCTTTATTATTATTATATTTTTAAACCAGAAACAATCGACATGCTTCCTGATGTTGAAATTATTAATGAATTTGATAAATTGACAAGAAATGTTGATAACATTAACTACTATAGTATCGCCAGTATTATCGAAAGCCGTCATCGTGACCTGCTCCTAAAATTGATTACATTGAATCATATTTCTGTTCGTGGAGTACCGTCAGATCTATCGGAAGTGTTTTCAAATTGTCAGTGCGACTATCGTGAGAATGAAGAACCTGGACATCACGATATAGTTTTGGATAATTATGTCAGATCCGATGATGAGAAAACGATAATTGAGCAAAAGATTAGTATGTTGGATTTAGCCAAATATCACGATGGATGGCATAATGTTTTACCTTTTCCTGAGTTATACGCCAATTATGACAGTATAGAATTGAACAACAACTACGGTGTGATCTTGCACAAGTCTCTTTTTACTAAATATTATCAAAAATGGTATGGTTCTTGGAATTTATGTCCGTACACGGTATTAAGATTAGCTGAGATTGCAAATGTTGATATTAATTGGCATGATTATTTTGATTTGTTTAAGAGATTCATGTCGATCTCTTTAGTGTGGGATACAACATCTGGTGAGGAATAATCATATTCTGAGTATGCTGTTCCATCTAGCAATATCTTTCTCGAATTCCGCATCCATCACAGCATAGACTTCCTTGGCGATGGCGGGATCTTCCGCGATCAGTCTATTCATCCGAAATTCCCGAGTTTGAGCTATAATCACTCCGAGTTGTCCGCGACGTTGAGCCGAGCGGGGTCTTTGACCCCGAACAGCTCGAGGATCTCGCGGACCTTCTTCGTCTTCTCCGTACGGACCTTGACACTGCGGTCGTCGATGATCTTGTACGTGGCCGCGAACATCAGCATGTTCTCCACTGTCAGATCCTTGGTCTTCGCTGTCGATACGACCTTTTGCATGCGCACCCGGATCATCAGGGCCAGGAACTTGATCATCAGGCACCCGCGCGCACGCACTGGGTCACCGGTGCGTCCCTGCCTGCCGTCCAGCTCCGACTTGAACACGTCGAAGGCCATCTCCACGTTGTTCCTGGCATCGTACGATGTCATACTGTGTCCCAATCCATCCTTGGCGTGAGCATCACGAACATGCCCGCGCGGTTCCTGAAGAACGTCATCGCGTTGTTCCTGTACGACAGGTGCATCGCATCATCGCCGTCCACGGTGTAGTCCAGGTACTTCGATAGCCGGCCGGCCCTCCTGTTGAACGTCTTCGCGGGATCCTGGAACACCTTCCCCTCGAGCTCGTCGATCCTGGCCATCAGGGCCTTCTTCAGCTCCTGCTCGTCGTCGCTGCGCTTCTTGGAATCGAAGCACACGTAGGCGCGTACACGGAACGATGACCCAGCGAACGCGGGGTCATCGTCCGTGACGTACGCGTACCCGTCCCCTTCGGGGACGATGCCCAGCATACGCTCGCAGACGCTGTAGACGTGACCGTCGTGGATCCTGTCGTACTCCGGTTTGGTGACCTCGGGTGCGAAATCGGTCAGCAGCCTCTTCACCGCCTTCGACGAGACGGTGCACGGCATCACGAAATCGATGCGGGACCGCATCATGTCGGCGATATTGCCGGCGCTCTCGAACCCGCAGTCCATTATCGGGGTGCACCCAGGCACCCTGGAGTTCATGTCCGACGCTAACCTCTTCAAGGTGGTGATGTCCGAGACCGATCCGGGGAATATGTCGAATGCCACCGGCTCCCCCTCGCAGTCCGTCGCGAGGCCGATGTTGATCTGCTTGAGTTCCTCATCACCCCTGTTCCTGTCCCATTCCGCCATCCCGTCCAGGTCCGAGTAGGTGGATTGCGACGTGATGTCGTACAGGAACCTGCTGCCGGAGGACTTTGGTGATCTCGCTCATGCGCTGTGACGAGAAGTCCATCTCGCCGAGACCGACGACCTCCCTGATGTAGGTCGATTCCAACGTCAGTTCAGTGTCCATGAAGGGTGTGGTCGACAGCGCCTGGGCCATCGCCAGGCACATCATCGGCCTCTCCGCCCCGCCGAACGATTTCGAGAGGTCTTCCAGGAGCTCCAGGTCGTCGCAGACCTGCTTCGCGACCATCACGTTCCCATAGTCCTTGACCCTGAACCCGTCATCCTTCAGAGTGAATTTCATCGAATCGGTCGAGAATTTCTTGGGAATCAGGTTCCCGGTCTCCGGATCCACAACACCGAGATACTCCTTCTGTGAAACGAGATTCTTCTTGCCTGGCATCCGCTTGGACGTGCACCTGTACGCGTACCTCTTCCCGTCGCGTTCCTCGTATCTGATGGACATGGTAGTATAGATATTGAGATACACACATCTAAGGGGTTCGTTTATATATTATATATAAGCACTTTATAAACATAAACGGGTCAGAAAATGGAGCTACACCTCAGTAGCTCAAGATCAGGGAATTTCGGAAGGAATTAGGAAAGACACCAGTTTACTTGACTATTTTTAAATATTGCGACGTTTGTTTCCATTGTGAATTTATTCCTACACATTTGGAGGATAGTCTAGATGGTAGTTGGAAACAGTCCTGAACTGGATAAGATATGTGTTGAAGAAGCTCGTAGAAAAGCGAAGTATCCCCGAGGAAACGGCCCTACCGTTCCGAAGAAGAAATACTCAGATAGTTCAAAATCTCAACCTTTTAGGAATGATCAAAATTACTATGATTTCCGTTATGGAATTTGGGTTGCAGATCCCAATTCTAGTTTGGGTGATGATGAGAAAGAAGCTTTCTCGATCACTAATGGTCGTTCGTTGTCTGGCGCAGGTAGACTTAGAAAATATTGAGGCAACATCTGATTACTTCGATCTTTGAATTGATTTCATACCACATCAGGCAAAGGATAATGCAGTTTATTACTGACAGACGTGTTTTTCGGATACGGTTGTCGGTTTCTCATTTAAAAGGCAGTCTATCATATTTCAAGTCGCCTTTTGAATAGAGAAGAACTCTGGGAATTAAGTTACCCGGTAGAGATATGGACAATATCTATTTAGCAATAATATTGAGGTCGCCGACTCTAAAGGTGTCAACCTCTTTGTGATATATGGGAAGAGGGAGCTTGACGAAGGGACTATGTCATGGCTGAAAGGACTTCATCATTCTAACATAGCCAGCATCAAGAATCTGCATGCCAAGTTATACATGAACGAAAATCTCGCAGTCATCTCATCGATGAACCTGTATGAATATTCACAGGTCAATAACGAGGAGTTGGGTATACTCTGTGGGAGGAGGGAGGATCGTGTAGAGTTCAAGGACATAACATTCCAAGTCATGCGTATGATAGGTATTTCTGACAGGGAACATGGTAGGTGGGATGTCGGGGATCTAGAAAAGCCGATTAGAGGGCTATTCAGACGCGGTAAGGGGGCGAAAGATTCCAGGGACGAACCTATTGAGATAATCGAAGTGGAGTCAGATGATGCTCCCACATACGGTTTAGAAGAGATTGTAGACAATGAACCTAAGATACTCTGCCATTGCATCAGATGTGGACGCATCATTCCGTATGATCACGAGTATGTCTATTGTGGCAGGTGTATGGATTCTTGGCAACGTTATTCGAATCTGAGATACGTAGAGCCAGATGGTCATTGTTATGTTTGCGGCAGATCGTGTAACGTTTGTGCTGAGAGACCTGCTTGTTTCGAGTGTTATAGGGTCCATGCTACAATGGTCGGGAAGAGATGCGATTCCATGCGTGAGATCGCTGGGAAAAGGTAAGACTGTACTGACAATCACCTGATTTGTGTTGGTCTGTGGAATATATGTTATCGTATGGGCTTTGTGCGTATAATAACAATAATAACAAACATTACAGCTTATTGTTTATTTACTTACCTGAAATGTCACATGTATGGTGAGATGTCTGCCCAGGCAAATCCAGTGCACCCTTACGAGTATGGTTATAACGTCGCAAACTATGTCTGAATCGATGACACCTAGCCTGCGCTATAGTTCGGCGATGCCCGCTTCCCCGTTCGCATTGGATGAGACGAGGATGATGGTCGGACTGATGCTGGAATCGGACGATCGCGATGAGATCCGCAGGATGGTCCATGATGGTAACCTGTTGAAGGTGAAGAGCGTGAGCAATGAGAAGAAGCTCTTCAATTACATCTACAACAGGCTGGAATCCTTCCCCGACGAGTTAAAGCGTGTGATAATAGGTTCAGACGAGGCGGATTCCCGTTATGTGAACTTCATCTCGATAATGTCCTATGATAATCTCTTCAGGGAGTTCGTGTTCGATGTGTACCATGCCAAGATGCTGGGCAGAGATCCGATAACAGATTTCGACATCATGAATTTCTTTGAGCAGAAGGCCAGGGAGAGCGAAGTTGTTGCCGATTGGAAGTATGAGACTGTTTTCAAGCTCCGCAGGCTCTACACGAGGATACTGTTCGAGGCTGGATTGCTCAAGAAATCGTCCGGTATTCGCGAGATTACAGCCCCTATGATTTCCATCTCGACATCCACGCTTCTTATGGACAACGGTTTCAGAGACTATCTTGGTGCGACGGTGGGGATAATATGACAGTGTTGAACATCCACGAGAGACTCAACAGGATCGAGAACAGGATCCGTAACGACCCGTTCGTCAGTAACAGGTCCCTCAGCTGCGGTAACGGGGGATACATTTTCGATTACGACCCCGAGGATGAGCTCGTGGTACGTGATTTCATCAGTAAGTTCAGTTCAAGAGGGGATCTGGGATTCGACATCTAGGTCATCGACCTGTTCGATGATATCATGATTCCCTATATCGAGAGCGAGGGATATCTCCAGGATGTCTTTGATATTGAGGAGGAATGCCGTACTGAGGGTCTGGATTCGATGAAGGACGCCATTGCCTCGCTTTTCCAACAGGGTAGCAAGGATGATGTCTTCGTCAACTACATCACGGAACATGCTGTTGAAGGCAACGTGGTCTTCATAACGGGTGTGGGGAAGTGTCACCCGTTCATCCGTTCACACATGATAATAAACAATTTCAACAGCAAGATGTGCGGCGTCAAGACCGTCCTTTTCTACCCCGGGGTATACAACTTCGAGGGGCTCAAGCTGTTCGGCACCATATCGGGAGGGAACTACTACCGTTCCATGGTCCTGGTCGAGAGGAGTGAATGATATGCAGGTCAAAGACATCTTCGTAAAGGATATCAATAGGTCGATGAACCCTGTCATCAAGGTCAGCGACCAGGATGACGAGGAGACCATCTTCCAGGAACTGGACGAGTACGTGGTCACACAGGAGATTGACAAGAACTTCGAGAAGCTGTACCGTGGGATAACGGACGGCATGAAGGAGAAGAAGGACCATATCGGGGTGTGGATCTCCGGAGATTTCGGAAGCGGAAAGTCTCACTTCCTGAAGATCACATCGTTCCTCCTCAAGAACCAGGCGATATGCGGCAAGGACTCCATAGACTATCTGAAGAACAAGGTCTCCGAATCCGTCTTCCCGATGATGCAGGCCGTTGGCCGTCGCAACATTGACACGATCCTCTTCGACATCGATGCGAAGAGCAGGGACGGTCAGAGCGCCGACAGTCTGGTGCAGACGTTCGCCCTCGTTTTCAACGAGATGCTCGGGCTTAGCTCGGAGATGGCCGTGGCCAACTTCGAACGTCATCTGATTTCCATAGGGGCCTATGATTCGTTCAAGGATTCCTACAAGCAGGTGTCCAAGGGACAGAAGACATGGGAGGAGGACCGTCACAAGCCGGCTTTCATCAAGGGTGGCGTCACCAAGGCATTGGTCGCGTGCGGTGCGTACGATAATGAGGACGAGGCCGCTAGGGTCGCAGCATCCATCTCATCGAAAGCGAGCATCAGTGCAGAGGAGTTCGCCACGATGGTCGGCGACCACTGCCGTTCCAAGGGAAGTGATTACTCACTGTTCTTCTTGGTCGATGAGGTTGGACAGTTTATCTCCGGGGATGTGCAGAGGATGCTCAAGCTCCAGACCATCGTTCAGGAGCTCGGTGTCAGGGCAAACGGCCAGGCATGGTGCATCGTCACGAGCCAGGAGGACATCGATTCTATTGTCTCCGGTGTGAGTAACAACGATTTCTCCAAGATCCAGGGACGCTTCAGCACCAGGATCAAGATGGTTTCCTCGGATGTGAAGGAGGTTATCGAGAAGAGGGTCCTGGAGAAGACCTACGATGCGAAGGTGTTCCTGGAAGCCTACTTCGAGGGCAACAGTGCTGACATCGGCAATAAACTCTCGATGAAGAACACCAAGGAGATTAGGCTGTACCGCGACAAGAGAGAGTTCGCCAACACATACCCCTTCATCCCGTATCAGTACGATATGCTCCAGGTGATGCTCACCCAGCTGAGGGACAAGAGCAACGCCGGGAAGAACCTGAGCAACGCCGCCCGTTCGATGCTGAAGATCTTCAAGGACACCGCTGCAGCGAATTGTAACGAGGGCTTGGATTTCGTCGTGCCGATGCACGCGTTCTACGACTCCATCAGGGACGAGCTTGACTCACCTACTGGATTGGTGTTCAACCGTGCCGTGGAGAACGACCAGCTCAACGATTTCGATGTGGATGTGCTGAAGACGCTGTATCTGGTGAAGTACTATCCCGCGTTCGCCACCAACCTGGACAACATCGCGGCTATGATGGTCTCATCGTTCGACCAGGACCGTCTCCGCCTGAAGGCGGAGATCGAGCAGTCCCTCAACCGTCTCATAGAGCAGAACTTCGTCCAGAGGAGCGGCGATGTGTACTACTACCTGACCAACGAGGAGCAGAGCGTCAACCGTGAGATCCAGAGGGAGACCATAGACGAGTCCTCGCTGTATCAGCAGATCTCCCAGGTGGCGTTCGGTCAGATATTCGGAATCTCCGGAAAGTACCGCTACGATTCGAACCACGACTACCAGTTCAACAAGTACGTCGATGACGAGAACATCGGCAACACGGAGCACGAACTCACGCTCCGCATCAGCACCCCCCGCGACAAGACTCCGGAGGTGCTCATGGCACCCCGTTCGGAGAACGGGGTGATCTTCGACATCCCGGATGACAAGCGCACCCTCGAGGCTTTCGCCGAGTACATCAAAACGGATAATTACATCCGCAAGAAGAGCGGGACGCAGATCCCTCCGGCGGAGAGGGAGGTCCTGGACAAGAAGCGTGTCGAGCTTCCGGCGATGAAGGAGCGTGCGAAATCCCAGCTGAGTGCTGCACTCCAGGATGCCAAGGTCTACGTGAACGGCAATGAGATGGACATCTCCAGCAACATGACGCCTGAGGCCCGTATGAAGGACGGTATGAACCGTCTCATCCAGTCGGTGTACAGCAAGATGGGCTACGTCAAGGGAACACGTACCACCAAGACCATAGAGGACCTGTTCAAGCTGGGAACCGTGACACCGTTCGACGATTCGGTCAAGGATATCCGTCTCGCGGTCGACGAGGTCTCGAAGCACCTTGCCGAATGCGATGCATCCAGGATGACCGTTCTCGTGAAGAACGTCATGGAGAAGTTCGGAAGGAAGCCGTACGGATTCGGTGATGTGGACATCCAGTGGATCCTCGCACTGATGTTCCGTCATGGGAGGATAGACCTGTTCTACGACGGCATGGAGTATCGCGGTAATTCGACGAAACCGCAGATGATCCCCGACCTGCTACTAAAGTCCCGCAACTACGACAAGGTGAAGGTCATTGTTCGCGAAGCTGTCACCGCCGAGCAGATCTCCCGTGCAAAGGATGTGTACGACTCGATATTCCGCAAGACCTTCCAGCTCGACGAGAACCTCATTGTCTCGTCGGTGAACAAGGATGCCTCGGAGCAGCTGAAGGCCATCGACACTCTCATGGAGAACTACAGGGTCACGCCCCAGTATCCCGGGAAGGATGTACTTCTGGAGATCCGTGAGGTCATGGAGCGTCTGTCGAAGCTCCAGTCCTCCGAGTTTTACAAGTACACCGATCAGAACGAGCCCTCTCTGAGATCGATACCCGGAAGGTTCGACGACATCAAGGACTTCTTCGCTCCCGACAGTAGGCGCAAGAATCTCTACGACAGAGGTATCGCAGCGATAAGGGATTACGAGAGCAATGTGGATTTCCTCGGGCAGGATGCCAAGGTCATCGCCGAAGAGATCGGAACGATCATCGACGGGAAGGACTCCAAGCTGATACCCAATCTCAATGTGCTCTGTACTCAGCTCGATTCGAAGATCGACGATGCTGTCGGAGGATACCGTGGCAAGATGGTTTCCGAACTGGAGTGCAAGATCTCCGAGACCTCAGCGGTCTTCGAGGATCATCCCGCGCTGTGCGAGGAGTTCAGGGGCATGTACAGCGGTATCCTGCAGAGGATCAACGATGCCACATCGATCAACGACATCATAACGGCTTGCAAGGGATACGATTTCCAGGTCGAGAGGTTGAAGGACAGGATTCCAGCTCCCGCACCTGCGACCCCTCCAGTCTCCGAGAGGGGCGACTCTCCCGGTGGGGCACCTGTGCCGGAGACCCATCCTGAGCCCGAGGATGTTCCACATGTTCCGAAGCCCCGTGCGAAGATCAGCATCGGTTCGGTGTCATCCAACAGGAGGGCCATCGACTCAGAGGATGATATCAACGAGATCGTCGAGGATCTCCGCAGGAACCTGAAGGCAAGACTTTCGAACGGACCGTTCGACATCATATGGTGATACCATGGACCGTGCAGCAGTAGAGAGGTTCTCGATCGAGGCGAGGAGGAAGCTCAGACAATCCGTCGATTCAGCGATGGCCGACCTGGGGGTGGGAGAGGGTCATGATATGGTCTCAATAGAATCCGCTGGAGATATCACCATCATCACGCTGAAGGGTGGACTCCAGACAAGGATCACCAGGGATGAGGCCAACTGGCGCGAGAAGCTGATCGAGGCTATCGACAAGTCAGGATACGACAACATAGTCGAGCAGGTCGCGTACACATGGTTCAACAGGCTCATCGCCGTGAGATACATGGAGGTGAACGACTACCTTCCGACCCATGTTCGTGTGCTGTCGTCGACGGTCCCCGGGAAGGATGAGCCCGATCTCGTCACTAGGTGCACCTCCGTCGACCTCGGGATATCGAGCTCGGAAATGGAGGACATCATCCGTCTCAGGGACTCCGACAAACTGGACGACCTGTTCTCCAGGATGTTCATCCATCAGTGCAAGGTGTTAAACAGGATCCTCCCGGAGCTGTTCACAGTCACCAAGCCGTATGAGAACCTTCTTCTCCGTCTTTCCTACACGAACCCGGACGGTGTTGTCAGGGACCTTGTGGACAACGTTCCGGAGGAGGACTTCAGGGATGCGGTGCAGATCATCGGTTGGATGTACCAGTACTACAATTCCGAGGTGAAGGACGAGGTCTTCGCGAATCTCAAGAAGAATGTGAAGATCTCCAAGGAGCGCATCCCGGCTGCCACGCAGCTGTTCACACCGGATTGGATCGTCCGCTACATGGTCGAGAACTCCGTCGGAAGGGTCTGGTTGGATGGTCATGACGATCCCAATCTCAGGAAGGGATGGAGGTACTACGTCGACGAGGCTCAACAGGAGCCGGAAGTCGCAGCTGCTCTGAAGGAGCAGCGCAAACCCCGTCAGACCATGATGCCCTCAGACATCAAGGTGATCGATCCCTGCATGGGAAGCGGTCATGTCCTGGTCTACGCGTTCGATGTCCTGATGCAGATCTACGACAGTTTCGGTTACTCCAAACAGGATGCCGTGGATCTCATCGTCACCGACAACATCTATGGATTGGATATCGACGACAGGGCGTATCAGCTTGCATATTTCGCGGTGATGATGAAGGCCCGCCAGTACGATCCCAACGTGTTCTCCAAGGGGCTGAAGCCCAATCTCCATTCCATTCCGGAATCCAACGGAATCGACGAGAGTGCGTTGGAGGGATACGGCACCATATTGAGTGCACAGGATTCCGCCCTCGCCCGTAACGAGATCATGTATCTGCTGTCGGTGTTCAGGGATGCGAAGACCTACGGTTCGTTGCTGAGGATACGTAAACTGAACTGGGATAATATTGGGAACTATCTCAAGGGTCGCACTGGTACGCTGTTCAGTAATCCAGAACTGGATGCAACCATCCGCGAGATCGTCGATGTGGCGAGGGTCCTGACAACCAAGTTCGATGCTATCATCACCAATCCTCCGTATCTAAGTTCATCGGGAATGAATCCCGATCTCTCCAAGTTCGTGAAGGACGCTTATCCTGATTCGAAATCGGATCTCTTCGCCTGTTTTATCGAACGTTGTCTCGAGTTCTCCGGAAAGGACGACTATGTCTCGATGATAACGCAGCATGCGTTCATGTTCCTGTCAAGCTTCGAGATGCTACGTTCCAATCTTCGTAAGAAGTCAATGGTCATGTCGATGGCCCATCTGGGGCCACACGCGTTCGACCAGATCGGGGGAGAGGTGGTTCAGTCAGTCTCATTTACTCTTTGCAATGAGGTGAACCAGGATCATGTAGGCACGTATTGCCGTTTGATAGACGGTTATGGGGAAGCAGAGAAGGAGAATCTCTTCCTTTCAGGAGACAACCGTTATTTCGTCAAGCAATCCAGATTCGATGCAATCCCTGGCGCACCGATTGCGTATTGGTTCAGTAAAAGGATGATATCGTGTTTTGCGGAGGGACAGTCTCTAGATACTATTGTAAATCTGTGTGCTGGGTTAGCAACTGGGAACAATGATGTGTATCAGCGTTCGTGGTTTGAAGTTGATTATCGTAATATTGGTTTTGGTATTTCAGACGTATCTGAAACAACGAACAGAAAAGAACGCTGGTATCCTTGCAATAGTGGAGGTAAGTATCGGAAGTGGTATCCTGCAGATACGATTGTAGTTGATTGGAAAAACAATGGAGAATCAATAAAACATTATAGAAATAAGAATGGAAAGCTAGCCGCACGTCCTCAAAATACAAGCATGTATTTCAAGGAAGGCTTTACATGGAATAAACTGAGTTCTTCGGAGTTCGCTGTAAGGTATAAACGTCCTGGTTTCATATTCGATGATACTAGTCGTTCTGCTTTCATATGTGAGAATTATTCTTTAGATTACTGTATAGGGTTGCTGTCTTCCAATGTGACGTTCAGTATTCTTAAAGGACTTAATCCAACAATGAGTTTCACTAATAATGATATTAGTAGAATACCTATGATTTACTGTGATGAAGAGAAGAACAAAGTGGTAGATTTAGTAAGACAGAATATAGCATTATCCAAAGAAGACTGGGATTCTCAAGAGTTGTCTTGGAATTATGATCGGTGTTTTGTTGGTTTTAGTACCGTATCGGAGTATGTTGAAGAACAGGTTAAGGCAGCTAACAAACGCTACAATAGTATGAGATCTAATGAGAGGGAACTGAACAGTATCTTCATAGAAATATACCAATTAGAAGATGAGCTTTCTAAAGATGATGCGTCTCCAACGACAACAGAATTAATTGATTCAAATTGTGCTGTGAAAAGATTAATCTCTCACGCAATTGGTTGTATGTTTGGTCGTTACTCTCTTGAATCTCATGGACTTCAGTTTGCAGGTGGTGAATGGATTCAACCCGATAGGGAGTATCCTGTCGATTCGGACAACATCATTCCGATTAACGACAATGATTATTTTGGGGACGACATTGTCACGCGTTTCGTAGATTTCATCAGAATCGTGTTCGGTGAGGAGAATCTGGAAGAGAACCTCAAATTCATTGCTTCTGCTTTGGAGATCAAAGGTTCTGGTATTGCTCGTGACAAGATCAGGAAGTACTTCCTCAACGATTTCTACAAGGATCATCTCAAGATGTACTCCAACCTCCCGATATACTGGCTGTTCGATTCCGGCAAGGAGAACGGATTCAAGGCACTTATCTACATGCATCGCTACGATGAAAACCTCATCGGGAAGATGCGTCAGAACTACCTACTCCCGATGCAGAAGAGATACACTGAACAGTTCGATGCGGAAACCGATTCGGTCGTCAGGTCCAAGCTCCAGAAGAAACTGGATGAGATCGCCGTATATGATCTGGCCATGGAACTCTACTCCTCGGACAAGGTCTCTATCAATCTCGATGACGGTGTCAAGGTCAATTATGCCAAGTTCCAGAACATCGACAACCCCGGAGGTAAGGGTAAGATCAACCTCCTCTACAAGTTGAAGTGATATCATGGAGAGCGACGAAGTCACATCTATGCTGATGGCCCGTTTCGATACAATCTCCTCAAAGACCGGAGTCGCACCGAGGATCGTGTTCTGGTCGGATCCGAAGAGGGAGTTCTCCGATGCTGTGGATTATTTGGAACTCGGGGACATCAAGATCATCAAATGGGACGGGTTCAACGGGTTCTACATCAAGTACACCATCGAGGTTGAACAGAAGGAGGCCAGATTCCTGGTGTACATGCCCGGAGCAATCCCTCCGGATGAGGACAACATCCTTGCGGACACCATCCATTACTCGAAGCCCCTGTTCACCGCCGATAAGACAGCTTGCATCTGCACCGAGTTGGGGCTGTCGGAATCATGCAACGAGGTTGTCAACGACCATGTCGGATTCTTCAACAGTGTCGAACGCAAGAGGAAGTTCCTGAGGTTGCAGCCGAAGGAAGACGACCCTGACAGTGTTCTCGATGCCATGTTGGCAGTCTCATTGGGTGTCAATTCCATGGATTTCACCGATATCCTGTCGGATGTACTGGTGAGATACTCGGATTCACCGGAGTTGGAGACAGATACAGCCATCTTGAATCTGATCGACGATTACGGCCTGTCCGATTGTTTTTGGGATCACTGCAAGGAGGAATTCGGATACATCGGAACAAGGTCCATCAGGGATCTCTCTTTCAGTCTCTTCATAACAGCTGCAACCTATTCGACGCCACTTGTCGAATCTCCCAAGCTATCCAACTACATCCTGAGGAACGGCCTTCGCACCTCGACGGTCATGAGGAGGATACTGAACGACTCCAGTATATCGTTCAGGATGCGCTCCCTCTCGGATTGGATTTCCGAGAGGATAGATCTCAGCACTGTTCTGAGGGCATTCGAGCCCAGTGCCGTGATCGGAGTGGGGGTGTTCTCATGTGTGGATGATGTCATAGTCGACCGTTTCATCGACCAGATCTCCAGCACGCGTTCTCCTCTGGACAACAGTGCCGTTCGCATGATCGACGAACGGTTGAACATGATCGACTCCGATGCTCACAGATTCGATTACGACATGGTCCTCTCCGCATCCAGGCTGCTGCGTCTCTGCAACGAGTACAGCAGTGATGTCATCAATACAACCAGTGTGGACAGGATGATCGACCGTTATTCGGATGGATGGAACGGCATCGACAGGGAGTACCGTCATTTCATCAAGAACTCGGACAGATCCGGGTCCTCCAATCTAGAGGTCCTTTGCAACCTGGTGGAGAACACATACTCCAATCAGTTCCTCAATCCCGTTACGGAGAGGTTGTGCTCCATGATTAGGTCCTATGATGACCTCCCCGGACCCGCACAGACCGATTTCTGCAAATCCTTCATCGAGAAAGGTCGGAAGACGGTCGTAATCATCTCGGATGCCTTCAGATACGAGTGTGCAGTGGAGTTGATGGAGAATCTCGGCAAGAACTCCAGATACAGGGATTGCAGCATAAAGCACATGATCTCAACAGTCCCGTCCATCACCAAATTCGGAATGGCCGCCCTCCTTCCCAACGATGGGCTAGAGGTCAGTCATGACGGTAAGTATAACGTCCTCATATGCGGTCAGAGCACCGAATCCGGCACGAGGGAAGCGGTGTTGAACTCCGTTTATCCGGATTCCGCGGTCATCAGGTACTCGGACATGGGCAAGGGGAAGAAGACCGAGCTGCGTGAGCGCTGCAAGGGAAAGGACCTCATCTACGTCTACCACGATGCCATCGATGCGACAGGAGATGAGGCACGCACAGAGAGCAAGGCCTTCGACGCATGTGACGATGCGATCAGGGAGATCGAGGATATCATATGCACGATCACCAATTGGAACTACACCAAGTTCATCATCACGGCCGATCACGGTTTCATATACCGCAGGCGGGACATGCAGGAGATAGACAAGATCTCCGCCGTCGAGGGTTTCCAATCAGGCAGGCGTTACGCGTTGAACGACCGTAGGTTCGGCCTCGACCGTTCCATCGAGTTCTCCCTCGATTACCTGGATGAATCCAACTCCGGTCTGTACGTCTCCGTTCCGGATTCCGCAGGATTGTTCAAGCTGCAGGGCGGAGGGCAGAACTTCGTCCACGGCGGGATCTCCCTGCAGGAGATCGTCGTTCCAGTCGTCACAGTGTTCACCAACAAGGGTGCTGTAACGGAGAAGTACGTAGGCCTCAAGACAGATGGGAAGAGGGACGTCAAGCAAATGTCCCCCAGATTCGTCCTTCTGCAGGAGCACCCGGTCAACAACGAGTACCGTGAGGCGGAGTACAGCATCTGGATCGAGGACATGAACGGTCAGAGGATATCAGAACCGCAGAAGGTCGTCGCCAACAGGGTGGATCCGACCGCGTTGGATATCAGGATCACATTCAAGGTCGAGCTGAAGGTGAACATGATCAGATTGGTGGTCAGGAACCTCACCGACCCGGATGAGGAGCCGAAGAGGTTCGATTACAAGGTGAATGTCATGTTCGCGGATCTGGGATTCTGAGGTGGTTCCATGAGCAACAACGATTACATCGTACAGGGTTTCAACAAGCTGCTTCCGGTGATGTCCCATTTCGTCACCAAGTCGTTGAAGGATCACTTCGGTCCGGATTGGTGGCAGATTGCCGTCATAGACACGTTCAAGGACAGTCAGAAGCGTGATCTTCCCACAAGCGGACCAGAGGACGATCTGGTCTCAAGGTTGGATATCGCCCGTGTCCTATTGCTTCTGGACCTTCACTGGAAGGATGTCTTCAGTAACATGACATCGTTCGAACCCCCCGGATTGACAAGGGACTGTCGTTCGTGGGCAATCGAACTATATAAGTTGCGCAACAGGTCTGCACATGTAGGTCTCAAGGATTTCTCCAAAAGGGATACTCAGAGGGCCATCGACACGATGATCAGGCTCTGCGAGTGCTTCTCCACCCCGGTTGCAGAGGAACTCGGCAGGATTTACGATGAGGTCGAGGGATTATCGGCATCCGAACCGAGAACAACCGATGTGCAGACTTCCGAGATTGTGCAGCAATCCTTCACTTCGGATCCCGTTCCCGTGATGCGGCAGCATGAATCAGGTGCACCTGTGAACATCGATGTCATCGACCTTGTCGATTCCTTCGAGGGCTGTATCGTCCGCAAGGACCTCACCAAGAAGATCAAGGAAGGTGCCAACGTCCCGATATTCGTCCTGGAGTACCTTCTGGGGATGTACTGCTCTTCAGATGACGAGGACGAGATCAACGAAGGTCTGGAGACTGTAAAGGACAAGTTGTCGCGTCTGTACATCAGGCCAGACGAAGCGGAGAGGGTCAAATCAAACATACGTGAGGCAGGAGAAGGATACGCCATCATCGACAAGGTCTCCGTCACACTGGATTTCAAGAAGGACATCTACGTCGCATCGTTCCTGAGTCTCGGCCTCATCAACGTTCCCATCTCGAGGGACATGGTAGTGATGAATCCCCGTCTCCTTTCTGGAGGGATATGGTGCATCATCACCTTCGACTACTCATACATCGGTGATGAGAAGGTCCTCAATCCGTTCAAGATCACCCGTCTGTCACCGATCCAGATGCCTTTCGTCGATGTCGACCATTACGTGGATCAGCGTCAGGCTTTCACCAAGGACCAGTGGATCGGACTGATGCTCAGGTCCACGGGAATCGAACCGAACAGCATCGACCAGCGTACCCGCATGCTATTGTTGGCGCGTATGATGGCGTTGGTGGAGAACAACATCAACATCTGCGAGCTCGGACCTCGCAGCACCGGTAAATCCCACGTCTACAAGGAGATCTCCCCCAGCAGCATCCTGGTGTCCGGAGGACAGGCGACTGTTGCTAGCTTATTCTTCAATCTCTCGACCAGGACTCCTGGATTGGTCTGCAACTGGGATGTCGTCGCGTTCGACGAGGTTGCCGAGATCAAGTTCAAGGACAAGGATGCCATCACTATCATGAAGGATTACATGGCATCCGGATCCTTCGCCAGGGGTGGGGAACAGCTCGAAGGCAAGGCTTCGATGGTTTTCGTCGGAAACATCAACGAGAGCATCAAGACACTTCTCCTCCAGGCCAGTCTCTTCAAGCCGTTCCCTGTGGGGATGAACGAGGACACCGCGTTCCTGGACAGGTTCCACTGTTACATCCCGGGGTGGGAGATCGAGCCGTTCTCCCCGAGTACTTTCACAGACGATTATGGGTTTATCTGCGATTACTTCGCAGAGATCGCGAGGGAACTGAGGAAGAAACAGTTCTCCGAGGTCATCGACCGTTATTTCAGGTTGGACTCAAGTCTAAAGCAGAGGGATGTAACATCGATCAAGAAGGTCACATCAGCCATGATGAAGCTGATCTATCCCGATGGAAGGGTGGACAAGGAAGGTGTCCGCGAGATCCTGGAGTTCGCCATGGAGATGAGGTCCAGGGTGAAGGAGCAGCTCAAGCGCATCCAGCCCGATGGGGAGTTCGAGGATGCCCGGTTCATCTATCATGATCTAGAGACCGGTGAGGCAAGAGAGGTTTTGGTTCCTGAGTGTGTCAGTTTGTCTTTACAGCAAGGCATTGAGTGATACGCAGGCCCATTTCAAATGGATGTGAAATATGGAAACAATCGATGTATGGCAAAATGTTCAGTTGGGAATAGTAGACCCTACGCTATCGGAGGATTGGAACATCTACTATGATGAAACCAACAACATCGGTAAATTTAGGTTTGATAAGGACAAGTTAGAATTGGTTAACGATTCTCGTGGTATATATCGTGATTTCATGTTGGGCGGAATTGCCATCCCACCTGGAGTAGAGCTGGATACAGACAGTCTAGTCGCATCGTTAAAAATCAACAAATTATCCGAGTTAAAGGCCAAGTCCTTCTTCAAAACAAATGATTTTCGCTATGACATGGGAAGTAGGAATGTTGTAGCACTATTGGATTGGTTGGTAAGGTCACCCGTTTACATTCATTATCATTGTTTTGACAATATCTACGATGCTGTGGTGGAAATCGTGGATGAATCTCTGGAGGCACCTTATGGTAAGTCTCTGTTGATCTATCATGCAATAATGAAGGATTGTTTCTACCAGCTTGTAATGAATGATCCTCGCGAATTTATATCCATACTTGGACAATATGGATATCCTAATGTTAGTAATACAGATAAGGGAGTTTTCTGTCACGCTCTTGTTTCATTTATTGAAGAATGGAATGATGTGGAGAATCGCGATTATTGGTTCTTTAATGAGGTCTTAAGACAGAATTTAAAAGCTATTTCAAAACAGACTAGTTTTATACAGTTGAACTTCGGAGAAAGAGGCATTTGGATTGATGGTTATTCTCATGCGTATTGGTATTGCATGTTCGGTGCACCTTTGGCAACTCATCATTTTGATGAAGAGTATGAGATCATAAGAAAGTTTGAAACAATTGATTTCAGGATAGAAGGTAAACCATATGTTTCTTTTGAGTTTATAGATTCTAAGTATTCACTGTTGATTCAGATCTCTGATGTTGTTGTAGGGTTATTGGAGAGATATTTCAATTGGATAGATGAGCATGATGATGAGTATTTGAACAATGAGATGGAGGCGGTTACTCAATCTCAATTGAAGTCGTTTCAAATATTACATGAATTAATTGATCGTGTTGACAGTCGTTGTCCTTATTTGATATCTAACATGGTTCCTCATAAAAGACGTATGTTCTACCTTGAATTGCTATCACAAGAATCTAGCATTGGTGATTGTTGAATTCTCGTGTTGTATTAGATTAGAGAAAGGGTTGGGCCGGAGTTGATCATGAATCGTGGGTAAGCCGAGAGATGGGTCTGAAATACGGGATCAATGTTCATAACCGCCCGAAAAAGCCCAGAAGCGATCTCTTCCGGACACCGAAAGCATATAAAGATCCTTTATAAACAGTCGGGGATGAGTGGGCCCGCCCGGATTTGAGCCCATGTTCTGCGTGTGGACATCCGCGATGTAATACATTCGCGGTCATTTGTTCACACTTTCGTATTACGGGAAACTGTAGTACGCTACGAGCATCCCGATACCATATTCCAAAGCTCGTTATAAATTACTTTTCGTCCATGTGTTAACCACGCGGTCCGCTTAGAAATTACAAAAATGGAGAAAAAGGAGGCCGATGGCAGTTCATATCTCACTAAGAACCGTGGCCTTTGTTTGATTGAATGGTTCAGTATTTCAGTTTAGACATGGCCGAGCTCATGTCGTCCATGTTCACGCCGATGTACTGCAGGGTCTGATCTATCGATTCATGGCCCATGATCTCGGCTATCTTCTCGATCTCCACATGATTTTTCCATAGTTGTCTCCCGAATGTCCGGCGAAGCGTGTGGTTCGAGAATTGGAATCCTGCTCTTTTCCTTAGCGGGACGATAAAGCGGGCATCGAACCCAGTCCCCTTTTCCGCGAACGGTTCTATGGTGCCACCCTTGATCGTGATGAATAGCGTATCCGGAGCAACAGCTTCGGGGTAGAGTTCCCGAACTCTCCGGATGTTGGAATTGCGAGCCGCAATCATCCGTTGTAGAAGCTCATATGTTCCTTCTGGAAAAGGGATGGATCTCCATTTCCCGCCGTGCCGCCCCTTCCCACGAACGTCGAGATAGTTCGGATGGATGTCGCATACCCGGAGACGAATGACCTCCACACGGCGCAACCCCAGACACAGTTCCAGATGGACCGCTACTTCCTCCTCGATTGTCTTGGGCATGTCGAGAAGAGCTCTCGCCTGAACCGGGTCCAGCCAGTCCACGTGGACGCGACGGTCATGTGGCCAGGACAGGTTCATCTTCTGCATGGTGAAGTTATCGAAGAACAGCAGGAACTTGTTGAACATGGAGAGATACCATCTCTTCGTCCTGACGGCCAGATGTTCGAACGCTTCGAAAACGAGATAGTTGATCTCCTTCTCTCCGATTAGATAAGGGAGCGTCTGCATCCCCTGTTCTCTCAGGATCGTCATGCAGTGTTCCGATCCCAGTCTGTATCCATATTTCGTCTTCTCGGATATGTGTTGAGACTCCACGGACTTCATGAATAGTCTGAGACAGTCACCCTCCGTTTTGGGATACTTGTTCGATGTCATCTTCTAACACCTCTCCTGGGTCTGGCTGTCAGAACCTCATCTGAATATCTGCGGACGGCAGTGCGTATGATGTCGGACCTGTTGACCCCATACCCGAGTTGAACCAATAGGTCGAGGTCCTCAATGACATCTTCCCGTAGTCTGAACGATACCATTGTTGTCATAGGCCCATGATAAGGTTAGGTGGTATATAATGTAGTAGTGTTGTAATACTATACAACTACATTAAATGAAATGTAGTATCATTGTTTGACCATACAACTACAAATAGGACAACATCCATGTGTTGATGCATGGCAATACCGACCTCGGTCCGCATCCCGGACTATATCGCAAACAGAATCTCCAATGAGGTGGAATCTGGTAATTTTAACTCCACCTCCGACTTCCTGATCTATGCTGCCCGCTTCTATTGTGACCTGAAGGATTTGGAATCGGTCATGCAGAATCCATCATCGTATGGAGACATGGAGAGCTGGCTCCATCATTGTTCCCAGATCTACATAGAGTCTCAGAAGAAGGAATGAAGGGTGTTTCTAAAGGGTTTATGAAGGCGCATCGTAGTCGAATACGTCCTTTGGACTCGGAGTAGAGGATTCTATCCTCCCTTGGTTTCTTGTTGAATGCCAGCATCAATGAGGCTAGCCCTATCCCCAAGGAAGCCATCGAGATCCCCAATGATGCACTGTCGCGGAGATCGCGCTTCTCAGTCTTAGTGAGTTTTCTCCTTTTCTCCATCGGACACCTTCCGTAGTATTGGGATCCAGATCCTGTTCTTGCGATCATGCGGGCAATCGGTGCAATCCGCACGTTTGCAGGTGGAACACGGCAACACCCGCGAGCCGCAATGTACGCATACGCCAGTCCTGCCTGCTCTGATGCGTGCGAGACCCCCACACGATTGACACAGCTCCCATTCCATGTGGCTGGTCATGTGGATCTCCTGACCGGACAGATCGAGCATGCAGGATTCATGAGATGTCTCTCCTTTCTTTGAACGGCCTTGGTCTACGGAGTCTGATCCCCGTCATCGGTTCCAACTGATCCCTGCGCAGGAAATCGAATGGACCAGTCTGACGAAAGGTCTTGACCGCGTAGAACGACTCTCCGCACTCGTTGCAGATACAACGTCTGACGGTGATGAGCGTCTCTTCGGTTTCCCTGGTCTGTACCATCTCGCGCATCACACATCTGTCGCCATCGCAATATGGGCAGATCATCCGGACATTGTTCTCGCTTGCGATCGTCTCCTCACCTCTTTGGATCTGGGAGACGATGCTTTCGGCAACGTTCCGTTGGATGCCGCTTCCGCCACTGCCTCACGGGCCGATTTCCCCTGCTTGAATCTCAGACCGGAGATGTGGGTGTTGCCGAAGCGGAAGTTGACACGGGAGACAGCACGTCTTCCGCGTTGCGGGGAGTTCTTGGAACTTCCCCGGGTCATGGTACTACGGTCCTCGTTGTACCAGGTAGGATAGTTCTCCCTGCCATCTGGGATGTGAACGTAGTATCCCGTAGGCTTCGTCTCCGGCTGACGTGTCCTGACTGTGGACTCGGCAACGGTGGCGGCCTCCTCCCAGTTGTTCAGGGCGGCCTTCCTCTTTTCCGGCAGTGAGATGTACCCTGCACCGAGGGCCTTCTCATCCGTTAGGGGGAATGGACATCTGGACACACCCTCCCTGGATTCATCCACACGTCTCAGGTGATGGATGAATTCATGTGTGATGGTGTCCTCGCTTACACCTGGTTCCACGACGATCTGCGGGATTGTCACGCCATGCTGCTTTCCCATGTACCATCCTGAAGACCCTCTCCCTGCCGGGGCCACAGTTATGACGATGCCCTGGTCCGCCACTGCGGTCTTAAGCTCCTTGCGTGTGAAGTTGTCCTTCAGGACCTTCTGGATGCGGTCGCGGTCCTCTTTAGGTCCAATGATCGCGATCTTGGATGCCGTGGCCATCGCATCCTCCTCTCCGAAGGCTATGGTCGAGGGGTCGTCTATCCCCTTGATGTCTGATTCGGCGGGATACATCCACCATCCGCATCCAACAATCTGCTCAGGGGTGAATCCTCCGGAAGGCATCTCATGGATTCTCTGTGCCTCGCGGCTCAGGTCGATCTCGACACCCCTCCGGTGTCCATCCCTGGTGCCCGTATCGACATCCAGGAGCCTCGCGAAGACAGCCGAAGTAGGGACCTTTCCCTTCTTATCCACGGGAACCGCGTACATCGTCCCGTTCTTGCCCTTGACATGAGCGGTCCCGTACTTCTTCGGACGTGTCTGGGGGCCGTCCCCAGCGTTCCCGCCGTCGATGATCGGAGCTGTCCAAATGATCGGGGACCCGTCAATGGTGGATCTCCTGTTCTTAGAGTTCCTGAACATGAGACCACCTGTTCGTCGCATGGGCGGTCGAGTTCAAATCCGTGGTCTGCTTGTTTTGCATGTCAAACCTCCATTTTTTCTTGGTTTTGCGGAGACGTCTAGAACCATTCGGGATATTGGTAGAATACATTGCCACAGGACCAGCATCTGCAGAGCCATGAACCGGTGGGTTCGATGACGCATAGCTCGCAGTTATTGGAACCGCAATCGCCGCACTCCAAGGGTGACCCATCTGGTCCGAGATTCTGGCCCGGTTCTACGGCTACAGCCTTCTTGTTCTTGCTAAGGCTGTATTTCCTTTTGATCGGGAGATAGTCCTTCGGAATCCCCAGAGCTCCGTAGATCTCGTCATACTCGGGAGTGCCCTCTGCCGCAATCAGGCGGCTTATCCCATCGGAGTTGCTCCTGGCAACGAAATCGCTGAGGTTTCCGATGGTGTCTCCTCTGTCATACCCCATGACACCGCCATCTACTCCCTCACCGTTCTCGTATATGTCGTAGTAAACGCTTCCCAGGGGTGGATCAACCCCGCATTCTTCCCAATCTGGATCATCCCATTCGTGTGCCTCCATGATCGATCCATCCTTGAGCTCGTAGATTCCTGTGAATCCCTCTGCTAGCTGTCTGTCGAACAGTTGCTTCCCGTTCTCAGAGCGACACCTTCCACAACCTGTGCAGACATGGGCAGGCTTCCCATTCTCGGAGAATAGGACATCTTTTGCTTTGGACCTCTGACGTCTCAGCATTCAATCACCTTCTCCGATCTGCATCCGGGCACCAGTTCCTTTGTTCCAGGGATGAACCACGAGAAGTTCGCCAGCATCCCCGCCCTTGCAGTGGTCATCGCATTGAGCGCGTCTTCGCGACTGTGTCCTTCCCATTCTACACGGATTTTGTACGGGATAGTATCCTTTTTACGATACCCCCTCGCCAGCGTCCAATCATCCAAACGTATGACTGCGAATCTTCCAGAGGCATCCCTGGCGATGACGAGACTGACCACACTCATCGTTCCCGGGTCCTGACCGACGCTCTGGACATTCACAATCTCGAACCCGTTGTCCGCTAGGAACTCCGCCATCGTGCGGATGCCCTTGCGGTTGGCGCATCTGGCCTTATGACGCCTTACCATTGCCATATCAGCACCTCCTTTTCGATTTCTTGTGAGTCTTTTTATACTTCGGACGGGTATTGTTATTCTGTCCTCCGGCTGTGTTGCGGACCGCCTGGCGGCTACGACCTGTCGGACTGACACTTTTCATCATATCCGAACTTGTGAGGATGCAGAACTTTGGTGCAGTTAGCAATTCGGCGTACCTTTCATCACATCTGTTGTACAGTTTTCCGATGGCCCCTACGATGAAATCATGAGTCTGCATCTCATAGCTCTCCTCGGAGCTGATGGCTCTGGCCTTTGCACGTCCCTTGGAGAATCTGTTCTTCTCGAACAGGGATTCAGCCCTCTCATCATCGATGAGGTCGTTGTGATCTATTTCCACATCAATGAATCTCGATTGCTCCGTTGACAGGATCAGATCGGACAACATGCCGAGTGCATTGTCATGTATCGCCTTCTGCTCCATCGGAGTGAATGTGCTCTGATCCTTGCGTGTGGCCACATAGTATATCCTCCTGATGGCGGGGTCAGCGTATGTCAGGACCTCGGTTCTGCGTTTGGCCGATTTACGGAATTTCATCTCCTTCACGAATCCGAAGTGCTTCGTCGCATCTGCGAACCGAACCCTGTCGTGAACGGAGCATCCGCACAGTATGTACCACATCCCTTCTGTGTTGCTTCCGATGTCTCCTCCTTCGTCAACGGATACGAAGATCCTTGTGACGTCGGGGATGACATCGTTCACGCCCTTGCTCTTCACATCAGCACCTCCCATGCGATCTGCGTTTGGAGTTCTTCGAGGGCTCAGTCCTTCCGACCGTCGTGAAGAAAGTGACGGCACGCCCAGCCTCCGAGAGTGTCGGATAGGATCCTGTGAATCCATTGGGTCCCCACAGGTTCCATACGCGACCGCTCTTCTCGACCTTCCACCTGCCCAATGCCGTGTAAGCGTTCTGACCTTCGAGTCTCATCCATCCAGGATCGTTCTGGACGTTTGATGGCGGGTGCTTCGCGTCACACCTGGATCCTTTCGGTTTGGAGTTCTGTGATATCGATCCAGAATTGCTCATGATGTACGCCTTGGCATCATTCAACGCACGTCTAAGGGTCGGATTGCTGTTCACTTCCTCCATGGTGTAACCGGTTGCCAGGACCGCATCCGTGGGGTCCATGGACACGGGATACTCATGATTGGCCAGCTCAGTGCAGAACATCTCGAAGGCGAACGATTCGGATCTGGACGCTCTGCGGACCCTATCGTCCTGCTCCCTCGTGAGCTTTTGGTAATCATCGATTTTGTCCGCGCGTATGTATGCTCCAGAACCGAACCCTCTGATCTTCCCCGTCTCGTTCGGTTTCAGTCCGAGTTTGGCCATGCCGTCTGCGAACTGCTTCTCGCTGAAGGCGAAGAACATGTACCTGGCAGTGAAGGCGTTGAGATCCTTCTCGGAATTCTTTTTGAGATCACGATAGGATGTCAAGTCAGCACTTTCCCGTGGAGGATTTCGAGCATCTGCTCGAAGTCTCTTTCACGGTCGAGTTCTTGATTCCAGCAGTCTTCGAGGGTTTGTTGCGCCTGTCAACTTCAGTGGATCTGGTTTTGCCCTTTCCACTGGGTTTTCTATCGGCGGATGCCTTTGGCTTCTTGGGAGGTGCGGTCTTTCCCTTACCCTTCGGGCTTTCCTTTTTTACAGTGGACGATTTCTTGACGGTGGTTCCCAGTGCCCCGTTGTTGATGATGCACTCCATTCCATAGGACAGTTCCTCGACCTGTTTCGCGGCCAGGTTGTAGTCCCCACCCTTCCAGATACCAGTCGTGGGATCGTACCCGCGTCCCCAGACCAGCCCTGTCTCTCCGGGAGACATGCGTCCCACGGCGTAGAGCTCTCCGCGGAACCCACGGTATATCCTGATTACGGGTATGCCATTCATCGTCTGCTTGGTGAACTGTGGAGCGGTGTTGAAGGATGGGGGAGCCAGATTGCCGCTATGCACGACCTGCGACGGACGCGACTGGTAGACGACCTCGTAGGGCTTGCCGTTCAGCATGATTATAGTCCCGGAATAGCCGGTCTGTCTGGCTGCTCTTAGGGCAGTCGCCTTCTCGGCCTTCTTTTTCGACTTCCTTAGACGTCTGGCGGCCTTCCTGGCCTCCTTCATCAGCCTCTTCTCCTCTTCCTCCTGTGCTACCTGCTGGCGCACCTGCTCATTCATTGCGTCGATCGTCTTCCTATCGACAGCGTTTGTTGCCATGTTCTCACTTTTCACTCGGGCGAGATACCCCGCGCCCCTGGGATGCGGTCGAGTTCTCCATCGGTGGTCACCTCTTCTTCACATTGCGGTTCAGTATTCTGGCCCTGGCCACGTTCATGTACTCGTAACCGTTGGTCACAGCATTCTTCGCGGCCTGTCCCTTTAATCTAGGGAGCTGGCATGGAGCCGTGTCTTCCGGGTCCCTCCCGGTCACGATGTACTTGTCCTGGACATAGGCGGTTCTGGGATCCATGTTCTGCACCCCGTCGTAGTATCCCGACTGACAGGGATCGATCCCGGTCCTGGCCACCGTCTCAGCGACGGTCGCTCTCTCTTCCTGTTCCACTATAGCGTTCCTTTGTTTCCTTGATAGTCTCCTGAACACCCCCTCGTTTAGTCTACCAGTCCTGTCCGACGGGAACGATGTGCGTAGCACGCCGTCCCTCGTTTGGTCCACTGCCCGCAGGTGATGGACCATCTCATGCACCACCCCATCCGGAGTGGTGCCTTGCTCCAGCACGATCAATGGGATCTCCACTCCGTCCTGACGGCGGAAGTAGCACCCCGTCGCATCCCCGCAGTCGGGGACCGTGCGGATCACGATGGAGCCGTTAGATGCCATCATCTCAAGCTCCTCGCGCGTGAAGTTCTCGGAGAGTATGCGGCGGATGCGCATAGCCTCCTCCGGATCGGCAATGACCGCCATTCTGCGTTGGGCATGCCTCTTGGATTCCGGCACACCGGAGACGTCATAGATCTTCGAGTCGCGAGTATCTACGCCCTTGACATCACATGATGACGGGTCCACCCACCAGTCAATCAGTTCCTCCGGTGTGCAGTTCGCAGGTAGGACAACCGATGAATCGCCGTCAAGGTCGTCCACTGTGCCGACCTCCTGGAACCGCTGTGCTAGTGCCCAGTCCGGCACTATGCCGTTCTCCACCGGGATGCGGTACATCCTTCCTCCCTTCCTGATGCGGACGATGCCCGACCGTCCGGACCCTCTGTTTCTAGATCTGAGTCCCACCATCATTCACACCCCCCGATGCAATGGCGGACAGCCTTTCCGAACTCATCGAACGTGTATGTCCCGTCGGGGATCGACGTGTCCGGAGAAAGGTCCCGATGCCCCTCTGCAGATGCATCGTCGATCTCCTCAGAACCCTCGTCCGGGGAGATCTCGTTTGACGGCGCGGGAGGCTCGATGCCCCTCTTTTCCGCGCTTTCTTTAGAAATATATATACGGGGTGCGCGAGACCCCCCTGCCCGTCCGTCGTCAAAACTGCTGGCACGGGTATCGTCCTGACGGAGCAGATTTCCGCTTTCATCCTGTTCATCGAGCTCGCGGACCCAATCGTTGAGTGTCGTTCTCGCCACTCCAAGGGATCTCGCGGCGACAGTCTGCGTCACGCCGGCATGTATCAGGTTGCGATATGCCCTAGCCTTCTCAACCCTCAGCATCTGCTCGGGTGACAGTTCATCCTCGGCCGTGCTCTCGATGCGACGATAGAATGCCTCGATAGCATCGAGTGCCTCGATGGAAGCCACGCCCCCCAAGGCCCGATTGAACTCGTTGAAGTCGAATCCATCGCCTTCCTCGAACTTCGCACTGGCGATGTGGTCGTAGCAGTACCCTCCTTCCACAAGTTCATCGACCGTAACGGTCCAATCCGTCACCGGCACACGGATTGCCGCAGGTTCGCAGTCATAGGGGATGACGGCCATGAGCTCCTTCGGTTTGCAGTCCAGATGGTTCTGGGCGATCCACGCCTCGTTCCTCTGCATGTCCTTCCTCCATCTGCATGTCACGTTGCCTGGGTTCTTGGCATTCATAGTATTGCGGAAAGCCGGACCGATAAAACGTGCCGTCGGTGTCAGGAACCAGACCATCATGTTGTACTTGCGGATGGTGCCCAGCATCTCTTTCATTGGGATGCTGGAATTGGTGAAGTTGCGATCTCCGCTGATGAATCCCTGGGCCTCGTCCAGCACCAGCATTATCAGCACGTCGCGGCCATACGTCCGGATGGTCTCGACCACTATCGGGAAGAGCTCCTTCATCGTCGTGATGTGATGCACTCCTGGCGGAGGCTCCACTTCCACATTGCCCGCCACCTTGTGGTAGAAGATGATGTTAGTGCAGACCACAACCCGGGGGATTGAGGGAAACTCCCCTTTCAACAGCTTCTCGAAGAGGGCGACCGCCGCGTGCGTCTTTCCTCCACCGCGTTCACCGGAGGTGAGCCACACCGCTCCTGGTCTGATGATGCGCTTGAAGAAGGCATCCATGCCCGCGATCATTCGGGTGTCCCCCATGTCGAAGAACTGGCCGGAGGTGATCTGCTCCACAGGCTCTTTGTCAATCAACCCTATGCGTCTCATGATCTGCTCGTAGACCATTAGGTAGTTGCGGAACACGCCCGGCGACACCCTGGCACGGACGTTCTCCGGCAGAGGCGACAGCGCATCCAGCTCACGATACTCCGGGAATGTCCAGAGCATCATGTCCGGACATGTGAGCGAGAACACGTGCTCGAAGTCTCTGAGATAGCCCACGCGGGTATCGGATACTCCGAGATAGCTCACAAGCTCGCGGAACGCTATGTTCAGGTCGGTGGTGGTGTCCTTCCAGATCTGCACCTCATCGGGCATGGGCCAACCTCCTCAGTGCCTCAAAGCGTCCGTCGCACGGTGCCGTCTTCTCCATCCCCTTCGAGACAATCCATTCCAGACTGTCCCTGGCCCACAGCAGGATGAATCCTGCCACGAACGTCCCGATGGGGGTTCTCTCATCGTGCCCATCGGTTTCGGAGAAGTCGATTTCGGCTTCAAGCAGCTCATCCTCCTCACGGAACAGTTGGATCCTGTCCACCGGGGAATCTTCTGTGCCCTCATCGAGCTCGCCGTTGAGGAACCTTGCATACTCACGGCGGAAACGGTCTTTCTCTGCTCTGCGTTGGGATTCCTCGTCGAGAATCCCACTCATCTCCTTCCCGCTCCTGATCGCGTCATGGTCCGCAATCGCCCTGATGGTATCGTACTCTATCGGTAGGTCGAATCCTAGGGTTGCCGCCTTCCATTCCTGCTGGGAAATACCATGCTCAAGCAAGTGGGATGAATACTCGCTTATCCCGTGCATCATCGCCCACATCTGGTTCTCGGTGCGGTAGACCTCAAGCAACTCCTCTCCGGTACCCCAGGCTATGATCTGCCTCAGGGTCCACAGGTCACGGATCCTGTCAGGCTCGTTGATCGGCGGGTCCGTAGCGTAGATCATGTCCGGGCGATGCTTGACTACGAACACCGCGAATTCCGGGTCACGGATGGAGGCCAGAAGCTTGACTATCTCGCGGTCCATTATGTCCTGGGTCTGGTCCCAGAAATACTTGGACGATTTGGCGAACATGTATTGGGAGCCGAACATGATTGCTTCGCTCGTGTTCTCGTCCGGGATCGGACGTATGATGCTCATCCCTTCACTCTGCATCATCCATCACCCTCCTGGTCTCCTCATCTGCCTCCCTTCTCATCCTTTTCAGGCGGGACCCGAATAGCCTCTCGATGTCGATACCGAGCTGTTCCATCACGACCGGACTTGGAGCCTTCGCGCCCATCGCCGAAAGGAGCTCTCCGCTACCCTTCATCGTCGCCACCCTGAGCTTGGCATTGGTCTCAAGGTGCTCCACCTGCAGTGATGCGTAGTTCTGGAAGAGCTCCTCGTACCCCAAGGCGTTAGCTATCCAGTCGTATGGCGCATCGGTGCAGTGCGGGCTAGGAGTGTACCTCAGAGCTTCGACGGTCCAGTTGATGCGTCCACGGGTGCCGCGCTTGATCGTATACTCGTTGGATTCGATCCCTGCTAGGTCTATGGCATCGACTGTGACCTTCGGACGCATGAACTGATGGACCGTCACGCGCCTGGTGCGTTGGACCTGGACGAGGTAGAGCGGATTGTGGATCCCGAAGATCATCGTCTTGCAGATCGCTATGAAGCTCTGGGGTTGCCAGCACATCTGCCCCTCTTTGTTCCAGTAACGGACCACATAGTCCACATCCTGGGTGCGGTCGGCGATCTGGTGCACGGACACGTAGATCATGTCAACCGATGAGGAGCAGTACCCAACACAGTATCCTGCCCACCAGCCGAAGAGGGCCGCAAGCATCCAGGGGTCGAACGGATCAACGATCTCGCGCCCCAGTGTCCATAGGACGAGGGGGATGAACGACATCGCCAACAGCGTGAGGGACAGTGGATCCTTGAATGGGATCACCGAGTGTGAACGGTTACGAACTTTCTGTCCGATGCAGTAAGCGACCAGTGGGATTGTCGCCATGGCGAACAGTAGGATGATCTCAAACAGTTCGGTCAAACGCAATCACCTTCCCGATGACCGTGAGAATCGCAGTCCCGGCGACGATGCCTCCGGCGACACGGTGTCCCGATGCAGTCAGTATGTACGATACGGCGATCTGCATCCCCAGCAGTACTGTGGACCAGTTGCCGACGAGGAACCTCGCGGTAGCATCGATGTCATGCCCTAGCAGGACGAACAGCGCCGCTATCGTCGCGACCCCTACGATCGCTGTGGTTATTGTAGTCAGAAGTGCCATTGGCCGACCCCAATCGCGGGCACGGTGTGCCCGGAGATCGCGGTCGAGTTCTGCGTCTTGTATCTCATATCATCAGTCCTTCCATATTCTGCCAATTGTTAGTCATCATTCCGAATCATTTTATACCGCATCTTGCATCATTTCCTTGGCACGTCTGGATTAATCCCCAGCTTGTACCGTCGAAAGATGGTCTGCCAGCCGCCCTACGGGGTGGTCATTCTCTAACATTCCGCCTCCTGCGAGTGTGTATTCTATGCTTCTCGTCGAACAGGTCTCCGCTACCACGCTCTTCTCTTTCTCTCCGTTCGCCTACCAGGATATCTACAGTCTGTATCTGGGGTGCATGCTTTGAATCCAATTTCCTGACGAAATCATCAGAAAGGGACATGCCTTCAACTTCTTGGAACACCTTCCTGATGGTCTTCTCGAAAAGAGCCTGATCATAGTATCTGGAATCATCAATCCTGAATCTGTACTCGCCCCTTCTGCCATACTTTACTATCAGCTCTGCCAGATCCCTGATGGATTCTACGTAAAGCTCATTCGTGTCCAACACATCATTGGTGTCAGGATCGAGTTTCTCGACAACAACCATGAATGGAATCGCACCAGTCTGGTCTATCTCCCGAATGACCGTCTTGATAACCCTGTCGTTGGAATCGACATGCTTCAACTCCCCCTTTCCTGGCGGTTGACGGTAACCCTTCGGGCGTTTGGTATGCCGTGGTTGCTCCAATGATATTTTTCCGATGGACTCAGAATCGTCAGTCATCAGACCACCTATCACGAAGGGATCGGATCCGACGAATCCACCCATCCTCCGAGTTCTATCGGATGGTTTGATGTAGAATGGTGTACCCGATTCATCCACATAGATGTACCATACTGGCCGTCCATCCTTCGTGAACCTCCTGTTCCTGCTTCCGAACATCCCATCACCTCCATGGCCAATACCATGGCCCGGTCAGCCTCTCGATCAGGTCCGCTATCGTGTCCGCGGCGAGGAACCCCGCCACGATCAGGACCAGCCCGACGCCCAGCCAGATCCAACTGCCCCTGGACACGCCGTACAGAAGCAGTCCAGAACCCACGAGGATGAGAATCAGGCGGATCAGTTCACTCAGGTCTCCATCACCGTCAACAGGCGTCACAGGCGACCAGTTCTGCATGTCCTCCGCACTGATGTAATCCACATGGGAGGCGACCAGATTTACAGACTGCACAGGATTGCTGTCGTAGTGCATCTCGGATATACCCAGGGTCGAACCCTTTCCGAGGAACAGGATCTCGCAATCGTCGTATCCTGCCGCGTCGAATCCGGACAGCGACGAGCATTGCCCATACACGAGGACGAAGCAATATGAGTCCAAGGTGTTCTGGCCTGTGGACAGAGATGTGTTCCGGTAGAACACGGGTGTGTACGCCACGTTCTCGTATATCGCGCAGTTCAGGCTTCCGTCCGAGCTCGCACCGCGTATGGTGACATCCCCGCGACAGTACAGGGTCATCGAGTCCTGGGTGAGCCGGTAGTCGTCGTACTTGATCTCGCCGTTGTGCTCGTCCCAGTAGTCGTAAAGTTGGTCCATGCCCAGGGTCAGCAGGAGCTTCTTCTGGGCATCGGTCAGCTCCACGTTCTCGTACGTGTCTGGTACGGTCAGCGTCGTAAGGTACTCAGATGCCGCACCAGCGTCATCGTAGCAGCTCCACACCACGCGTGCGTTCTGGTTGGCCTTCGAGATGACACGATCGATCTCGGCGTTTAGCTGGGCGTAGTAGACCAGCATCGCGGTGATATCCATTGTCTGGATATCATCGGGATTCTGGGGGACAACGGAGAGCTTCAGGCAGTCGAATCCCGACGAACCCTTCGCGGCGTACGTCCTCGTGCCATCGTAGAGGGTGGTCTCGCTGGCGGAGACGATCATCATATCATCTCCGTTGGACACGAGTATCCCGACCTGAGTCCGGGCGGCGTCTGGTTCGAGAACGTACATGAAGTTCCCGAAGTATGTGACGCCCGGAGTCAAGCGGTAGACGTTGTATCCATTCCAGTCACTGACATCAGTGATGTAGTTCCAGCCCTCCTTCAGTTCGAAGATCTGTCCGTTCACGCCCGTCATGGTCGCGGGACCGCTGGCATAGACCGGTCCGCCTACGTAATAGACGGCGGTGGATCCGGATTTGACCAGACGGTCATTCCCGCTTCCAACGATGGATCCCAGCACGGCAGAGAACTCATCGTTCGATGTGGCTGAAACGGAGCTGTTGCCGATGGAGATGCGGATCTGCATCTTGCCATCGCCGTAGTACTGGGAGACGCTGGACCCGTTCCAGGAATCAACGTGCTCCGCTATCGTGGACAGGAGCTCGTTGATCTGGTTGGTGGCGTTCACAAGCATGACGGCGGAGTTGTAGTATGTGGATGACAGGGTGAGCGTGTCGTACGGGCTGTACTGACCGTTCGGTTGCCAGTACATCGACGATGCGAGCTCCGCTTGTCTGGTCCAGTGCTCCTGGGCGAGTCCCCAGATGTTGGCGTAATTCTGGAAGGCGTTGGAGACGCTCACAGTCCCGGAGACGAGTGCGTTGGCGACGGCCAACGCCTCGTCCTTCCTCAGCTGTTGATCGTCCACGGATTCGTCACCTTCGAGAGCATCGTTCAGCTCCCATCCAATGCCGAATCCCGTCACTAAACCGAGAATCTGCTTCCAGTGCTTCGCTATGAACTTGCTTGCATGTATCGCCGCACCTATGGCAGGGTTCCCATCGACTTCGCGGTCGTCCGAATCGTCGAATGATATGCACGTCATGGGTATCGCCAGCATCACAGCTACCACTGCTACCACGGCAAGACGTCTCTGATGGGCATTCATATGTACCTCACGACGACAACCATTAGAACGATCAATACGAGGACTATGCAGACAATCAGGTGCCAGTTCTCGGAGAGCCAACCCTTCCCTTCATCATTAATGCCTCCTGCCTCGATCTCGCCACTCCATGTGTCCGTGTGCCCACTGGACGACGCTACCTTCAGGACGATCTTGTGGACTCCCTCTGAAACATCATCCAAGGCGAGGGTCATCGAAGAGCCCTTTCCAATGGACGTTCCGTCGAGGAACCATTCCCAGGATACGGCATTCTTGGACGATGTACCATCCAATCTCCATCCGCCCTCCACCTCTGTTATCCTCCCGGATGCAGTCGGTGTGATGACCGTAGGGATGTCCGGATTATCAGGAACTACATCATCCCACGATGCAACGAGCGTCATGTCGCAGGTGACCGTCGTGTCGAAATCCCATGCGGTTCCCTGATGATACCATCCGGTGAACGTGTGACCTTGCCATACAGGGGCATCCGGCATGGTCGCGGTATCTCCGACGGACACAACCTGTGTGAACGGATCGTCTCCGTTGGACGGGTCAAAGGTCACGATATATTCGTTGGGAGGGTTGTAGTGCTCCCCTGTGACGCTATAAGGTATGCGTGACGTGTACGAGCCGGTGCTGTCCTTGGATGTCACGACGATGTGGCCGTACGAGGTCCATGAGGTCTGCCCGTCCGAATAGTCATGGGATGCTGTGCCGACGGAAGGTCCGATGGATGTTGATGCCCCGCGATCGCTGATGTCATCCCAGTAGATGTCCGCGGACTTGTCGAACCAGTCGCCTACGAGTGTGACGGTCACGGTCGGACCGTCAACGGAGATCGTGAAATGCTGTGACCATTGGGCCTGGAGGATCATGTCCGTGTCCACAGTATCGATTCCGAAGTCCCATGCACTGGTTCCCGTCAGTGATCTCCACCCCATGAAGACATGGCCGTCTCTTGTGGGGTCGTACGGCCTTACGACCAGGCCACCCTCCTGGATGCTCTGGATGTCGTATGACTGGGATCCTCCGTTGGGATCGAACACGACCCTGAATGTGTCCGGTATATCGGGGTTCTCAGGTTCGCCTCCTCCGTTCTCCTCCCACACGGCGTACAGAGTGACGTCTTGTGAGACCTCAAAGTCGAGGGTACCGATCGGTTCTCCATTTTCCACTTCCGACCAGCCGATGAACGTGAATCCGCTTTTGACGAAGTTCAGCGAGGTCGGAAGCTTGACGAACATCCCTGGTTCGACTGTCTGGGATGATATCACGCCCTGACCGCCGTTAGGGTCGAATGTGACTGTGCATGTGGACGTGCCATTCGGCACGAAGTATGCCTCCATGTACATCGAACCCTCCACGGTCATAACGAGGCCAGGAGCATAGGCGACATCATGGTCCTGAGATGGTTTCCATCCGAGGAATGTATAGCCGTCCTTGATTGCGCCGTTCTTCGCCAGAGTGATATTGTCGCCGTCCTGGGTGACATACGCCTCGACATTCTCAAGTGAGCCTCCGTCCATCGAGTAAACTAGGACATTCGGGTCATCCACCCAGTATGCGGTAGCGGTATTGTCGAAGCGTATTGTGTACAGACTGCCGAGAGGATAGATGGAATATGATCCAGCACCGTCATACATGCGCCATCCCACAAGGGTCTGACCGTCTTTCTCGATCATGCTCCCGTCGGAGTCCGTGTAGTTCGGCAGTACGAAAGCGGAGCCCACGGGACCGGTAATGGAATCTACGGATCCTGTTCCACCGCCCATATTGAATGCGACAGTTTTCATATCGTCGCTCTCGGTTGGTATAGTGATGGTCCACCAGATGTAGTATGGTTGACCAGCACTCAGTATTTTGAGTTTCACCAGCCAAACGCCTGGCCCATCGGCATTGCCGGAGAAGGTCAAGGTTCCCTTGCTATAGGTCACGTTCAGCCAGTCAGGCTTGTTCTCGACCTCGTATCCGTAGCTGTTGGCCGCCTCTATGAAGATCCACCAGCTATCCATCATTCCCGAGGTCACTGTGTAATCCGATACCGGGGTATAGGAATAACCGATGGTGCATGACGAAGGTGCGCTGGTGTCCTGTTCGACGTATGTGCCCGACGGGACAGCCATCCACTGGGCGGTGAAGGTCATGCTCCTGTCGATTGTGACCTCTTTCCCGGTGTTATATGTCATGCTCTCGCTCTTCCATCCTGAGAGGTAGTATCCCTCTCTTTCGAAGAGGGATGCGTGGAGCTGATACGGCTGACCACCGATCACCGAGTATGTGACGGAGGTCTTGCCCATGTCCGTGCGTCCGCCATTGCCATCGAACGTTACGGTGTATAATGCGGCACCGTCGGATTCTTCCGAGAAGGAGGCCAGCGCGAAGGTTCCACTGATGCAGAGGGTCGCGATGGCCATGATGGAAATGGTTTTGAGGAGTCTGACGTCCACGGACATCACTCCACGTAGGCATAGATTCCGTCGAATCCAGGTTCGGATGTGAATCCCATGCTGGAGTAGACGGTTATCGTGAACGACTGGCTGTCGGAGGTGTATCCGCCGCTTTTGCTGATCGTCACGGTCACATCATAGGTCCCAGCGACCGTCGGGGTTCCGGAGATGACATTGCCACTCACAGACAGCCACGACGCCCCCGAAACCGATACAGTACATCCATCGATGCTGGCTCCGACGGTGTAGCTGAATGACTTACCGACAGTTACACTGGTGCTATCAGGGGTTGTAGTGATATCCAACTGTGCAGACTCGAAGATTGCATACAGAGTTGTCGTTCCATTGTATGAAACACTGACCGTGCTTCCAGGCTGGTACTGGACCGATCCCCCGTTCGTGGTTGCCCATCCCTTGAAGACGAATCCACTCTTCACAGGTATGTTGGAGGAAATCGTGAACGTGTGGTTCGACGTGCTCGTTCCAACATACGTCTGATTTGTAGGCACATTGGTGGCACCTGATGCAGAATAGGCCAAGGTGGCAGTGTATGTCTGTTTCCATACGGCATACAAGGTGGTGGTTCCGGTGTTCAATGCAATCGTACTACCAGGCTGGTATTGGACTGTTCCTCCGTTTGTGGTAGACCATCCTTGGAACTCATATCCACTTCTACTGGGAACGGTCGCAGGAATCGTAGCGTTGTATGTGGAGGATGTGGACGTGTAGTTCTGGTTGGAAGGTGCACCGGATCCTCCATTGGCATTGAAAGACAGGGTGAAATCATTTACCTTCTGTTCCCAAACAGCGTACAGAGTCCTGGTCGAACTGTACCCCACACTGATGGTATCCCCAGGTTGATATGTTGCACTTATGGCGGAGCTCGATGTGCTCCATCCAAGGAATGTGTATCCCGACCTTGTAGGTTCGATGGATGATATCGTGAACGTGTGGTTCGACGTGCTCGTTCCTGTATAGGACTGTTGGCTGGGTGCACCAGATCCTCCGTTAGCGTTGTACTTCAGGTAGCATGTGTATTCCGGATTGGATATGGTGATCGTCTTGGTTTTTGAGACACCGGATCCATCATTGGCGGTGGCCTTGACGGTCACAGACCCTGCGGATTCTAGTGAGATGACACAACGTCCCCCGGTGGAGGTGTCTGTCTGGCTTGTGATGCTTGCTCTGGAGCTTCCAGAGGTTATGGACCAGGTGACCGTCCTGTCCGTTGCGCTGGAAGGCGAGGTGGTTGCAGTGAGGGTGATAGAGTCCCCGACTTCTCCCGAGGAGGAACCGGAGATGGAGATGGAGGTTACTGGCGTACTCGGTTCGACAGCATGGATTACAACAGTAGATCCTATGTTTTCGAAGCCAGTAGTTTGACCAACGATAACAACGGAAATAGAGATGTCTCCAGCCTTAGAGATGGTACCGGAAAGAGTGCCGGTACCAGGAACATACTGAGAGATAGCACTTTGTTCGGTAACAGTTAATCCAAAACCGGACGAAACAGAGCCAATACCTTGCATGATAGTGCCGGCAGTACCGACACCTAGAGTCTTGACAGGAGCACCAACAAGGACATAAATGTCATTTTTGAGGGCGGCTGGATTAATCCCGTTAGTGATTACATCGTCTGTGTTACGAAATCTGGACAGATCTGTGTAAGGGTTCGATGAAGTCCCTGCAGTTGGATCATAATAGCTTGATTCCGAAGATGTAATGATTACATCGTTGGCAGCATCCAAGTTTTCGGAAATTATTACGACTCCGCCCATAGCACAAATGGTTAGAGCAAGAATCGCGAATGTAGCGAATGGCTTCCCCCAGAAGGGGGAAGAAGTTTTGTAGGCCATCAGATCACTCCCTGCCAAAGCAGAGCCGCGATGATTGCGATGACTGTGGAGATCGCTACAGGTATGCCGAGGTAGAGGTTACCTGTGAACCACATGCCGACCGCGAAGAATAGCGTGAGGATGATCGACAGGATTATGACGCACATCCAAAGATTGTCCTTGTCTCCTGCATCCTCTGTCCAGTGAGCTGTCAGGGTGATGTTGGACACGACCTTGTAGGAATCCCCGGCGTTACCGATGAAGGTCTCTCCCGAATACCATCCGTCGAATGAGTAGCCATCACGGGTCGCGGTCGGAAGTACCACGGAATTCCCTTCAAGGACGTTCTGCGTGGTGTATCCCGCGATACCGCCATTGCCATCGAATGTGACGATATGATAGACGGTCTCGCTTCCAACAGGTTCCCACATGGCCACGAGGGTCATGTCCGATGTCACGGGCGAGGTAAAGTTCCACAGTGCACCGTTGAATTGCCATCCCATGAACACGAACCCCGTCTTCCCAGGGTTGACAGGTTCAGTAGCGGTATTTCCGCTAATGACAGTCTGGTTTCCAATGGATCCATCCCCTCCGTTGAGGTCGAAGGTCACGGTGCATTCCACGGTGGACTCGACCCATTTCGCATACAGGGTGATGTCCCTGACGACGGTAGACGACCAGTCGAACGGTGCGGTGCATGCGGCATCAGTGTACCATCCGCCAAATGCGAATCCCTCTCTAACGGGTGCGGCAGGCTGAGATGCGACGAACTGCGATTTGGATCCTTCGATCTCCTTGACTGCGGATCCGCCCTGACTGTCGAACGTCACCGTTGGGAATCCCATGATATGGAAGAGGTATCTCTCGACGTAGGTGCCGTCGTGCTGTTCTCCCCCCTCGGTGTAGACGTTCTTGGCGGTCGCGGTGACAACATAGTCGCCCTCCTTCTCGAAGAGGTGCTTCACCTCTCCCCTGGCATTGGATGTCGTGATGTCCACGGTCACAGGTTCGGATCCATCGCCGAAGTCCCATGTGACCGATTCGACCTGGCTGGGGTTATTGAGTCCCATCACGATGTTGAACCCATACAGGGTCATCTCACCGTTGTAATCGTCCCCCGTGTCGGCATCGATAGAAGGAATCACCAGGACAGCCATGGATGCGGCCACGACCGCGAGAAATATCGCGGTCGCAACCTTCCTTTCCTTCACGGAGAACATCGTTCTCGTATCGGACATGGATCCTCCGATCAGGCCTCGTCTGCGACGTAGGCGTAGATACCATCGAATCCCGGCTCGGAGGTGAATCCCATGCTGGAGTAGACGGTGACGTCGATGTCGATGGTGGCGGTCTGTCCTGCGGCGGACGTTGCGGTGAGAGTGACTGTGGATTTCGCGTGAGATCCGGGATAGGATATGCTGAGCACGTTGCTGTCAGAATCGAAGCTGAGTCCGGATTCGTACCCTCCGTTTCCAGTGATCTCCACGGTGTTGGTGGAACCTCCGGACACTGTGAACGCGGTAGTGGATGCGGGCGTACCTGCAGTGGCAACAAGCGACCCGGGACCTGTTATTGCCAGTGTATCCTCGACGATGATGGTGACGTCCTTCGTCTTGATCTGTCCGTATGCGGTGGTGGCTGTGACTGTGACGGATTGTCCAGCGGTCACCGCGGCACTGCCGTCCACGGAGACGTTGCCGCCATCGACTGTGACTCCGGTGAGATCCGGAACAGACCATGTGATGTCGGATGTCGAAGACGACGCGGTCAGTGCAAGGGACACGGTGTTACTGTTTCCTGTGTAGGTCAGGATGGTGTTTCCACCCAGAATGGAGAATGCGGGCTCAGCCCTTATAGTGAGGTCCTTGGTGGCGGTCTGTTCGGGACCGTTCTGAGCTGTTCCGGTCAGGACGACGGCAACGGACACGGGTTCGGATCCGGTGTAGGTACCGGAGACGATTCCTGTGGAAGAGTCGAGAGTCATTCCTACGGGAAGCGTCCCGGAGGTGACGGCCCATGTCACGTTAAGGTCGTTGCCGGTCTGGGGGATGGCGGATGATGCGATGTATGCGCCGGCGGATGTGATGGTCTCAGCGGACCCTCCGACGATCTTGTTGAAGACAGTGAACTTGATCTCAAGGTCCTTCGTCTCTCCCTTATCGGAGACGGCCTGCATCTGGATGGTGTTCAGTCCGATGGTCGTGGGTATTCCAGAGACTATGTTCCCAGACAGGGTGAGTCCCTGGGGAAGGGATACCTCATGCCAAGTGACGGACCCAATACCTCCGGAAGACGAAAGAGTGATGCTCTGAGTGGCACCCTGGACGATCTCGTTGATGCATCCGGAATAGCTCAGTGCCATCGCCTCGTTGACGGTGATCCTCAGCCACTGGTATCCGATCTGTTCGGAGGCTGCATGCTCGGCCTTGAGGACGACATTGTAGGAGCCGACAGGGAATTCGGTAGGGATAATGATGGAAAGGTTGTGTCCGGTGATGGACGCGTTCGTGTTCAGTTCATTGACGGCGAAGGACAGGACTGTGCCCTCTTCGAGGTCAGACGGGAAGGTCGAGGTATATGACCACGAGTATCCCGGGGCGATCTCGATCTCATTGACATCCCCATAACCAGACAGGTCCTCGCCTGTGGCCTCGGATGCGTCCGAGAACACGATGATCGAGCCGCACAGCATGAGCAGTACGGCGAACACCGCTGTCGGAATCGCCATGTTCCTTTTGTTCGATAGTTCGTGCATATTATCACATTGGCATACCTCAGCTCCGGGTCGGGGAGTCGAAGGATATGCGGTATGTGATTCGATCGGATGCATTATAAGAAGGTCGAAGAACAGCAACCATGCATGACGACAATCCAGGTTTGTCGTAACACGGTAACCCGATAAGTCCACAAAAGTGAAATTTCAAATAGCTGAACCTTGACTCTTTATAAAACAGGGTTGAACGGCACTGCCGTCGCGTCGCAGATCGAGCATCCCACTTTTTCTTTGCGACGCGGCCCTTCGAATTGAAAGACGGGGTTTCCCCCAATGTTTCATTATGTTTTCAGATACCTGTTAACATACTGGTTGTAAAGGTATGCGTGGAGTATCCCTAAGATCACCAGCAGTATGCCTATGGCAATCAGCGAGGATGTGTTTGTAGCTTCCATACCCGTATAAAAACCGAGTCCGATCGGAACAGAGTCCACAAGGATCGTCTTGTATCCGACAATCGCCATAAGAGCACCGAGCGCAAGCGATGCAGGCAGGAGCAGACTCAGTACGAGGGTCGCAGTCATGATCCAGAAAGTAACGGTATAATGATCGGTCCATCCATTCGTGGCCAGCTCGTAGAACGTAACATACTCGTGTTTGACCCCGAGCGAGCCTTCGAGCTCTATCTGGAACATGAACAGGGCGTATGCACCGATCGCGAATGAGATCAGGGACATCGCCACGATCGCATAGAGCAGGTTCCTGCGCCTGTCATCATCGTACGGTGTACATCTGGCTTGGACTTCGGGAACTGGCCGCGATTCCTGTTTCGGCACGGGTCTCGGACAGCCCATGTTCAGACGGGCCCCGCATCTGTAGCAGTACTGTTCCGTCTCCGGATTCTCGGTTCCGCATTTCCCACAGAACGTCATAATAGGACCCCATCGAAAATCCCGTCCCAGAGGCGGTACATCTTCTCTCCGATTCCTGCACGTCCGAACTGTATGCCGAAGTCCCTCAGCATCGACCACCCTACTGCTCCGACCATCAGGATGATGAGCATGGCAAAGAGGAGGACCATGCAGACGCCACCGTCCAACTGAAGCCCTATGACCACGCTTATCCCCTCTGCCGTGTCCGTGACGGACATGTTCGAGGCGGTGATGATGCCTCCGATGCAGAAGAGTGATGATGGGATGGCGAAAATCGCCGAATATATCGTCAGTATGGAGAAGAACAAGGATGCGATTATCAGTCCAGCAGGCGTACCTCCCAATCCCGAGAGAGCCACATCGATAAGTGACATCGGGTACGTCCCGAGGTCCCCGCCCATATTGTTGATCTCCATGGTCATGTCGGCATCGATGTGCACCATGAACAGGATCCCGAGCTGGACCAATCCAAGAATCACACCCATCACGGCCAGAGGCACCCTCACCTTGTTGCATTCATGACGGAGTCTGCGGTCCTTTTCCCGTTGCTTTCTCTCTTCCTCGGCCTTTGCCTTCAGTCTCATATCCTCTTCGGCTTTGACAGCTTCCGCATCGCGGAGGATCCTATCGCGCTCCTCGGCCACTTTCTTGTCGATGAGCAGTTGTATCTCCGGATCAACATCGACCTCGGGTGTGGAAGCTTCGGTAGGTTCCGGAACATGCACCGTGCCCGATTCTCCCACAGGGCCGTGTTCCTCATCAATGTCAGGCATATTGCCGCCCTGGTTCTTTGCCACGACATCTGTGTGAAGCTTGGATCCGCAGGTGTAGCAGTATCCGTTCCCATCCGGGTTCTCGGTCCCGCATTTCCCACAGAACGTCATCTGAACCCCCCAAACATCTGTCCATTACTCATAAGCACCCCATGGACGAAAAATCATGATGGCTAATAAATGTTCTGAATTGAATATTGAATGTTGCATCCTGAATGCATATCCATATTTCAATGTTAGATGTTGAACATTGGACATGGACAAGGACGGGGTTCTCGGGGACAAATATGCAGTGGAGTTCATCCTGCTCCTCAGCGAGGGGACGAAGATGGAAAGCGAGTTCAAGCGGGTATGCTCCAATTACTATGCGATCCAGAAAACCTTGGACAGGCTCATCGAGGGCGGGTACGTGGAGAGAGTGGAGATCAAAAGGTCTCGTGCCAGGCACTATGATCTCACGGAAAAGGGGTTCAAGGTCGCTGATCAATTGTCTAGAACAATTGAGGTTCTCGATTCTCTTCGATGCTGATTGAAGAATCGTTTTGGAGGATAAGTTAAAGAGATCTGAAGAAGGGCTGGAAAGACCTGTATGTGTAGGGGTCTCCCTTCAGTCTACAGGTTCTTGGCATACCCTTCTAAGCGATCTCGTTTGATTCTCGATTCACCGTGTGTAACAAGACGCGATGGCCGCTATAACCACAATCGCCAACAGCGTGATGAATATTGTACAGACGCCCGTCGAACTCGGATTCCAGAGTTCTCCAAAGACCCTTTCCACATCGGGATCACGGCATCCAAACGTCCGAGTCCCTGTGGGATCTGCGGCGACATACACATCGTCATTGAACGTCACGGTATTGTCTGTTGACCTAATCTCATCCACACGGATCCCTGTGCTGACATGTCCCGGTTCGAATACGAGTACGGTATCGAGGCCGAGCGCGATGCAGATGGAGACCAGTAGTAGTGCCTGGTCCTCGCAATCTCCGGTACCGAGGCGCAGGGTATCACAAGGGAGTTGCCAATATTCGCCTGTCCCATGAGTTTCCCAATCGTATACATAATCTATGCAGTCTTGGACCCAATAAAGGGCATATGATGCGAGCTCCCTGTCACTTTTCCATTCTTTGATGACCGATATATCGTGGGCAAGCTGTCTCACGGCATGATCGCTAGGTGTGACGAATTGCCACAACTGGCAATCCATGCCACGTCTTATTGCGGGTCCGGAAGTAAGAGGAACCTCTATCGTGAATTCGGTCCCGAGATAACGATATGAGACTTCCTCTGTTTCGGAGTAGTCTCCTTCCGGGATGATTATGAAGTTCGATAGCGGAACTAAGCATAGGGTCGAGGTCATGATTACAAAGATGAGGATGCCAGCTTTCAGGCCGGCCATTCCTCCTCATCCCCCGCGGATTTCTCGATCGTGATATTGTACCGTTCGCACTGGATGTTCACGCGGTCCGACCCCCTGAGGAGATCGAGCCATGCGGCCTTGGATTCTCCTTTAAGGGTCATATGGATCCCGCACCGAAGCGAATCGTCTGGATGGATGACTGTGGAGAAACACAGCTGATCCTCGGTCATCGCCTACCACCCTTGATCTTGCGTGTACGGACCGGCTCTCTGCACACGGCGAACACCCCGCGAGTGTTGATCTCTATGCGGTAGTCGTCGTAGCCCATCCCTAACAGCCACTGGCGGAAGTCCTCCATGGCCCTCATGTAGTCTTCAGGGATCTGCATCGTGCAACCCCCTTGGCCAGGGTGTAGACGTAGCCATACGGGTCATCCATATGGCGGGAGACCAGACCGTATCCCGCCAGACGGTTTGCCGACCCGGATATCGCTTGTCTCGTCACTCTGAGCGATATCGCGAGCTCCCTGGCGGTCCATTCGTCCCCATCGCTCAACTTGTTCAGGACGAGCCTGTCGATCTTCTTCACACCGACCCCTCCTTCATATCCAACTCATCATCTTGACATTCGTCCCCGACATCACGGGAATCTCTCATCTTGGAATTTGTCATGTTAACCTCACCGATTATTGCTGAAAGCAGTTCGTGCATGCTGGGATCGTTGCGTATGATTGTCGGAACGTCCTTGCATACGGGAGCCGCGCGGACCAATTTCCGCGCGGCATCCATCGTGGTCTGTCCGGTCACATCCGCATATGTGGCCACCAGTGCAAAGAAATAGGACAGGCTGGCCTCGACCAGCTCGCTCTTCCCGATTCTCCCTAGAATGGAGAGCTGGTTGGCCACCAGATATGTGGGGACGGACAGCCTATGATTGAGCTCCCTCGTCTCCGGTTGTGGAGACCTCATTTCCTCTGATCCTCCACCTGGATCGAGAGGATGCATCCATTGGACAGGGACATGTTGACCTTCGACCCGGAGTATGACACCCCTCCCACCCTGTATGCGATCTGTTTGCCGTCGGTCCCTTGGAGGACCAAAGTACGGGCCATTTCACCGACGACAACGTAGCCGATGCCGGGCAGATTGATGTACCAGTCAGTCAGGCCCCTCTTCCAATCGCGGCAGTCCCCGTATGTCAGGCCGTTTATGAGGGTGCGAGCCTTCTTGCGACTGATGGAGATCATTGCACAGGCCCCCTGTTGTCCGGATGATTGCGGACCTCCTCTGCGATCCGAATGAGGCCCATGCCATATCCCTGGACATGGATCAGGTCCCGACCATAGTGCTCGATGCTGTCGGCTATCTCGTCGAGGGTACGGATGGTTTTAGCTCCGGCCTGAATGTGCGGTGTCACCCCTTGCACCTCCCGTAGAGGTCCCGCAGGCCGTGCTTCACCAGGAACTCGCGATAGGTGGATTTGGGGACACCGAGCCTGATTGCGGATTCAGAGATGGACAGCCCCTCCTCTGCCATCGATGCTATGGCATCCGAAGAGAGGACGACTCCGCCGTCACGAACGCATCTGCCCGATCCGGCAAGGACGATGGCAGGAGGACGCCCATTCTTCCTCTTACGGCATCCGGGATCGGTGGTCGTTCCACCGCATTCGGGGCAGATGGGCTCTCCGATGTCATCGAAATCGCAATCTCCAAGGTCGCATTCGAGATCACAGACCGCACAGCGGACTCTGTCGGCTGTCACAATGTCCATGTCGGATGTGCGGATCAACATGGCATGACCTCCAATTCGATTGCTCCATCGTCGATCATCCTGCTCACCAGATTATCGATGAAGTGGATGACGTCGGAGTCGTCATAGATGCCATCGGGACGGCGGAACGATGCGGTGTAGCAGAAGTTCCCGAACTCCTCGGCCTTCCATCCCTGTCTGGACAACAGATGGTCGGTGATTCCGAACAGGAATCCGGTATCATCATCCCCTGCGCAAACCGCGATGTACCGGGGGAAGCGGAACGTGTTAGGAATCTCGTGGATCCAGATCTCGGATGATTCGGACCCGTTGAACGATCTCCTGCAGAATCCGATATCCTGCAATCTTTCGCGGTCTATTGAGGACAAACCGACATCCCCGCGATCGTAGATCTCTGCGACCACAGGGGACATCAGTGCCCTGATCTCCTCCGACCTCATTGCACCGCCTCCTTGTCGAAGACTATGGGTTCCCCGCACCACGGGCAAAAGCGGAGGGGGATCCTGCCGGAAAGGAGGAAGGGTGCCGTCAGTGACTCTACACCGATTTCGATATCGCCATTAGCAATCCTATTGCGCATATCCTCGCAACAGAACGAGATCTTCATTCGACCCCCTCCTGTGGTACAAAGGGTTCAGTACCGTGTACCAAGGGTTCCCTTTGTGCAGTCATCATCCTACCACCCTTTGTACGTCCGAATCATCGGTGTTTTCGACCCTTTGTTCCGATGACCCTTTGTTCGCTCCGATGGCCTTGCGATAGATGGTCATGTAGATGCTCCATCTGTCCTTGGTCCCGCGGTTGCGACAATTAGGATTGGATGGGTCCCTGAGTTTCATCTCCCATTCGAGGGTGTGCGGATTGATCTCAAGGATCCTAGATGCGACGAAGTTCAGGGAGTATCCCATCTCCGCGAAAGAGTAGATTTGCGGCTCTGTCACGATGAGGGTGTAACCTGCGACATAGCGACCGTCAGGGGCAGTCTCCTTGTCCTCGGCGAAAATGACCTTGGCAGGATGGCCCACATGCTTGCCCTGCAGCTTCCGGGTCTGCATCCCCAGACGTGTCCTCTCGTTGCGGACGCGATTCTCCTCGTTGTTCACATGGGTCATCACGTCCTGTGCGATGCGCCCTGCCATGGTGGAATCATCAAGGTCCATCCTGACGAAACGGAAGCGGCAACGGAACTCGGAGAGGTTCTTCCGGAGGTCGGCGAAATCCTCTCCCCTGGTGATCCTGCTCTGGTCGTATGAGACGATGTAGTCTATGTCACGTCTCAACATGATTCTGGAAAGCATCCTGTTGAAGTCCTTGCGGTCGAGGGTCATGCCGGACACCTCATCTTTGTAGACCTCATCCACGATCCATCCCTTGGACTCACACCATTCACGGCACACCCTCTCCTGCGTTTCGTTGGTCTGGTCCTTGTCGTCGGTCGAGACGCGACAATAGATGACCACTGTGATGCGCTCGCCGTCTGTGCTATCGGATGTCAGCATCTGCTCGCCTCCATTCTGCCGGCTTCGGTGAGTTCGTAGATGTAGACCTGCCGAGGCTTGGAGATCGTGGCCAAACCATCCGCGACCAGTCCATCCAGGATCCCTCTGGCCTCCTCGACGGTGCAGTTCGGACATATGTGATTGCGTATCACGGACGTCTTCAGTGGTTTCTTCAGGCCCCATCTCAGAGCGGCAGAGCGGATCTCCTCGGGAGTCATTTCTTCACCCCCGAAAGGGAGTTGATGAAATCGACATCGAGACGGTAGAAGACCGTGTGCATACGGCAACGGGTGATATCGGTCCTGGAGCCGGTGGGCCTGACGGAATCACGCACCAGAGCGAAGGCGCGTAGATCTTCGAGTTTCATCTTCCGGAGGACCTCTATGGACTCCCTCCGGACGGACCGGGCCTCGATAGCATAATCGAGGATCCTCCTCTTGGTCCAGTACGACATGGGAAGAACGGCATCCTCAGGGGTCGGGGCACCGAAACTGTCGAAGGTTTCCGGACGGTCGAAGGTGAACCAGAAAAGCTCAGTCATATGCCTGGCCTCCTGGGTCTGCCGACAATCGCGTAGGCGTCGCCGTCCATGAAGATCTCCTCGTCGGGGTGCTCTGCTTGGAGTTCGACGATTCTCTCCATGACCTGCGATAACGTGAGGTCGCAGGTGCGGATCGGGATGTAGACCTTGTCCGGAATCATTCGACCGCCTCTTCCTTCTTCTTTCTGCGAAGTCCCGTGCTCTTCCTAGGCGTCCGCTTCTTCGTGACCTTCGTTCCCGCAGCTTTTTCGGGACCCGCACCTGTATCCTGTTCAGATTGCTCGGAGACCAGACGGAGGGCGTTTGCCACACTCTCCCTGATGATGCGGTCAACCTCCTCCTGCGTGTAGACACGAGCATCTGCCGTGCTTTCGTCATCCGGTTCAGGAGACGGCTGGTGATCGAATGTTCCATCATCACACTCCTGTTCATCCCTTTCGTCGGCACAGGATTCCGGATCATCACTAATCTCGATGACCTCTACATCATTTGTAGATTGGTCGCATCCATCGTCTTCGATACAGGGCTCAGGTGAATCCGCGACAATCGGGCATTCGTTCGGTTCCGAGTTGAGACCGGATGCAGTCTCACGGATGTCGTTCAACAGACGGTCGATGTAACCCGTGCTCTGAGTCCAGATGATGTTCTCGATCCCAAGTGTCAACCAATCCAGACGGTCTTTCCACGAGGCCAGGATGTCACATGTCTTGGTGACCAGATCGCGGATGGTGTCAGGTGCATCGGGTGTGTTTATGACCTCTGCGGCATCCTCCACGGCCCCGCCAATCGTAGCTTGGACGATCCTGATGCGTTCGAAGAGGTCCTCCCCACTCTCCTTGGTTATCTCGGTGTCCGGAGACGGGACCACAGTGGTGATGTAGCGAGTCAGTTCCTCGTAGTGGTTCAATGCCACCAATGCTGAACCGAAGAAACGGAATGTCGATTCCTCATAGGTCATTCCAGCACCTCCGTGGTATCTCCGTCAATCGCGATGGTCACGAAGTCTATGGGACCCACATAGGTCATCATGACGCCCCATCCCGCACGGATCAGCACGTTGCCAACTGTGACGCAACGCTCGTGCACTTGGCGGGTTCCATTCTCGGAGATCTCGTCGTGGGATGTCGCGGTCGGATCCACGATGATGATGGCCGGGTAGTAGTGGATGACCTCCTGATTCCTGGTCCGGATGTGTTCGAGTATGAACACGTCGCTGTCGCCCTTGATCACAACCCTCCGTCTGGACACCCCGTGGGGGAACTGGTGCTCCTCTCCCCACTCGATGGAGTAGCGTGCGGAACCATCGTTGCATTCGAAGTTCTGGGAGCTTCCTCTCACCGCCACATCGAAGGTCACCAGGTGGCATGTGGCCATGACCAGCGGGATCACTGAATCAGCCCCCTTGCGGTCTGAATCGCACGGATCAGCTCTGCTGATAGGAGCATGGTCTCCGCGGCAGAGGCTTCCAACGTGTCAAGATCGGAGATGTCCGCCTTCCCGTTGTCTCTGTATGCCTTGCGGATGCTGTCGTAGACTGTGCGCTGTTTCGATGACTGATTGCCCACCATCGAAACCTTGTCTGAAATCTGCTTGAACGAACTTGCCTGCTCTGAAGCTGTTGAAAAAATCAATGGTATCCCTCCATGATATTGGGGCTGGGAGTTTCGTGGACAGTCCGGCTGTCCGAGGAAAGGGAGAAACGGTCCAATGTGAACTGGTCTCCCGCAGAAATGCGTTGGATCAGGTTGGCATTTATCTGGACCTGTTCCGTTGTCATGCGGAGCTGGGTGCGGAGGATCTCACATTGTGTTGTCTGGGCATCGATGATGCTTTGGAGCACAGGGACGATGGACTCCACATCTCCTCTGACGGCCTCTATGGTGCGTGCATTGGCGGACACTGCCCGACGACTTTCCGACTCCCTCCCTTCCAGGGAGAGGAACCTCGTGGGGAGGTTCGCCATAAGCTGTGCCTTCGCCCATCCGTCGGGATCGGAGGACAGGTTCTCCATCTCCAGCTCGGGTGTTCCGGGGGACGTGTCAACCACGAGATCCCCATCATCGAGATGCACACGGTTGTCGAAGTGTTGGATGAGCGGATGGTCCCCCCATGCCAGATGGAGGTCCCCCTTGACCATCGGGTCGGTGAGCTGCCATCCGTTCTGTTCGAGGAGCTCGGCGACGTACAGAGCGCGATCGACGAACAAGGCCAGGACATCCTCGGTACCGCGGAACTTCCGGGGATCGACGTAGATGCGCTTGGGATAGAGGGAGAACAGCTGTCCGCCCTTGTTGCCGATCCGATGGGCGATGCCCAACGCCTGGTTGTAGATGCGGACCTCTCCGCCATAGACCACGGCTCCTTTCATCCTGGTCTTCGGTTCCCTGCGCCAGTAGCCGACGGTGAACCCGCGACGATCGCGGATGTCGTCGTATGTCCCGATGCGACGGATCGTGTAGTTGATCGACCCGGTGATGTGGGCCTCGCCGAACCCTTCCGGACAGTTCTTGTCCGTGGAGATCCCCGTGAGGTCGATGAGAGGCGATTCAGGAACCGCATCTGCGGTGGGAGGGGGGCCGTCATTTCCGACGGCGGGGCCGAAGTTCCAATCCCCGGACCCATAATCCCCCGAAGGGGGATTGGACACGTCTTTATGGGGGTCTTCGTACAACTTCGGCGATTTCGTGCCGGGAACGTGTCTGATCTCGCCGAGAGCGAGCAACTGGTTCACGGTGTTGTAAACGGTGCTCTGCCCGACCTTCATGGATCTGGCAATGGCTGGGACGGACCTTCCGGAGAGTAGCAGGTTCTTGACCTTCCGCTGTGTCGCGTTGAGGCGGGAGCGGGTCATCGGAGGGACCTCCCGAGGGGTGGTAAGTTCCACGATTTTACGGCGTCCCCGTAGGTTCCAATCCGAGGTGCCGTAAAGGTTCCAAAAAATGGAACCCTTACAGCCCCTATGGGGCTGTATATGCCCTTGGAACGCGGGGTGCGGTGATGCCGTGGAATCTGTGAACTGCGAGGCTTGGGATCCGACCCTGAGAATGAAGGTTCCGGGAAGGGTTCGGAGAAGTTGTTCATGGATCCGATGGGGATCCTAGACCCGTCATGGACGGGTTCGTGTTCATTGCCGTTGAGAATGTCGAAACCGACTGTCGAGAATGTCGGGAGGACCGTCAAACGGCATACCTCCCAAACGATTCGGTCGAGCTCGTCAGAACGGCGAAAAACGCCAGATTGATGAGCGGTTCGTCACCACTCAAACTGGCACTTTTCGGAAAACGGCATATTCCGGTCTTCTCACGGATAGCCAGACACAGAGAGTGGGCCCGCCCGGATTTGAACCGGAGTCAATGGCTCCCGAAGCCACAAGGATACCAAGCTACCCCACGGGCCCACTGACCACCCGATTCGCTCACAGCATAAAAACACTTGCATTATGACCACCGCAACAGATTAAATCGGAGCAACGCAGTCAGCCCGACATGGCAATGCTGGTCGCATATGACGGCAGGGAGAACACCGAGAAGGCCCTCGACTACGCCATCGGGAACTCGCTGGCCTACAGGGACAGGCTGATAGTGCTGGCAGTGGTCCCGAAGGGCTCCGAGGGCGATGTGGAGAGGGTCCACGAGTACACCGCGAGGGCCCTGGAGAGGGCGAGGTCCAGGGGCGCCGACGTCCAGAGCATAGTGGAGTCCGGACAGCCCGACAAGGTCATCCTGGAGACGGCCAACCGCTTCGGCTGCGACACCATCATAGTCGGGAGGTCCAGCAAGACCACCCTCGACAGGGTCATAATGGGAAGCGTATCCAACTCGATCGTCGCCAACGCCAGCTGCACCGTGATCGTGGTTCAGTGACGCAGGCCCAGCGCCTTCACCAGCGTCCTTATGACGCGGTCCGGTGTCGGCGGGCATCCGGGTATCAGTATGTCCGGCTCCAGCGTCGGCGATATCCCGGCACCGCTCACGTCCCCGGAGACGAACGGCCCTCCGGATATCGCGCACGTGCCCGAGGCTATGACGATCCTCGGCTCCGGCATGGCGCCGTAGGTCCTCTCCGCAGCCTCGGTCATGTTCACGCACATCGGGCCGGTCACCAGCAGCGCGTCCGCGTGCCTCGGCGAGGCTACCACCTTCACCCCGAACCTGTGGAGGTCGTAGAACTGGTTGGACATGCACCCGAGGTCGACCTCGCACGCGTTGCACGACCCGGTGTCCAGCTCCCTCATGGCCACGGAGCGGCCGAACATCCTCCTCACGGATGCGTCCAGCTCCCTCTCCATCGACGCGATGTCTGTGTCCGCGGAGACGACCAGCTCCTCGCGGGTCAGCGCGTAGTCGGGCGCCGGGACCTCCGATATGCACCCGTCCGGGCACACCATCGCGCAGTCCATGCAGAACAGGCACCTCCCGAGGTCAACCGTCCATTTGTCGGTGATGGCGATCGCCTTCGTGGGGCAGTTCCCCGCGCACCTCCCGCATCCCGAGCATCCGGACGACGCCATCGGCATGAGCTCCCTCTCCCCGATTATGGTCGACGCGGGCTCCGTGTCGCGGTCCCTCGATACCAGGTTGTTGAGACTTCTGTTGAACATATGGACACCTCACAGGTCGTTCCCGCTGTAGGACAGCCCGAAGCTCTTGTTGATCACCGGGAAGTCCGGGACGACGTTCCCGGGGACGGCATGGCACATGCCGAACCAGTTGACGAACGACGGGTCCCTGACGTTGTACCTCCATATCCTCCCGTCGCGGATGGAGACCGAGTGGACGAGCTCCCCTCTGGGGGCCTCCACCACCGACACGTGGAACCCGTCCTCCACCGACGGCCTGACGCGGGTCTCGCCCGGCTCCATCGACTGTATGCACTGGTGTATCAGGCTGAGCGACTCGGTCATCTCCCCGAGCCTGACCATCGTCCTCCCGTGGACGTCGCCGCTCGTGTCCGATACCACCGAGAGCCCGAGGTCGCCGTACGTCTCGTAGGGCAGCTCCTTCCTCACATCGGAGACGATTCCGCTGGCGCGTGCCACCGGTCCGACCGCCCCGATCCCCTCCGCCTTATCCCTGCGGAGGGTCCCGGTGGTCTCCATGCGGTCCATGAGGCCGGGGCTCTCCATCATCTCCGCCAGGTCCTCTATCTCGAACTTGATGGCTATCAGGAAGTCGTCCAGCTCCTTGAGCCTCCGGTCGGGTATGTCGCGCCTCACCCCTCCCGGGACGACGCTGTTCATCAGGAGGCGGTGGTTCGTCAGACCCATGTTCATCCTCAGGACCTTCTCCTGGATCCCGCCGCCGACGGCGGACGGGACGCAGAAGGCCGTGTCCGTGCAGACGCCGGACACCCCGCCGATGTGGTTGTACAGCCGCTCCATCTCCGCGAGGATCACCCTGATCAGCCTCGCCCTCTCGGGTATCTCGCAGGACGACTCCATGACCTCGGAGTACGCTATGCAGTTGGCCACGCACGTGTCGCCGGAGATCCTCTCCACCAGGCGCGAGTCGTCGAAGGAAGCTGGCTTCTCCAGCAGCTTCTCGATCCCCCTGTGGGTGTAGCCCAGGGTGGGGTTGAGCTCGATGACCGGCTCCCCGGCGACGCTGAACCTGAAGTGTCCCGGCTCGATTATCCCGGCATGCACCGGCCCGACGGGTATCTCGAACACGTCCTCCCCGACGGTGCGGTTCCTGGGAATCGGGATCCTCGCCTCGTACTCCCTGCTGTAGGGGGTCTTCTGCAGCGGGTACCCGTCCCCGATCCTGCGGTAGACAAGGGGCTCGCGGGGGCCGTCATCGAAGCGGACGCCGGACATCTCCGACATCAGCCTCTCGAACGGCATCGCGTTCGGGACCACCCCGGATACGGGCACCGCGGACGACCCGAGCATGTACGACAGGCGCGTGACGTCCGCGCCCTTCCTGAACAGCATGTTCACGACCCTCGGCTCGCCCTCCTCGGCGAACATGGTCATGAGGCGGTGCCCGTCCCTGACCAGGCCCGAGCACTGGTTGAGCACCTCGTTCCTTCCCAGCCGGATGTCCGTGAGCGTCATGCCATCGCCCCCGTCACCGCTCTCACCGCCCCGTCGATCCATTCGACGGCCCTCTCGGGCATGAACAGTCCGAGGAGCAGGGTGCATCCCAGCAGCACGGCGAGCGGGAGGTACCTGGATGCGCGGGAGTGCCTCTCGATGTCCCTGCCCGGATCCCCGGACAGCATCGGGTACACGTTCCTGACGAACCCGCCGAACACGATCGCCAGCAGGACCACCATCAGCCCGGTCACCCATGCCATGCCGGCGTCCAGCGACCCGAATATGAGCCCGAACTCGCCGACGAACACCGCGAACGGGGGGCATCCGACTATCGCGAGGGTCCCCGCGGCCATCATCGCCGACGTGAAGGGGAGGCTCTTCGAAACTCCGCGGATGCTCCTCATCTCGCGCGTCCCGTAGGACTGTATGATGTTCCCAGCGGAGAAGAACAGGATGGGCTTGGTCAGCGAATGGGCGACGATCTGGACCATGGCCGCCCCGATGGCGACCGGAGTGCCTATGCCGAAGCCTATCGCAATGAGCCCCATGTTCTCTATAGACGAGTATGCCAGCATCCTCTTGAGGTCCCTGGCGGACACGATGAAGAAGGCCGCGGCGCCCAGCGAGAGCAGGCCGAACACCAGCATTATGGTGGACGCGAACCCGGGGTTGACCATCTCGGACACCGCGTAGAACCTGACCACGCCGTACATGGCGCAGTTGAGCAACACCGCGGACAGCAGGCCGCTGACCGGGCTCGGGGCCTGGCTGTGGGCGTCCGGGAGCCACGAGTGGAGCGGGACGAACCCGACCTTCGTGCCGAACCCGACTATGATCAGCACCATGGCCATCTTCATCAGGGTCGGGTCGAGCTCGTCGGCGGCGGCCATGAGGGCCGGCCAGTCCAGGGACATCCCCGAGTCTATAGCCCCGACGGTGGACGCGTACACCAGGGTGAATCCCGCCAGCGCTATGGTTATCCCGACCGAGCAGAGTATTATGTACTTCCAGGCGGCCTCGGTCGACTCCTCGTTGTGGTAGAATCCCACGAGGAACGTGGAGACCAGGGTGGTGGCGCCTATGCCGAGCCATACGATGGCCATCGAACGGACGGTGAAGGTCAGCATCATCACCGAGATGAAGACGATCATGAGACAGTAGTAGTGTCCCTGGTCGGTCCCGCTGACCTTCCCCTCTTCCACCTCCAGGCCTATGTACGCCCTGGAGTAGACCGACGCCATCAGGCCGATGAACGCCACGAGCATCATGAACACGGCGGACACCTGGTCCATGTAGAACAGGCCCTCGTCGATCACGTTCCCGTCGAGGACCGGCAGGCACAGGACGGCGGACACGGCCAGCAGTGCGGCGGAGCATACGGGCATGACCGTCGCGACCCTCGGGTCCCGCCTCATGCGGATGCAGACCAGGGACGATGCGACCATCGCGACGATCATGACGGCCAGGACGGCGTTCATTCCCTCAGCCTCCTGAGGAAGGACACGTCGACCGAATTGAACGACTTGTTGATCCTGTCCGCGAATATGCCTATGATGATCAGCGCGACCAGGACGTCGAAGAACGCCCCCAGCTCGACGATCAGGGGCATGCCGTGGGAGAGCGCGAGGGCGCTCATGAACAGGCCGTTCTCCATCATCAGCAGCCCGACGGTCTCCGTGATCGCCTTGCGTCTGGTGCACATCATCAGCAGGCCTATGAGGATCATCGACACGGACAGCGCGAGACAGTTCCTCTCCACCGTGTGTATCGATGTGAGCAGGGGCTCGGTGATGTAGTACGATATTATGATCAGCAGTCCGGAGATCAGCAGCGACCCGGGGATCCCGATGGTCATCTCCACCTCCCTGTCCACGTGGATCTTGCTCATGATGTAGTTGAGCATCCTCGGCATGAGGATCACCTTGAGGGCCACCGTAAGGAAGCACATGATGTAGATGTGCGGGGTGTCCGAGGACCAGGCGACGATGAACGCCAGGGCGGCTAGGAACACGGACTGCAGCGAGAACAGGTTTATCAGGGTCTTCATGCGCGTGCTGGCTATCGCCATCACGGTCGTGAGGAGCATCAGCACGGCGCACAGGTCGATCAGATTTCCGGTGATTGCGGCTTCCATACTTCATCCCTCACAGAATATACAGCGATATCAGAGCCAGCAGCGACAGCGTGAAGGACACGGTCAGCAGGTTGGGCGTCTTGAACAGTCTGGACTTGCACATGGTGGACTCCACCAGTGCCAGCAGGAACGCGACGAGGACCATCTTCAGGGTCATCGTCACCACCGAGACGGCGATGCCGGCGGCCGACAGGTCCGATGCGATCCCCCATGGGAAGAACAGGGACCCGAGCATGGCCATGAATATCGTGAGCCTGATCATGGAGGAGAGCTCCATCATCCCGAGACCGCGTCCGGAGTACTCCAGGAGCATGGCCTCGTGGACCATGGTGAGCTCCAGGTGCGTGGTGGGGTTGTCGAAGGGGATCCTGGCGTTCTCCGCCAGGAGCGTCATCATGAACGATGCGCCTGCGAGTATCAGCGCAGGACCGACGATTGCCAGTCCCGCCTCGGAGATGGCCGAGGATATGTCCCCCATGTCCGTTCCCGCGCCGGAGATCACGGCCAGGGTGGATATGGCGAGGAGGAGGGCCGGTTCGATCAGCACGGACATCATCATCTCCCTGCTGCTGCCCATGCCGCCGAACGTGGACCCGCCCTCGAGGCCCCCGAGGACCATGGCGAACCTGAACATCGTGAGCAGGTAGACCACGGTTATGAGGTCCCCGAACGGGGCCAGGACCCCGGTGTAGATGAACGGGGTCATCATGGCCAGGACAACCATGGACGCCATGCACACATACGGGATGGCACGGAACAGCCAGGAGCAGTTCCTCGAGACCACGGAGTCCTTCCTGAACAGCCTCACGAGGTCGTGGTAGGGCTGGAATATGCTAGCGCCCACCCTCCTCTGCATGAGGGCCTTGAACTTCGATACGATCCCCGACATGAGCGGGGCGATGGCGATCAGGACGACCGCCTGCACGAGCTCCAGCACGACCTCCGCGATCATAGGAGCCTCACCGCCAGGAGCGCGACGACGAGGGTCGCCAGGATGTATCCCAGGTATGTCTGTATGTTCCCGGTCTGCAGCCTGGTGACCTGTCTGGAGACGTATGATACGAGCGAGCCGACAGGCTTGTACAGGTAGTTCAGGAACGGCTCGTCGAACCGGGTGTGGTAGCTGTCGCCCTTCTTCTCCGACACGTCGCGGTACAGAGGGTGGAACACCTTCACGATCGGCTGTGAGAATCCCTCGGACGAGTACTGCATGTTCTCGTCGAGTGTCCCGCCGCATCCCCAGGTATCGTAGGTCTCCCTGCCCTTCCTGAATATGCGGGTGGCGGCGAACATCACGATCACGCATCCGACGAGCAGGATCCCGACGGTCAGAGGCTCCAGGGTCCCGGACATCCCGTCGCGGTAGTCGAACGGGGAGCCTATGAGCTCCGACGCGCCGTCCGCCATCCCGTCCATCAGGGGGAACGAGAACAGCCCCATCCCTATGCACATGGCTCCCAGGACCGCCAGCGGCAGGAGCGACCCCTTCCTCATAGGCCTGGGGTTCCTGGCACCCTCGGACCTGGGACGTCCCAGGAATATGAAGGAATACAGTCTTGCGTAGGATGTGGCCACTATCATCCCGCAGACGCCGATCAGGGCGACCAGGAGGGGCATGGCCACGCGCATGTCGGACGCTATCGCGTCCGTCCCCAGAAGGGACTGGAGCATCAGCCATTCGCTGACGAACCCGTTCATAGGGGGTATCGCCGCAAGGGACATGGTCCCGACGAGGGCCACGACGGACAGCGACGGGAGGGCGCATGCGATCCCCCCGAAGCGGTCGATCTTCGACTCGCCGGTGACGTCCTCTATCGAATCGACGGTTAGCATCATCAGGGACTTGAACACCGAATGGTTCAGGGTGTGTAGCAGGGCCGCCATGATCACAAGTGCTTGGAGGTCCTCGAGGCCCGATCCGATGAACACGAGCCCCAGGGACAGGCACATGGTCACCAAGGACATGTTCTCCAGGCTGGAGTACGACAGGATCCTCTTCGGCTCCGTCTGCACGGTGGACTTCATCGCACCCCACAGCGCCGTGACGGCCGCCAGGACGCAGATCGCGATGCCGATCCCGGAGGCCCCGTCATCGGGGCCGATCCAGGAGAACACCGATTTGAACAGTATGAGCACGGCCGCATTGGAGCAGACCGTGGTGAGGAGCGCGGTGGTGTGAGTGGGGGAATCCGCGTACATGTCGGGTATCCAGGCATGGAACGGAACCATCCCGAGCTTCGTGCCGAACCCGATGAACAGAAGGAATATGAGGGTCATGGATGCGCCGGGGCCTATGATGCTCCCGATGCCGCTCCATTCCCCGATGTCGCCCGTGCCGGTGACGTGCCACATGTACCCGAAGCACGCCATCAGGATGAGGCCGCCGATGTGGGTGATGGCGAAGAACCTCCACCTGGAGGACTCCCTTTTCGACTCCGCCATCAGGAAAGTCACCATGGACACGATCTCCCATGACACCAGGAGCAGTACGACGGAATCCGCCATCATGCACAGGGCGCATGAGACGAACAGCGCGCAGGCCAATGCGCTGTAGGACGGCCTGTACGGATGTCCGGAGTGCGACATGTGGACGATGACCATGAGGAACACGGCGGATGACACGGTCACGAATATGGCGGACAGCTCGTCGACGCGGACGGAGTAGTCGCCCAGGTACGATCCCAGCGGGAACGTCGCAGTGAAATCAGGTACTATGGACCATACCGGCAGGCAGAGGATCCCAGCGATGCAGGACACGACGCAGAGGATCACGGAGCAGTTCCCGGCTCCTTTCCTCCCGGAGAGTCCCACGGCGATCCCGGCGATTGCCGGCAGCAACAGGGCGAGCATGTAAACCGTGATTATCGTAGCGTCATCCATGCCCGTCACCCGAAGTCCATTCGACGGAAGCCCAGCTATTCGGATTGTACCTTAAAGGTTTCCGTCAGGGACGGTTCGTACGTCCGCCTATGACCGACGGGATGTGGGAGAACCCCCCGCCGTGCGGGGGAATGGGGCCGCGGCCCCGTTTGGCTCACTCGGCCATGCGCCTGAGCACGTACTGGAGGATCCCGCCGTTCGCGATGTAGTCCACCTCGGCGGGCACGTCCACGCGGCACAGGGTGTCGAACTCGAGCTTCTGGCCGTCCCTGTACGCGGTGACGCGCACGGTGCACTTGGGCTCGAGGTCGGTGAGGTCGATGTCGAAGGTCTCCTTTCCGGTGAGCCCGAGGGTCTCGGAGGTCTGCCCGGGGAGGAACTGGAGGGGGACTATGCCCATGCCGACCAGGTTGGACCTGTGGATCCTCTCGAAGGACTCCGCGATGACCGCTTTCACCCCGAGGAGGAGGGGGCCCTTGGCGGCCCAGTCCCTGGAGCTCCCAGTCCCGTACTCCTTCCCGGCGAGGACGATCAGGGGCGTCATGTCCTCCTCGTACCTCCTGGAGGTCTCGAAGATCGTGTCGACGGTCCCGTCCGGCTGATACACGGAGCAGCTTCCCTCGGACCCGGGGACCAGGATGTTCTTGAGTCTCACGTTTGCGAATGTCCCGCGGACCATGACCTCGTGGTTGGCCCTGCGGGACCCGTACGAGTTGAACTCAGCGGGCGCGACGCCCTTGGACTTGAGGTACCTGCCCGCATCTGTGCCCTCCGCGAAGGACCCGGCGGGGGATATGTGGTCGGTGGTGATGGAGTCGCCGAGCTTCGCGAGGCATCTCGCCCTGACGATGTTCCTGATCTCGGGCTCCTCGTCGATGTCGTCGAAGAACGGGGGGTTGCGTATGTACGTGGAGTCCTCGTCCCACTTGAACAGGGGGGACTTCTCGCAGGGGACGGCATCCCATCTCGCGGAGCCCTTGAAGATGTCCTTGTACTTCGAGACGTAGACCGCACGGGTGACGAACTGGTCGATGAGCTGCTGGACCTCCCAGTCGGAGGGCCAGACGTCCCTGAGGAACACCTCCTTCCCGTCGACGACCGCCAGGGGCTCCCTGTCGAGGTCGATGTCGACCCTCCCGGCGATGGAGTATGCGACGACCAGAGGGGGCGATGCCAGGTAGTTGGCCTTGACGAGGGGGTGGATGCGTCCCTCGAAGTTCCTGTTGCTGGATGCCATGGCCGCGACCACCAGGTCGTTGGCCTTGATGGAGTTGGAGACCTCGTCCGAGAGGGGTCCGCTGTTCCCGATGCAGGTCATGCACCCGTATCCGCAGACCTGGAACCCCATCTTCTGCAGGTAGACCAGGAGTCCGGTGTTCTGCAGGTACTGCGTGACCGCCTTCGATCCGGGGGAGAGGGAGGTCTTCACATGGGGGCATTTGGTGAGTCCGAGGTCGTACGCCTTCTTGGCCACCAGTCCGGCCGCGATCATGACGGAGGGGTTGGCGGTGTTGGTGCATGACGTGATGGACGCGATGACGAGCGACCCGTCGCCGAGGGTCCCCGCGACGGGCTTCCTCTGCTCCTTCACTCCGAGCGTGTCCAGCGTCTCCGCGAAGCTCTCCTTCATCCCGCTCATGGGGATGAGGTCCTGGGGCCTCTTGTGTCCAGCGAGGCACGGCACGACGGTCCCGAGGTCGAGCTCCAGGGTGTCGGTGTACTCCGGCTCGGCCGTGTACCACATCGTCTGCTCTTTCATGTACTTCTCGACCGCATCGATGTGTCTCTCGTCCCTTCCGGTGAGTCTGAGGTACTCCATCGTCTTCTCGTCCACGGGGCAGTAGCCCATGGTGGCCCCGTACTCGGGGGCCATGTTGGCGATGGTGGACCTGTCCGGGAGGGGGAGGCTCTGGTATCCGGGACCGTAGAACTCGACGAACTTCCCGACGACGCCCTTCTTCCTGAGCATGCTGACGACGGTCAGCACCAGGTCGGTGGCGTTCACGCCCTCCTTGAGCTTCCCTGTGAGCCTGAATCCTATGACGTCGGGCAGGGGCATGTAGCTGGGCTGTCCGACCATGACCGCCTCCGCCTCGATTCCCCCGACCCCCCATCCGGCCACTCCGAGACCGTCGATCTGGGTGGTGTGGGAGTCGGTCCCGAAGCAGGAGTCGGGGTATGCGATGGTCCTGCCGTCCTTCTCCACGACATGGACGAGCGGGGAGAGGTACTCCAGGTTGACCTGGTGGCAGATGCCGTTCCCGGAGGGGACCGCACGGAAGTTGTCGAGGGACTCCTGCGCCCATTTGAACAGGGCGTACCTCTCGCTGTTCCTCTCGAAGTCGAGCTTCTCGTTGAGCTCCTGGGCATCGTCCCTTCCCGCGTAGTCCGTGATGAGGGAATGGTCGATGACCAGGTCCACGGGGACGAGGGGGTTGATGAGCTCGGGATCCTTGCCCATCCCCGCGACGGCCTCTCTCATGGACGCAAGGTCAGTGACGGCCGCCCCTCCGGTGAGGTCCTGCAGCAGGACCCTGGCGGGCATCCAGGGGATGTCCTCCCCGTCGTTGCCCTCGGGACTCCAGGATGCGGCGGTGCGTATGTCGTCATCGGTGACGACCTCCCCGTCCCTGCGCCTGAGCATGTTCTCGACGATGATCTTGATCGAGTAGGGCATTTTCGAGAGGTCTTTGATGACGCCCTGCTTCTCCAGCTCCCTGAGGCTGTATACTGTCAGGTCGCCCTCTTCAGTGGCGATGGTCCTGGTGCAATCTCCGATTCCCGACATGGGTAAATCTCCGCCCTCGGCTAGTCGCACATTATTATTAATGGTGCGCACGCGGGCGGGCGGCCGTCATGCACCGCGGAAGTAGGGACAGTCGGTGCCCTTGCACTGCGGATTCCTGTTGTGGAAGTCGCAGAGCACAGGCCCCTTCACGGGTATGTCTATGCCCAGGTTCTCCCTGAAGTACTCCGAGACTACCCTGACGGCGGTGAACGAATCGCGTTTGCAGCACCTCGGTCCGCCGATCTCCCCTATCTCCTGGAGGCATCTCCCGGTGAGCTTGATGCACATTCCCCACACGTCCTCGGACAGGGGTGTGGACTTCAGGATTATGCTGCAGGCGGTTCCGCTGCTCACCGCGGCCCCGCAGCACCCCCAGTTCCCGCATATGGATCCCGGGACGACCGATCCGCGCTTGTGCATCTCCTCGAGGGCGGCGGGCAGGTCTATGTCGTAACCGGAGTTGCGGCACGCCGCCAGGATCGCCGAACCGACCAGGACGTGGTGCTCCGGGCCGTGCATGTGGACGCTCGGTATCATCATGCACCTCTGCGCTATGGCGATCGGGTCCGTCTCGGTGGATGCGAGGCATATGTCGCGGATGCTGACCGTGGAACCGGATGAGTGGCACCTGTCGCAGACATAGTGTCCCATGGCGCATCTGGCATTGGATTCGAAGGTCTCTCCGCATATGCAGCATCTCATCTCGACGGAATCCCCGTACACTATCGGGGAGTGGCATATCAGGCATCCGTCCGGCTCTTTGTCCATGCCTGACAATCGGCCTGTGCGGTTATAATGGTAGGCGTCGTCCGAGCGACCGTCCGAACCGTTTATAGCAGGGCCGACAATCTCCTGGCACGATGATCGAGCTGGACATCTTGGACTGGATCCAGGGGGCATCGCCGTTCCTGGACACCCCGATGAAGGCGGTATCCTTCGTCACGACGTATGCGGCCGTCTGGTTCGTTCTGGCCTTCCTGCTCACGTGCTCGGACCGCTACAGGAAGGCGGGGGTCGCGGTCATAGTCTCCATATTCGTGACCTTCATAGTCGTGGACGTCGTCATGAAGCCTCTGATCGGCCGCATCAGGCCGTTCGAGATCGTGGATTTCCCCTTGATCGTCGATGCGCCCACATCGTTCTCGTTCCCGTCCGGACACACGTCCTATGCGTTCGCCGCATCGGTCGCCATATTCATCTACTGGAGGAAGGCGGGCATACTGGCCCTGTGCTTCGCATGTGTCGTGGGATTCTCCAGGATGTACCTGTACGTCCATTGGCCCACCGACGTCCTGGCAGGGGCGGTCGTCGGGACCGTGATCGCGATAGCGTGCGTATGGTTCATGTCCCGCTACATCCCGTATTACAGGGAGCTGCAGGATCCGCGTTTGCATGAGGTCGGAGAGGGACATCGGCGAGGACATTCGTAGGAGGTGCACCCCAGATATGCCATTCACTCGTCGGGGCACATAATGCACACAGAGACTGTGATGGGGTATCGTTCCGTCGCTGTCTCTTTCGACCACCATGTTGCTCTTCGTCTCGAACGAGGTCTCCATGTCCAGTGAATCCGACATCAAGATTCCATAGATGTCCAGTATCGTCTCCTCGGAGAGGATGATGGTGGAATGATTCTCATGGACGTGTTGAAGTGCTCTCCCGTACCCTGAGATCTCCGATTCGGAATGACCTTGTGGTCTGGTGTTGTCGAACACTAGGGTGGTAGCTCTTTCGGCCGCGGTCACAATCCCCTCGCGTTGGATGAAACGACCGAGTCAGCAGGGCTATGCGTTCCATGCTCTCCACGACGCTTCCTGCGAAGTTTCTCAGCATGGATGCACGTGAATTGAACGCTTCGAGCCTGGACAAGCGGTTCACCATATCCGGTTTCATCGAGGACTCTTTGAGGAAAGAACAGTCGAAGATGTGGCCCATGATAGTTTGGTGGAATTATAATGTAAAAACATCTGTAATAGTTCGCATCATTATGATAGTCAAATGATGCAGATTGAATCCAGGATGACGTCGGACCAGGGATTGTGACAATCCTTCAGGCCGATGGATCGCAACACATCCGCTGACAGTCATCCTGGAAAGAGTGGACGGAGCCGGTTCACCGGCTCATTCGTCCCATTCCGCGAAGAGCTTGGCTATGCCCTTCTTCGCCGTGGACCAGCAGGGTACACCGCCCGTGAGGACGGCGACGTTGATGGCCTCGAGGATCTCCTCCTTGGTCGCACCGTAGTTCTTCGCGACCTTCGCCTGTGCGTAGACGCAGTCCTCGCACATCCTGACGGCCACGCAGGAGAGCGCGATGAGCCTCTTCGTCTTCTTGTCCAGGGCCCCGTCGGTGACCATGACGCGATCCATGACGTGAATGGTATCGATCAGGCCGGGGTCGAGCTCCCTTATGGCCTTGAGCGTATCGGGCGCATAGTCTCCCATGTCCCTGCACATCTGCCCGAAGGTGTCCCCTCCGCAGCATTTTCCTCCGTTGCCGGTACATTGTTCCTGAACCATGTGCCGGGGATTGACGTGCAACGTGAAATACTCTGCCCATGCCCCGTCGGTATCGATAGGGCACCTTCCCGCCGAACACCTCGTCGACCACCGCGGCCAGCCTCTCCAGGTTCTCCTCGGAGTTCGCGGCCAGGACGGGGCTCGGTCCATCGAACACGACCGGTCCGCCGATCCCTGTGTGGCATCCTCCCGCCTCCTCCAGTATGGTCAGGGCGGCGGCGTGGTCCCAGGGGGACAGGCGTATCTCGAAGTACAGCTCCCCTGCGCCCTCCGCCATCATCGACAGCTCCAGGGCGGCGGTGCCGATGCGACGGATGTCGTTTATGTCCGGATAGAGGATCTCGCTGACCTTGAAGCACGGCTCCGCCAGGGACTTGGTGTAGCAGCAGTAGGCGGTGCTGAGGATGGAATCCCCGAAGCCCCTGTCGGACACATGGATTGGCTCCCTGTCTTTCTTGGCCCCCTCTCCCCTCACGGCGCTGTACAGGGTATCGGTGAAGGGGTTCAGGACGAACCCCGCGTACGGCTTTGCATCCTTGAAGAGCGCTACCGACACCGCACACATGGGTATGCCGCGGGAGAAGTTCGCGGTGCCGTCTATGGGGTCCACGATCCAGGTCCATTCCGAATCATGGAGGGATGCCTCGTCCCCTTCCTCGCCCATGAATGCCGACCCCGGGACGATCTTCGTCAACCTGTCCTTGAGGAACCTCTCGTTCTCTATGTCGGCGGAGGTCACCAGGTTCTCCCTGGAGCCCTTCGTCGTCACGGTGAAGGAGCGGTTCTCCCTCACCCTGCGTCCGGATTCCCTCATAACGCTCTCTATTTCGGCGAACACGTGTCCGCTGACCGCATACTTCAATTAATGCGTTCCGCCATAGCGGAGCATGGCATCGGCCGTCTCGGACGAACTCGTACAGCAGCTCACATTCCTCCAGAGGAGGATAGTCGACGAAGGGAAGCAGATCCTGGTGGTCTTCGAGGGCCGCAGCGGTCGCGTCATGGGGCGTGTGATAAACGAGTTCATGAACCTGTTGGACCCGAGGGGGATGTCGTACTTCCACTTCATCCCGGAGGACATAGACTCGCCCAGGGAGATCCTTAGCTACATCGCCCGCGGTCCCGCCAAGGGCGTGATCACGGTATACGACAGGTCCTGGTTCTCTTGGCTGGTCAACGTCGCCGACGGCAAGGGGGACGTGAGCGGGAACATAGAGACCGTCCAGTCCCTGGAGAGGTACCTCACGAACAACGGGATCATCCTGGTGAAGTTCTTCTTGAACATGTCCGACGAGGCCACGGACAACCTCGGGAAGGCCTTCGGGGCCAAGGCCAGGAAGAGCAGCACGTTCCTCACCGACGACCACATAGACCGGAAGAAGTGGAACGAGAAGCTCCTGATGCCGCTGATAGCCAAGACCGGCAGCGTCTCGTCGCCCTGGGACATCATCGACGTCAAGGACATCTACATGACCATGACCTCCGTGGTCCAGACATTCATATCCCGCGTCACGCACGTGATGGAGTTCGGGAACTACGTCGACGGTGCCAGGGTCGAGTCGTTATATCCGAATCCCAGGAAGTCCGAGGACCTCACCCTGACCGCGAAGAGCTACAAGGGCGAGCTGGAGGCGCTGTGCATCGAACTGGCACTCCTACAGGAGAGGCTCGCGGCGTCCGATAGGTCGCTGATCCTGGTATTCGAGGGATGGGACGCGGCAGGGAAGGGCGGGAGCATCAAGAGGCTGGTTCGCGCCCTGAACCCACGCGGCTATCGCGTCAGGACCACCGCCGCCCCGTCCGGCATAGAGAAGGACCATTCGTACCTCTGGAGGTTCACGTACAGCATGCCGAAGAAGGGGAACATCACGGTCTTTGACCGCTCCTGGTACGGCAGGATGATGGTGGAGCCCATAGAGGGGTTCTGTACCGATGAGGAGTACCAGCGCTCCGCCGAGGAGATACGCAGCTTCGAACGCCACATAAGCTACGCGGGAGGCATACTGATCAAGTTCTGGATGGAGATCAGCTATGACGAGCAGCTCGCGCGCTTCAAGGCCCGTCAGGACAATCCGTACAAGCAGTGGAAGATCACGGACGAGGACTGGCGCAACAGGGAGAAGTGGGACATCTATTCCGACCACGTCGACGCGATGATCGAGTCCACGAACACCCCGTACGCACCGTGGGTCGTCGTGGAGTCCGAGGACAAGAAGTACGGGAGGCTCAAGGTGCTCCGTACCGTGGTCGATACCCTGAAAAGGGAGCTAGAGTGAGATATGTTCGTCAATTGACGAGAACAGCCTTCGACACGGTTATATAGCAACTCGTGATGCTAGAGCCTGAATGGTGGACGAGTTCAAGCAGAAGATCGCCGGGGAGATCACGCTCTCTCCAGATCCCGGAAAGACCATCCGCAAATGGAGGGAGGAGTTCGGTCTCTCCCAGCATCAGCTGGCAGAGGCGATGGGCGTCTCCCACTCCGTTATCAGCGATTACGAGTCCGGCAGACGCAAGTCTCCCGGGGTCAACGTCATCCGGAAGATGATCGATGCGTTCATAGAACTCGACATCCAGAACGGATCTCCTGTTATCTCCAGATACAACCCGGAATACAAGCTGGACTGCATAATCTCCATGGAGGAGTTCGCAGGCGGGATCCCCGTCGACACCTTCATAGAGGCGGTCGACGGGAAGAACCTGAATCCCGACAGGGTCTTGGCGAAGTCCATATTCGGTTTCACCGTGGTGGACTCGATAAAGGCCATCCTCAGCCTCGGTTCCGACGACTATCTCAAGATATACGGGTCCAACACGGAGAGGGCGCTCGTCTTCACGAACGTCCATTTCGGGCGCTCGCCGATGATCGCGGTGCGCGCGCATCCGTTGACGCCTGCCATGATAATCTACATCCAGCCGGAGATGACCGATCCCCTGGCGATAAAGTTGGCAAGGCTGGAGGGCATACCTCTGGTGACGACGGACCTGTCGGTCGAGGAGTTCGTGAAAAGGATGGAAGCACTCAAAGAGGGGATATGATGGAAGTCGGTATCGTAAGTTACGGGGCGTATGTCCCGAGATACAGGATCAAGCCCGAGGAGATCGGGAAGATCTGGGGAGTTGACGGGAAATCGATGGGGAAGGGTCTGTTCATCAATCAGAAGTCCGTCCCGTCGCCCGATGAAGACGTCGTGACCATAGCCACCGAGGCGGCCAGGTTCATGATGGCCCGTGTGCCCGAGGTGGACCCGAAGGACATCGGGGCGATATACGTGGGGTCGGAATCGCACCCCTATGCGGTCAAGCCCACGTCGACCATAGTCGCGGAGGCCATCGAGGCCACGCCCGCCATGACTGCCGCGGACATGGAGTTCGCATGCAAGGCGGGGACCGCAGGGATACAGGCATGCATGGGTCTCGTGGGGTCCGGCATGGTGAAGTACGGCGTCGCGATCGGCGCGGACACGTCCCAGGGAGCTCCCGGGGACGCGCTCGAGTACTCCGCATCCGCAGGAGGGGCGGCGTATCTGATCGGGACCGAGAAGATAATCGCGAAGATCAACAAGACCCTGTCGTTCACGACGGACACTCCCGATTTCTGGAGGAGGGAGGGACAGCCCTACCCCCTGCACGGAGGGAGGTTCACCGGCGAGCCCGCCTACTTCAGGCACATAACGTCCGCCGCCAAGATGATGTTCGATGCGATGGGCACCAAGCCCGAGGACTACACCTATGCGGTGTTCCACCAGCCCAACGGAAAGTTCCCCACCAGGGTCGCCGCCCAGCTCGGCTTCGCCCCCGAGCAGATCGAGCTCGGACTGCTCACCCCGGAGATAGGGAACACGTACAGCGGCGCGGTCCCGCTCGGGCTCGCCAACGTCCTCGACCATGCCAAGCCCGGGGACAGGATCTTCGTGACCTCCTACGGGTCCGGAGCCGGAAGCGACTCGTTCGACATCACGGTCACCGATGCCATCGAGGATTACCAGAGGGACAACGCCCCCGTCCTGGAGAAGATCATGCAGGACCCCGTCTACCTGGATTACGCAACGTATGCGAAGTACAAGGGAAAGATCGTCATGTCGGAGTGATACCATGAGGGAAGTAGCTGTTATCGGAACGGGAGTCACCAAGTTCGGTGAGCTTTGGAACAAGTCCTTCAGGGCACTCGGGATCGAGGCCGGCATGAAGGCCATCGAGGATGCCAACCTCGGAGGGGACGAGATCGATGCGATGTACATCGGGAACATGTCCGCCGGTCGCTTCATCAACCAGCAGCATATCGACGCTCTTATCGCGGATTACACCGGGATGGCGTCCAGGAACGTCCCCGCCATCCGTGTCGAGGCCGGAGGGGCATCCGGAGGGGTCGCGTTCAGGCAGGCGTACATGGCCGTCGCATCCGGCATAAACGACTATGTCGTGGTCGGAGGCGCGGAGAAGATGACCGACCTCGATGACCCGTCCATCAACTCCGTCCTCGACGCAACCGCCGATGCGGAGTGGGAGGCCGAGATGGGGGTCACCTTCGCGGGACTCCATGCGATGATCGCACGCAGGATGATCCACGAGGGCATCGCCACTCGCGAGGAGATAGCATCCTTCGCGGTCAACAGTCACTATCACGGTGCGCTGAACCCCAACGCGCAGTTCAGGAAGGAGATCAAGCTCGACACCGTGCTCAGGTCCGGGGCCGTCGCGGAGCCTCTTGGCGTCTTCGACTGCGCACCCATATCCGACGGTGCGGCCGCGGTCGTGCTCTGTCCGCTGGAGAAGGCGAAGGAGCACACCGACTGCTATGCTAAGGTCTCCGCCGTCACACAGGCCAGCGATTCCCTCGCCCTGTTCAGTAGGGGAGAGAACATAACCTCGTACCAGGCCACGGTGGTGGCCGCCCAGCAGGCGTACCAGCAGGTCGGGATCACCGCGAAGGACATCCAGGTCGCGGAGGTCCACGACAACTACACCGTGTCCGGCATAATGGCGCTCCAGGACCTCGGGTTCTTCCCCAAGGGAGAGGCCGGCAAGGCCGTCCTCGACGGACAGTGCATGCTCGGCGGAAAGATCGCGATCAACACGTCCGGAGGACTCAAGGCGAGGGGACACCCCATCGGGGCGACAGGTGTCGCGCAGGTGGCGGAGATCGCCGACCAGATGAGGAACAGGGCGGACAAGCGCCAGGTCGTCAATGCGAAGTACGGTCTCGCCCAGAACACCGGAGGCATCGGTTCCGCTGCCACCGTCACCATCATGGAGGCGATCTGATGTCATCCGTCGCAAGGGAGTGGAGGGAGATCCCCGGAAGGTACAACCTGAAGGGTACGAAGTGCGAGTGCTGCGGGACGATCTACTTCCCCGCGAGGCCCTTCTGTCCGAAGTGCCGCAGGGCCAGCATAGGGAAGATCGTCGATTACGACATCTGCAGGACCGGTACCGTGTTCTCGTACTCCATCATCCACGAGGCCCCCGACTGCAACAACATGCTGAAGCCCTATGCCGTCGCCATGGTCAAGACCGACGACGGTGTCATGATCGAGGCCCAGCTCGTCGATGTAGACCTCGAGAAGATCGAGATCGGGATGCCCGTCAGGGCGGTCCTCCGCAAGCTGGACGCCGACGGCGCCGCCGGTGTCATCCACTACGGATACAAGTTCGTCCCCCTGTGAGGACGGAGGCCCGGGAGAGGTCCCGGGCCGGAACAATGGAAACGGTTTCCCCGGGGAGGTCCCCGGGTTCTCCCATCAATCGGTCGAGATCCTCACGGTGCTGCCGTGGTCCTTCTTGCGCTCGACTATGATCTTCCTCGGTATGCGCTCCCTCAGCAGGTCGACGTGGGAGATCACCCCGACCATGACGTTCCCGTCGGTCAGGTCCTCGAGCACCCTTATGGCCTGCTGTAGCGAGTCCGTGTCCAGCGATCCGAACCCCTCGTCGATGAACAGCGCCTCCACCCTGGACCCTCCGGAGCCCATCTGGACGGAGTCCGAGAGGCCCAGCGCGAGGGAAAGGGCGGCCTTGAAGGACTCCCCGCCCGACAGGGACTTCACCGTGCGGGACTTGCCGGTGAAGTTGTCGAAGACATCGATGTCGAGCGTCTTCTGAGACTTCTTGTTGTTCGTGTCCCTCAGTCTGCGGAGCTCGAACCTGTCGCCCGTCATCACGGACAATCTCCTGTTGGCGTATTCCAGGACGTTGTCGAAGTACGTCTTCTGGATGTACTGCTCGAACTGCACCTTCTCGGACGATACCAGCCTGCCGTTCGCGACGTCGCTCATCACCTTGGTGGCGGTACATTCCATCTCGTATATCCCGAGATTCTCCCAGAGGCCCTTGACATCGGCCATGGCAGCATTGTTCCTGTCAAGTCTGGTCCTGGACTCCGCGAGCCTGTTCTCGGCGGACAGCTTCCTCTCCCTTGCATGATCGACCTCGACGCTCAGGGCCTCCAGGTCGGGCCTCTCGGAGTCCCCTATCTCCTCCTTCAGTGCGGCGATCCTGTCGCTGCAGGACCTGACCAGACCGGCGTACTCCTCTATCGCGGCGTTCATCGCGGACAGGTCGAGCTTTGCGAGCTCATGGAGCCTCTCCACGGAGATCCCGTTCTTCTCGAGGAGCCTCTCCATCTCGGCCCTGTCCTGCTCGATGGCCGGCTCCATCTCCGAGATCCTCGAAAGGAGGCCGTTGCTCTTCTCCTCCAGACCTGCGAGCAGCTTCCCTTCGGAGGAGAGCCTCTCTGTGATCTCCTTCAGATCCTCTTCCGCCTTCCGGATGATGTCCCGCTTTTCGACCAGCATCCTGTTGGCGGTCTCTGCGTCGGGGTATTCCAGGGACTTCGATACGGTATCTCTTCTCGCACTCTCGGACGCGATGGACAGGTTCAGCTTCTCGCGCTCATTCTTGAGCGATTCGATCCTCCTCTGGGATTCGGTCCTGATCGAATCGAGTTCCTTCATACGTTCCTTGAGTTCGTTATTGGCCTTCGCCTCATTGACGAGACTATTGAGAGCGATCCTTCTCTCGGATGATGCATGTTCTGCGGCGGAATACATCCGGTCGATTGCGTCCGCATGTTCCTGAGGAGTTCCATCTATGTCGGTCATGGCACACATCTGATCGATCATCGCGTCGAAGCTTCCGTTCAGCTTCGACAGTTCGGTGGCGAGCTCGGACCTTTCTTTGTCCGCCTTCTCCTTCTTCCTCTTGAGATCCTTCACCGTCTTCTCGGTGGGAGCCTCATCAGGTATGCATGCCGGTTGAGGGTGGTGTATCGCTCCGCAGACCGGACAGGGGGACCCTTCGACCAGGGATGATGCCAATATCCCGGCCTGGGACCTCAGGAACTCGGATTCCTTGTCCTCCAGTTCGGTGGCTATGTGCATGGCGGAGGCATCGGCCTTGAGGAACTCCTCCCTCTTGGTCGAAATCGTCTTCTCGACCTCGATGCATCTGTTCGCCACATCACGCATCCCGGAGATGGATGACAGTGTGGCGTCATCTTTCTCGATGGCCTCGCGCATCATGCATATCTGGGATTCCAGGGATGATTCGTCACGGGCCTTTCCCTGGAATTCCTCGAGTCTTTCGGAGGCCTCCTTGAACGTGACCTCATGGGCTGTGACGTCCGAATCCATGGTCTTCAGGCATTCGACTTTCCCATCTATCCCGGCAGAGAGTTCCTGGACCTCTTCGTACAGAGGCATCGACCTCTCGATGCGGCCGCATTCCTCCAGCAGCGTCCTGGTCCCGTCGTACCTGTCCTCGGCCGCCTTCCTCTCGGCCGAAAGTCTCTCCAGGTCGACCCTCGAGGTTGTCAAGGCCTCGTCCGTCTCCGATAGCTGCTCCCTGACCCTTGCCAGGTCCGTGACCCTCTTGTTGAGGGAGTCCTCGACGGTCAGTATGGGGGCGATGTTGTTGGCGGCATCCCTGGTCTCGGCCAGTCTCGACATCTCCTCCTTACGGGATTCGAGCCTCCTGATCTCATCCGTCCTCATGGCGAGCTCGACGAACTTCCTGTCCAGGTCCTCTCCCTTCGCGTGGTTCTTCACGGCCTTGGTGTACATGTCCTCACAGAGGGCCCTCTCCTTCTCGAACGATGTCACGATCCCGGCATCCTCCTCGATGATCTCCTCCACGAGCTCGATGATCTCCGGTTTAGACAACCCCTCGATCGATATGTCCTCGGGGAGTTCGAACTCCTCGATCCTCCTGTCGATGTCCTCCTTCCTGCCCTCGTAGGCCCTGGACTTCTCCGACGCTATCTCGCCGAGCCTCTCCTGGATCGCCCTGAAGCGGTTCGTGTCGAACAGCTTCCTGAGTATCTCGGTGCGCTCCGCGCTGTCGGTGTCCAGGAGCTTCACGAACTCCCCTTGGGCGAGCATGGAGATCTGTCTCCATTGGTCCAGAGTCATCCCTATGATCTCGGATACCATCCTGGTGGCATCCTTCGGCTTGCTGCAGACAAGGTCGCTGTCCTCGTACAGCTCGACCGTGGGGCTCACAGAGGTCTCGCTTCCGGTCCTGGTGACCCTGCTGTATCTGGGGGTCCTCTTGATCCTGTACCTCCTTCCCTTGTGCTCGAACGTGAGGTCAACATAGGGCTTCTCATCGGTCAGGTCGCTCCTGAGGGAGTCGGAGTCCCTGCGGTCCCCGCTCGTATCTCCGTACAGCGCGAAGCTCATGGCATCGAATATCATCGTCTTCCCCGTCCCGGTGTCGCCGGTGATCAGGAAGAGGCCCTTCTCCAGGCCTCTGAAGTCCACGAAGGTGCGTTCCGCATACGGGCCGAATGCCACCATTTCGATGCTTATCGGCCTCATTCCCTCGCCTCCTGCTCCAGATCTATGCATCCCTGGAGAACATCCAGTTGATACGGGGACAGTTCCTCGCCCGTCATCTCCCTGTAGAAACGGGAGAACAGCTGGACGGGCGTCTCTGTCTCGAGGATCTGCTCGTTCACGTCGCCGGGAGACCCGGCTCCGTCTCTCCTCCTGACCTCTACGCTCATCAGGTTGGGGTACACGTCGTGCAGCTCGTCGATGCGTCCGCTGTGTTCCGGGATTTCGGCGAATATGTAGTCCTGTCTCTCGGAGACGTCCCCGGGCGCCGCATCCAGGATGTCGTCCACCTTCCCTCTGACGACCCTCATGTCCCTGAGGGGGACGAGGGGCACGGTGTCAATCACGACATCGCCCTTGCCTCTGACCTCCACCACGGTGACGCTCTTGCCCTCGTCGCATTCGCTCTTGGAGTACTTGAGGGGCGATCCGCAGTAGCGGACCGTCTCCCTGACCACCTTCTGAGGGATGTGGAGGTGTCCGAGTGCCACGTAGTCGAAGGCGTCGAGGCAGGACTCCGAGATGTCCTGTATCCCGCCGACCTCATGTCTCTGATCCTCGGATTCGGACAGGATCAGCTCCCCCGATGCACCCGTGAAGAACTGATGGGCCACGAGGACGTTCCTCTCCTTCGGATCGACTTCCGATTCCTTCAGGATCCAATTCATGGCCTCCGTGTATGATTCCAGGGTCTCTCCCGAGAGCGCACGGACCTCCGACACCCTGAAGTAGGGAAGGAGCCAGACGTTCAGTTCCCCGAACTCGTCCGATGTCTCGACTTTCTCCATCTTCCCATCGAATGCCCCGGCTATGTGGATGCCGTTCCTGCCGAGGATGGAGCAGCAGAAGTCCAGCCTGGCACCGGAGTCATGGTTTCCCGCGATGATGTAGATCTCGCACCCTCTGTTGTTGGCCTCGGTGAGGAAGTCCCCGAATGTCGTAACCGCGTCCTCGGACGGCACCGTCCTGTCGTAGACGTCCCCTGCGATGAGGAGCGCATCCGGCCGTTCTGTGTCGATCGTGTCCAGGATCTTCCCGAGGATGTGCCTCTGGTCCTCCAGCATGGAGTATCCATGGATCCTCTTTCCCAGATGAAGGTCTGACGTGTGGATGAATCTCATTTTCCCACCCTTTACAATCAAAGTATTGTAGACCTAGTAATTAAGACATTCTACGTTTCAAAATTTACAATTATTGTAAAAATTACCAAATAGTTTTTATATTATGAAGTAATGATATATTTATGGAAGAAAGCGAGAGGACGATCCAGAACGCGATAAAGGCCGCGTGCTCGATATCATATGTGTCCGAGAAGCTGGGGATCTCCCGCCCGACCTTCTACAAGTACATGGAACAGTACGATGCGGGCGACACCGAGAGGATCCCTCAACCCGTTCGGGATTTCTTCACCTTCGTCTCGGAGCGCGACAGGGCAGAGGAGGACGTGATCCTCTATTTCATAAGGGGGGAGGACGGAAGGGACGGCAACGTGGCGCCGTCCGACCTGGAGACGAAGGTGGTTTCCGAGCTCGGACGCGCCATGATCGTGTTCCCGAGGGCCGACCCGGAGAACACGGTGGTGGACCTGATGATGGACTTCAACGGCAGGAAGGTGCCCATCGCCACGTACAGGCCGTTGCCGAACGTCAGGTTCGTCACGATAGACGGTCTCGTCTCCGGACAGACGTTCTACTACGAGGTGAGATCGGGGAACCTCTCCTCGGGCATACGGGGCTTCGAGATCGTCCCGGACCGTCAATCGGGTTGAACGAAAGGGTCACAGGTCAAGCGGCAGATCCCTTTGGAACTCCGGTTCCCTGGGCGTGAACATGGAGTCCATGAATGCGGCCGCGAATAGCGGATAATGCTCCACCCCGTTCTCGTCCACATGGATGTTCGAGGGTTCGAGCTTTATGAATCTGGATATGTAATACACGGAGTATCTGGGATCCGTCCTCAGCTTGTTCAGGGAACTGGATCTGCGGCTGTTCCCCGACTTCACTTCGATCGCGGCCATGGCCCCATCGAAATCGGCGATGAAATCAACCTCTATCCGATCGGTGGTGTTGTTCTCGAGCACTTTGTTCCTTCCAAAATAGAAAAGGTTCAACCCGCACCTCTCGATCATGTTGGCCACCGCGTTCTCGGTGATGCCCCCGCGGTTGATGGAGTGGTCTCCGTTGGAGAATGCCATCCGCACGCCGTTGTCCATACAGGCAAGCAGCAGTCCCGTGTCGCCCATGTACAGTTTGAAGTCGCGGGAGGTGTGGCCGTCCAGCGGCATCGCGGGCTCGGACAGGTTGCAGCATGGGGACACGATGCCTGCGGAGTCTATCCAGGATATCGGGTCCATGTACTCCCTCCATCCGGTGTTCTCCCTGTTCTCTATGTCCTTGTAGACGAACTTCTTCTTCGTCTGTCCAAGTCTCCGAGGGATGGCCTCCATACACTTCAGGGTCCTGATGCGTATCCTTTCGGGCGCATACCTCAGAACATCCTCTCTGTATCCATTGACGATGTTCCTCTGTATGTCCATGTATGAGAGTCCGTCCGAACGGTTCTCGAAGGTGGTCCTCACAGCTTCCGGCATGCCGCCTATCATCACATACTGCCTGTAGTATGTGAACAGTGTATCCAGTGTGGATCCGTCGAATGGCATTCTCTCGGAGATGTGTCTGCGGATCTGTGTGGTCTGGTCCCTGGACAATCCGAGTGCCCACAGATACTCCTCAAAATCCATAGGATACATCCTGATGACATGTTCGGACCCTACAGGGGTTATGCGTCCCTTCCCTTCCGATAAGGTCTCCCTGATGAGGTCGTCCGGATCTTTCTCTCTGATGATGACGGTGTCTTGACCATCCTCCTGGATTGTTCCGATCTCGATGTTGTCCCATGTCTCCCTTTCCCAGAACAGCCCGTTCTCGTCAGTGCGTTTCAGACCCATTGTGCCGATGAGCGAACCCGAGGCTATGACGTCCACACGGCCATCGACAACCAGCGGTTTGATGCTGGATCTGGCGTCCGGGCACAGTTGGATCTCATCGAGAAACAGGAGGCTGTCTCCCCTTTCGATTCTGAAATCCGGGAAACGAAACATCAGTTTTCTGAATATGCTGTCAGCATCGATGTTGTCTTCGAATATCTTCTTCGCATCGGAGTTCGTGGAAAAATCCAGTTTCAGATAGTGTTTGCAATGGTTATTTCCCAGTTCATCGATGATGAACGTCTTGCCGACCTGTCTTGCTCCGCTTATCACAAGTTCTTTCTTCGAGGAAGCGGACCTCCATGCGAGCAAGGTGTCCATCATCTTGCGGTCTATGTCTGATGGTAGATTTATGGTTATTTAACAACTTGTATTTTGTAGGAATTTTACTAGAAATAACAAGTTAAAAGTAGGAATTTTACTAGAAATAACCAGTTAGATATAGTGAAATTGAATGTACCAGATTACATCTTCTGCAGTTCCAGCAGGGCCACTCTCTCGATCGCCTGGTCCTCGGGGGACAGGAAGCAGTCCTTCAAGTCTAGCTTCTCGCATTTCCACTCGGTGGCTTCCAAGAGGGTGTCGTCCCTTTCCACCCCTATGCTTCCGAACTCGGGGTCGTCCACATCGATGATCAGTGCGACATACTCGTCCCTGCCGTCCTTCGGTTTCATCTTGGCCAGGGCCTTTCCAATCTGTCTCTCCCATGCGGCGTAGAGGATGATCTCCGTCAGGAGCGAGTTAGACCTGTTGGTCCCTTCCCTGAACGCCCTCTCCCCGTGCATGGCCGCGGACAGGACGTGGTCCCTCCCGCACACCATGTCGGGGTCCATCAGGATGACGTCCCCTCCGAGCGATTGGAAGTGCTCCACCATGGTGTCGAAATCCGTACCCCCTCTGATGCCAGCTACCTGGAAGCGCATGCACTCTCCAACTCGTCTCACGAATAAAGCTTTAAGTGGTGCGCGGGGTACGGAGGGTTTGGAAGAAATCATGACCGACGAATGGATTCGCATAGCGGCGCCGGCGACCACCTCCAACATCGGAGCGGGTTTCGACGTCTTCGGACTCGCCTTGAAAGAACCCTACGACATAATCGAGGGAAGGAAGATCGACTCCGGGGTCGTCATATCCGAGGTCAGCGGACCCGGGTCGGAGAGCATTCCCACGGACCCGGAGAAGAACTCAGTCGGGATCGCGGCGGCAGAGGTGCTCCGCAGATGCGAGGCGGACTTCGGCATCGAGCTGAGGATCAAGAAGGGGATCAGGCCGTGCAGCGGTATCGGTTCTTCCGGTGCCTCCGCGGCCGGTGGGGCGTACGTGGCGCACATCCTGTGCGGCGAGAGACTCACGCCCACCGAGGTCGTCCTCTGTGCGGCGCATGCCGAGGACGTCACGTCCGGAGGCTTCCACGCCGACAATGTCGCACCCTGCGTCCTCGGAGGATTCACCATCATCCGTTCCTACGAGCCGTTCGAGGTCATCACCATCCAACCCCCCGAGAGCCTCGGCATCGTCATAGCGATGCCCGACGTCCTCGTCCCCACCAAGGAGGCCAGGTCCATCCTGCCTAAGGAGGTCAAGGTGAAGGACATGGTCTTCCACATCGGGAACGCATCCACCATGGTCTACGGTATGATGACCGGGGACCTCGGACTCATCGGCAGGTCCGTGAAGGACGCGTTCTCCGAGCCCGCGAGGTCCGTCCTCGTCCCCTACATCAAGGAGGCGGAGTCGATCGCGATGTCGAAGGGTGCCATCGCATCCTTCCTCGGAGGGTCCGGACCCTGTATAATCTCATTCTTCGACAAGAGCTCCCATGAGGGCGAGCACATTGCCGAGAGCATCGTCAAGATGTATGCCGAGCACGACATGAAGTGCGATACCTGGATCACGGAGCCCGGCTCCGGTTGCAGGAGGATCTGATCATGGCAGCACACAGAGTAATCTGCTGGGATTGCGGAGAGGAGGTCGACGACCCCTTCGTGAACACCTGCCCCAGGTGCGGCGGTCTACTGACCGTCAAGATGGACCTGGAGCCCGTCAAGGAGATGAAGCCCGAGGACCTGCGCTCGACACCCATAGGCGTCTGGAGATACGCTCCGTTCATGCCCGTGGACCCCGCGCACAAGGTCTCCATCCAGGAGGGCGGAACCCCCCTGTACACCACCGCGGCGCTCGGTGCCGAGGTGGGAGTGAAGAACACATTCGTCAAGTTCGAGGGATTGAACCCCACCGGGTCCTTCAAGGACCGCGGAATGACCATAGGTGTGTCCCGTGCCAACGAGCTCGGGGCCAAGGTAGTGGGATGCGCCTCCACCGGTAACACCTCCGCCGCCCTCGCCGCGTACGCGGCCAAGGCCGGGATGAAGTGTGCCGTGTTCCTCCCCTCCGGGAAGGTCGCGATGGGAAAGCTCGCCCAGGCACTGTTCTTCGGTGCCAAGGTGCTGTCCATCGACGGGAACTTCGACGATGCCCTCGCACTCGCGAGGAAGATGTCCGAGGAGAGGAAGCTGTACCTTTTGAACTCCATCAACCCCTACAGGCCCGAGGGACAGAAGTCCGTCCTGTTCGAGATCATGGACCAGCTCAGGTACAACGTCCCCGACAGGATCATCCTTCCTGTCGGAAACGCCGCCAACATATGGGCCGTCTACAAGGCCATCACCGAGCTCCAGGAGGTCGGATGGATAGACAAGGTTCCCATGCTCACGGGTATCCAGGCGGAGGGAGCGTCTCCCGTCGCCCAGGCGTTCGCCAAGAGCTCCGAGACGTTCGTTCCCGAGGAGAATCCCGAGACAGTCGCCACCGCGATAAGGATCGGTAACCCGATCAGCGGAAGGAAGGCGCTCAAGGCGATCTACTCAACCGGAGGATACGCCACCACGGTCACGGATGCGGAGATCATCAGCGCCCAGCAGCTTCTCGGAAGGAAGGAGGGCGTATGTGTCGAACCTGCGTCCGCAGCGTCCGTCGCGGGACTCAGGAAGCTCCGCGCGGAGGGCATCATCGACAGGGATGAGCGTGTGGTCTGCATCTGTACCGGGAACGGTCTGAAGGACCCGGACACCATAATCAACAACTGCGCCCCGCCCATAAAGTGCGGGAACTCGGTGGCAGACGTCGAGAGGGCGCTCTCCGAGTGATCAGAAATCGAAGAGACTGGCCTGTTTGGGGCCGGTCTCTTCAACCTTCCCTTTGTCTGCATTCAGAGTCTGGACCGATTCCTCGCCGTACGCGGCGGCCATCTCGTCCAGGAACCGGTCGTCGTCCGAAGGTTCGGCACGGGCCTCCGTGCGATGCGAGCCGCCCGCCTGTCTCACGATCTTCTCGGCGAGGGCCTTTCCGATCTTCGGAAGCTTGGACATCGCATCGATGTCCGCACAGGATATGTCCGCCTTGGTCGCATAGCCTGCGTCGAACAGTGTGCGGGCCCTGCTCCTCCCGATCCCGCGGAGGGACACGAGGTCTATGAGCTCCTCCTTCACGCCGTACCTCACTCTGGTGGTGAGGGGCCTGATCCTGCGAATCGCGTCCGGATTGAAGATGTACGCGATCTCGCCCATCGCGTACACGATCCAGTCCATCATGTCGACCTTGCTGCGGATGTCCCCCGGGCCTATGCCCATACTGGCGGTCATCGTCTCCTCGGGGACCTCGTCGATCCAATCCTTCACAAGGAGTGCGACCTTCAGGTCGCTCCTGAAGAAGTCGTACGCATAGTCCTCCAGCTCCCCGGGATCGACAAGCAGGTCGTCCTCGTACTCGCTCTCAACGTCCTTCAGCCTGTCCGCATCGCATTTCTTGGGATACATGCCCATGACGTCCGGGGTCATCGAGGCTGCGATGAGTGTCTGGAGGTCGTCGGTGTCGTCCCTCATGTTGAGGACGGCGGTCTTGAGGATGGATGCGGAGACCGGGTCGATGTAGAGGTCGGACACCCTCTTCCCGAAGGGGAGGACCTCTATCAGGTCCCCGTTCCTCCTGACCATCTCCTCCTTCTCCAGGAAGTCCACGTTCCTCTCCACGACCTCCTCTATGCCGAACATCTGCGAAGTGGCCCCGAAGAACGTTCCGCGCATGAACTCGATCAGCGTGTCCTCGGAATCCGCGTCACCGGTCGCAAGGATGCCCAGGATGTGGGTCCTCACGACGTTCCCGGAGAACAGCTTGGACGTGACCCTCTCGGTCTCATGCTCGACGTAGTCTGTCTTCAGGTGGTCCGCGTCCATGGCGTTCCTCGCAACCAGCACGGCCTCGCCGTACGGGTCGTATCCCGGCCTTCCGGCGCGACCGCACATCTGCTTGACCTCCATCACGGAGATGGGGACGTTACCGCCCATCTCGAACCGTGTGGTGTCACGGACGATGACCCTCCTGGCAGGCAGGTTGATCCCTGCGGCCAGCGTCGGTGTGGCGACTATGCATTTGATCTTCCCGGATTTGAACCCGTCCTCCACGACCCTGCGCTGTCTGTACGTGAGGCCGGCGTTGTGGAACGCCGCGCCTTTGAGGGAGCATTCCGCAAGCCTCTTCCCCATCTCGGTCGTCTCCGACTCCCCTTCGAGGATCACCCTCTCCGCAGGGGTCAGCTCGGACTCCCCTTTCGGCATTATCTCCGCTATGCGGGAGGCCACGGCCTCGGTGGACCTTCTGGAATTGACGAAGACGAGGGCCTGGCCCCCAGCTTTCACGGTCTGGAGCACGAGTGCGTCGATCGCATCCTTGCGTTCCGGGACGTCTATGACGGAGCCGTCGTCGAAGCCTATCTCCCAGTCGAAGAACACCCCTTCCCTTAGGGGTACCGGGCGCCATGTGTCCTTGATGAGCTCGGCATTGAGCCAGTTGGCCAGGTCCATGGCGTTGGATATGGTCGCGGAAAGCGCTATGACCTGCATGTCCGGGATCTTACGGACGAGCTTCGTCAGGGCGACCTCCAGGGTGGGCCCTCTCCCAGGATCGTGGATCATGTGGATCTCGTCGGCTATGACCAGGCGGACATCGTCGATCCAGCTGCTGCCGTGTCTGATCAGGGAGTCCGTCTTCTCGGACGTGGCCACCACGACGTCCGCATCGCCCATCCCGCGGTCGTCGCTGTCAAGATCGCCGGTGCTCATATGGACCTTGAACCCGAGCTCGTCGGCGAAGCGTTCGAAGTCGTCCCTCTTCTCCGAGGCCAGTGCCTTCAGGGGGACTATGTAGAGGACCTTCCCCGCCTTCTCCGAGAGCATCTTCAGGGCAGGGACTATCCCGATCAGGGACTTCCCGCTGGCAGTGGGTATGGCGGCGACGAGGTTCCTCCCTTCCAGGGCCACCGGGATGGCCCTCGCCTGAGGAGGATGGAGTTCCCTGAACCCCGCGGACATAAGGAGGTCCGCAAGCCTGTCGGGAATGTCCAACTCGTCGACCCTCATGCGTTCTGGAACCATGGTCACGGTTATCTATCTACCGAACCATCCCACGCGCATCTTTAAAAGAACCTCCCACATGGGGGACAGGATGAGTACGAAACTTCTGTCGCTTCTGGCAATTGTCACGGTCGCGATGATCATGGTCCCCGTCATCGATGTTGATGCGGGGTCGGCCGTGGCCGGGGACTACGAGTCGCAGCTGGACTCCAACGGAAAGGGCCTGTACGACACCATAGTCACCGAACTTTCCAAGGCGGAGGGGAGCCCCACGGACACGGTGACCGTTTCGTACGATGTGAGGACGCCGGTCCTGTTCGAGAGCACCGAGGCCGGGAAGGCCGAGGCGGGAGAATACGCGATCGGTATGGTGAACGACGCTCTCGCGGCGCTGTACTACACGGACCCTTCCTACATCTGGTTGTGGGATTATCCTGTCACGGGAGCTGTCGTGGACAAGGTCGTCGAACAGGTCGCACTGACCTCCGAGGGGACGTCCGTCACCTACTACACGGTCTCGGCGGTGAGCTTCCAGCTCAATGTGCCCGAGGCCTTCAAGGACGATCCCTCCACCGAGAAGAACGAGACCCTCGATGCGATAACCTCGGTCAGGGATAAGATGAGGTCATTCGAAGGCTCGGTCATGGACAAGGTCTCCGCGATCAACGATGTCCTCAGGGGCGTGTCGAAGGTCGATGAGGAGGAAGGCAAGGTCGGCAACATCTACGATGCGCTCGTGACCGGGAAGTCGACGTCGGCAGGCATCGCCGCGGCATTCACGTGCATGTGTGCGGCGAACGGTGTGGACGCCCAGACCGTGAGGGGTTCCGTCCTAAAGGACATGGACGCCAACACCGCCGTCGGGTACTGGAACATGGTGTTCGACGAGGACAAGTGGTACGCTGTGGACTGCTCGTGGAACTCCAGTGAGGCGAGGAACTGCCTCATGGTGGGTTTCACTTCGAAGGTCGTCGTCCCGGGTCAGGACAGCTTCACCCGTTTCGGGGCATCGCACAACGCCGATCTCGACATGTCCGCGGCGAACTCCCTCAGCACCCCCGTGCTGGAATCGGAGGGGGTGTCATGGCCGGATGATTCCACGATACTGGAGAAGTACGGCTCCCAGATCTTCATGGTCATAATCGGGGTCGTCCTGGCAGGCGCATTCATCTACGCGATCCGCACAGGGAACGTGTGAATCGCAGGATTCATAGATGACTATAAATACAAGTTCAAACAGAGGTATGATGGAGGTAATGCATGACTGATACAGAGGCCAAAGACGGCAAGGTATCAACTAAGTCCGTCGAGGAATGGGCCGAGGAGCAGACGTTCGCCACCACCGAGGAGATAGAGATCCCCGCACTGATGGCCGACCGTGTCATCGGTCAGGAAGAGGCGGTAGAGGTGATGAGGAAGGCCGCCTATCAGAAGAGGCATGTCATGCTCATCGGGGAGCCTGGAACAGGGAAGTCGATGCTGGCGAACTCCATGGTCGAGTACCTTCCCAAGGAGGATCTCCAGGATATCGTCGCATATCACAATCCGGAGGATTTCAACGAGCCCAGGATCAGGGTCTTCCCCGCAGGCAAGGGAAAGGCGGTCGTGGCGGAGCAGAAGGCGGCCGCCGCGGCGCAGAAGAACCAGCGCAATTCGATGTACATCTACGTCTGTCTCGGATTGGTCATGATCGGTATATTCGCTGCCATCCTGATGAACAACTTCACCATCGCGCTCATAGCGGTGATGGGGGCGTTCCTGGTCCTCATGCTGTTCCGTACGCCGAACCAGCCGAGGAACGAGACCGCCATCGTCCCCAAGTTGCTTGTTGGACACGATCCGGGGGACCTGCCTCCGTTCGTGGACGCCACGGGTACGCATGCCGGGGCCCTCCTGGGCGATGTCAGGCACGACCCGTTCCAGTCCGGGGGTCTCGAGACCCCGTCCCATGACAGGATCGAGCCCGGGGCCATACACAAGGCCAACAAGGGCGTCCTGTACATCGATGAGATCAACATGCTGAGGATGGAGTCCCAGCAGGCGCTCCTGACGGCGATGCAGGAGAAGAAGATGGCGATCACCGGACAGTCGGAGCGCTCTTCCGGAGCGCTCGTCAAGTCCGAGGCGGTCCCCTGCGACTTCGTCATGGTCTGCGCCGGGAACCTCGATGCGCTCCAGGGGATGCACCCTGCGCTGAGGTCCAGGATACGCGGGTACGGGTACGAGGTGTTCATGAAGAGCACCATGCCCGACAACGACGAGAACCGTGAGAACATCACCCGTTTCGTCGCCCAGGAGGTCAGGAAGGACGGGAAGATCCCCCACTTCGACAAGTATGCCGTCGCAGAGATCCTCAGGGAGGCCCAGCGCCGTTCCGGCAGGAAGGGCGAGCTCACGCTCAGGATGAGGGAGCTCGGAGGTCTGGTCCGTATCTCTGGGGACATAGCGACCAGGAGGAACTCCAAGGTCACCACCGCCCAGGACGTCATGGACGCCAGGCGCATCTCGCGCAGCCTCGAGCAGCAGATCGCGGACGAGAACATCGCCGGGATGAAGAGGTACGAGCAGTTCAGGAACACTGGGGAGGCCGTAGGTCTGATCAACGGTCTCGCCGTCCTCTCGAACAGCAACAACACCTCCGAGATGTCCGGCATGGTCATGCCCCTGGCCGCGGAGGTGGCGCCTGCCCAGACGAGGAGGGCCGGACGCATCGTGGCCACAGGCCAGCTCGGGAACATAGCGAAGGAGGCCGTGGACAACATTTCCGCGGTCATCAAGAAGTACACGCTGACCAACCTGAACGACTCGGACATCCACCTGCAGTATGTAGGGGCATACAACGGGGTCGACGGGGACAGTGCGTCCATAACCATGGCGACCGTCATAATCTCGGCCCTCGAGAACATCCCGATCCGTCAGGACCTGGCGATGACCGGTTCCCTGAACGTCAGGGGAAAGGTGCTGCCCATCGGCGGGGTAACCGCGAAGCTCGAGGCGGCCGCAGAGGCGGGGATAAAGATCGCCCTCATACCCAAGGACAATGCGAAGGACGTCATGATCGACAGGAAGTACTACGATATGATGGACATCTACACGGTGGAGAACCTCCGTGACGTCTTCGAGTACGCCTTCGTCGACTGTCCGATGAAGGAGCAGTACCTGGAGAAGCTCCTGCCGTTGACGGCTGACGGGAAGTCTTCGGCACACAAGATCGAGCCTCCCCCTCAGTACCACGTCTATCGCACCGAGCCTCCTGCGGAGGCTCCGAAGGAGCCCGTGGAGGTGGAGATCGTCCCCGAGCCTGCCGTGCAGGCCGAGAACGATCCGGTCGAGACCCCCGTTGCCGGCTCACCGTCACCCCAGTGACGGCAAACGGGGCCCAGTGCCCCTTTTCCCTTTCTCAATAATTAAATAAGGTCCTGATTGTTGGGACACCCGATGAAGGACGAGTATGCGGGATATTCCCTTGTCATCGGACGTTTCCAGCCGCTTCACCTCGGTCACATGGAGGTGTTGTCCAAATGCGCATCCGAGTCCGACCACCTCATCGTGGGGATCGGGAGCGCGCAGTACTCCCATCATCAGTCCAATCCGTTCACGGCCGGCGAGCGCTACCTGATGATCGACCGCGCCCTCGTCGAGGCCGGGATAACCAACTACTCGATCGTTCCCGTGGAGGACCTGAACCGCTACTCGGTGTGGGTCGCTCACGTTGAGTCGATGTGCCCGCCGTTCAGATGCGTGTACACCAACAACCCCATGACCCGCAGACTGTTCGAGGAGTCCGGTTACGAGGTAAGGGACTCCCCCCTCTACAACCGCGAGTACTACTCCGGGACCGAGATCCGCAGGAGGATGATCAGCGGGGAGGATTGGAGGTCGCTCGTGCCGGATGCGGCCGCCCGTGTGATAGATGCGATCGACGGCGTCGGTAGGATGAGGGCCGCGGACGGGGGGAACAATGCCCCCATCTGAGGCGGAGAGACTCGCCGGATCCCTGATGTCCCGCGGAACGACCCTAGCCTGTGCCGAATCCTGCACAGGGGGGCTCATCGGCGCTGCCCTGACCGATGTTCCCGGAGCGTCCGAGTTCTTTCTCGGAAGTGCCGTGACATACAGCAACGATGCCAAGGAGAAGGTCCTGGGAGTGTCCCACGACACCCTGATGTCCCATGGGGCCGTGAGCGAGGAGACGGTCCGCGAGATGGCGCGTGGCGCGACGGAGCTGTACGGGGCCGATCACGCGATCGCCGTCACGGGCATCGCAGGGCCCGGCGGGGCCACACCGGGGAAGCCCGTGGGGCTTGTATACGTCGCAGTGACGGACGGCCCACGCATCGTGGTGTCCAGAAACCTGTTCGAGGGGGACCGTGCCTCAGTCAGGAGACAGACGGTCTCGACCGCGCTGACAATGATGTTAGAGATGTCCGAGGGTAGACTATGAACGGCAGATATGAGAGGCAGATGCCCATCGTGGGCGAGGAGGGACAGGCTAGGCTTATGGGTGCCAGGGTCGGCATCGCAGGATGCGGCGGACTCGGCGTGAACGCTCTGACATGTCTGGTCGAGGCCGGGGTCATGGATTTCGTCCTCTGCGACCCGGACGTTCCCGATATCAGCAATCTCAACCGTCAGTTCATCTACTCCGCCGGGGACCTTCGTCCCAAGTGCGCCATATCCGCTGAATGGGCACTCGCTCTGAACTATTCGTCCATGGCGGATGCCCATGCCGAACCCGTCACATACGAGTCCGCCGCGATGTTCTCCGGCTGCACGGTCGTTCTGGACTGTCTCGACAACATAGAGTCGAGGCTGGCTCTGGGCGACTGGTGTGCGGAGAACGGCGTTCCGCTCGTCCATGCGGGCGTCACAGGCAACCATGGGCAGGTCACGGTGTGCGTACCCGGGGAGACCCCATGCCTCAGATGCATGATCGGCACACTGAAGGATGCGGAGAACCCTCCGAACATGGGATCGACCGTGTCCGTGATCGCCGGGATCCAGGCGACGGAGGCCATCCGTCTCATCGCGGGTCTCCCGTCCAAGGCCAGGGGCAGACTCATCACGGTCGACATGCAGGATTGGAGCATCGGATCCACGGAGATCTCTTCGAATTCCTCGTGCGAGAGGTGCGGGAGCTGACCTGTCCCGACCTATGCGTTTTTCGACACATGTCTGACGGGATGCTGCCGTGACGGTCATCCCTGTAGCATCGCTCCATCGTCGGAGAGAATGTGTATAAATCCGACCGAGATATCGCACGTCTCATGAAGCACATCATGACCGGGAAGGTCAAGGAGGTCTACGAGGTCGACGCCGACACTCTGGAGTTCGCGTACACCGACAACATCTCCGTCTTCGACAAGATCATCCCCTCGAAGGTCCCCCATAAGGGGGAGACCCTCTGCAGGACCGCGAAGTACTGGTTCAACCTCCTCTCCGAGGAGGGCATCCGCAACCACTACATCAGCGAGCCCTCCAAGGACAGGATGAGGGTCGAGAGGGTGGACATAATCCGCGACTACAGCAAGATCGACGGGAAGACCACCAACTATCTGATCCCCCTCGAGGTCATCTGCAGGTACTATGCCGCAGGATCCATGCTGGACAGGCTCAAGTCCGGCAAGGTCAAGCCCGAGGACCTCGGTTTCCCTGCCGGACATGAGGTCAAGCGCGGGGAGAAGCTCCCCAAGCCGTTCATCGAGTGCACCACCAAGCTGGAGGAGCACGATGAGAACCTCACCGACGAGGAGGCCAAGGAGATGGCCGGACTCTCCGACGCCGAGTTCCAGGAGATCAAGGACACCGTGCTGAGGATCGATGCGATCATCGCACGCGAGGCCGGGAAGCGCGGACTCATCCACTGCGACGGGAAGAAGGAGTTCGCCTACGACAAGGAGAGGAAGCTCATGGTCGTCGACACCTTCGGGACCCTGGACGAGGACCGCTGGTGGGACGCCGAGGAATATGCCAAGGGGAACATCGTCGAATTGTCCAAGGAGTTCGTCCGCCAGTACTACCGTGACACCGGATATCATGCGGAGCTCTATGCCGCAAGGGACAGCGGACAGCCGGAACCCGACATACCCGCCCTTCCCCAGGACATAATCGACCGTGTGAGCAAGCTCTACGTGGACATGTACGAGCGCATCACCGGCGAGAAGTTCTGAGATGGATCCCGGTCGGACCAGCTGCTGGGCCGACCGGGTGGAAACCATTGGTCAGAGGAGGTCCACGAAGGACAGCCTCTCGTCCCTCGGACAGGGGACGTCCTCGCCCATGCGGACGACGGAGTATTTCTTGCCCTCCAGCTTTCCGACCGGATGGCACAGGTGCCAGTACTTGCAGCCCACGTTGTCGCATTTCGATTCCGCGTACGTCACCGTGATGCCTTCCAGCAGTCCCTTCTTGGGCAGGATCGCGGGCGACGGGACCTTCTCCACCTCCACGGCTACGATCCTCTCGTCGTCCAGTTCGGGACAGTCATGCTCCTGGCCCCTGACGTTCGTCACCCTGTACCTCGTGCCCTCTTCGAGATTGAAGCAGACGCTCTTCAACCTGCATCCTTCACAGGATTCCAGCGCTCCGAGGTAGTAGAACTCGTTGCCCACAACGGCGACATCCTTCCCTATGAGAGTGATCCCCATCAGATCACCCCCGTGGCGACGGCTATCCTCTCCGCGACATCCTCGGATATCCCGTTGTCGCCCAATATCGTGAAGCGGTCGGACCTTATCTCGGTCGCATGGGACAGCGAGTAGACGATCTCCTCCCTGGGTATCCCGAGCTGTCTGGCGGTCGTGGGGGCGCCTATCTGCTCGAGCGCGTCGCGTATCCTCTCCCAGTCACCTCCGTGAAGGTACATGGTCATTATCGACCCGACCCCGCACTGCTCCCCGTGGAGCGCCTTGCCGGGACACCTCATGTCTAGTGTGTGGGAGAACATGTGCTCCGCGCCGCTCGTGGGTCTGGAGCTTCCCGCGATGCACATGGAGATCCCAGACATCAGGATGGGCTTTATCGCCACCCATACGCTCTCCTCGAGGTTGGGCTTGATGAGGTTGGAACCGTCTATTATCTCGTCCGCCGAATGCTTGGAGAGCGAGAACGCCGACCTGCTGAACGATTCGCCCTTGAGCCTGCGGGCGAAGTCCCAGTCCATGAGGGCAGTGAGATTGGAGATGACATCGGCACATCCGGACGCCAGCAGCCTGTAGGGCGCCTTGGCGATGATCTCCGTGTCGGCGATGACCGCGAGAGGGGATGCCGACGAGACGGACCTGGACCCCTCCTTCGATTTGAGGGACGCTCTGTTGGATGCGATCCCGTCATGGGCCGCCGAGGTCGGTATGGAGATGAACGGGATGTGCAAATCGTTCGACACGACCTTCGCCAGGTCGATCTTGCTCCCGCCACCGACGGCGAGTATGAACGAGGACCCCCTTTCCTCGGCGCACTCCTCCACCGCCCTAGCATTCTCGAGTGTCGCCTCACCGACATTGCACATGTCCATCTCGTATCCGGTCATCAGGTCCCTGACGTACTTTCCGGCGACCTCCGCGGTCTTTCCGCCGGTAATTATCGTCCCGGATCCCGAGAGGTGCAGATTCTGGCAGATGTCCCGCACCCGTTCTATCACGCCGTGCCCGGCAACCACATCCCTGGGCATCTCGACGGATTTGACCTTGCTGAAATCACTCATTGCTCTCGCTCACCCATATGGACACGCGTTATTAAGCTGATTACCAATATCTGGGTCATGCAGAGGGCACTCATCATCTGCGGAAGCGCCCACGAGGGCGGGGTGACGGATACCATGTGCAGGTCCGCCGCAGCGTTCCTGGAGGAGAACGGGTGTACCGTCACGAGGCTCGATCCAGTGGACGGGATATAGCACTGCCGTGATTGCGGAGGGTGCCGTCACGATGGGCGGTGCGTCCTCGATGACGGGATGTCCAGGATATACGATGAGTTCTCGAGGGCGGACATCCTTGTCCTCGCTACCCCTATCCATTTCAGCGGTCCATCGTCCATGACCAAGACCGTCATGGACCGTTTCCAGCCCTATTGGTTCGTCAGGGACATGCCCCATCCCTCCAAGATGGTCGGGTTGATGTGCGGAGGGAGCGACAGGCCGGAGTTCCGTCACACCGTGTCCATCTTCAAGGCGTTCTCGGCCATGCTGGGGATGGAGTGGTTGGGCCATCTGGAGGTCTCCGGGACGGACAGGGTCGGCACGGAAGGCGTCCAGGATGCCGTGGAGGGGTTCCTAGGGGCAAGGATCGGAGCCTTAGGGGGACGATCGCGTCCGCGAAGTCTTTGGCAATCGACCGGTCCGAAACCAGCGGCATGCACGACGGGCAGATGTCGCGTATGATGTCCCATGTCTCTGCATCTACCGAGTCGTCCGGGTCGACCACGCAGATCCTGTAGAATCCCATGTCGACAAGGTCGGGAACGACCTCTGTCAGGTCGGAACGCCGGGAGCCCATGCCCATGGCCCTCCCGCCAGTGCAGAACACGGTGGGGATCACGCTGTCCGACAGCGAGCATATGTCCTTCAGGTCCTCCTCCCCGGATATGGCGTGAAGCGGGGCCATGACCGTGTCCGCAACGGTGTTGAACGCATCCATGAGGTCGTCCGCATCCTCTATCCAGATCATCAGCCAGATGTCCCTTCCGCGGACCTTCATCCCTTTGACCACCCCTTCCTCGAACCTTCTGGACCTTATGCTGCCCCAGTCGGCGATGACCACCGGTTGTCTGGATTCGGTGCGGGGGAGTGCCGCGATGGCTTCGCTCAGCGGGACATCCGCACTATCCGATGATGGTATGCAACGGCCTTCCGGCAGTGTGAGGGAGCGTATCTCGTCGCCTCTGCCGGATTGCGCGAAGATCACAGGGATGTCCATGCCCCGTCCAATGCGCGCGTATCATAAGGACATTGTGGAGACGGTCACCCGATGGACATGATAACGGAGGTTACACATCCCGTGAAACGGCGAATCTTATAAAGGAGGTCCGAGGGAATCACCGTCCCGAGGATACTATGACTCAGAAATTCGTCTGCGAGAAATGCGGAACAGTCGTCGAGCTCCTTTACAAAGGGGGATGCAATCCGTCCTGTTGCGGACAGCCCATGAAGGCCGCCGAGGTGAAGACCGAGGATGCGGCCAAGGAGAAGCACGTCCCCTATATCACCAGGGACGGGAACCTCGTCACCGTGGTCGTCGGGAAGGACAACCCCCATCCCATGACCGATGAGCACTACATCGTCTACATCGAGATATGCGCCGATGGCATCCTGATGAGGGAGTATCTCAAGCCCGGTGACAAGCCCGAGGCCACCTTCAAGACCGATGCCGAGAACATCGTGGCATGGGAACTGTGCAACAAGCACGGTGTCTGGAAGTCCAACCAGTGATCATACAAAGGGGCCCGGTCCACGGGTCCCGCACTTCTCCTCTTTGTTGTTATATAGTTCATAGGGTTCACTGTCCCCCATAGGAATGGTGCTGATCCATGGCCAAGAAGATCATCGAGACCACGTCGGACGATGCCAAGGCGAAAGCCAGGCATGCGAAGCTTGCGAAAGAGCGCGAGAATGCCGAGGAGAAGGAGAAGAACCGCGCTTCCGACGAGTATTGGAAGAACCGTCGTGTCAACGAGAAGCGCAAGGAAGAGATCAAGAAGCTTCCCAAGGAGGAGCGGGCCGAGGCGAAGAGGAAGCTCCGCGAGGATGTCAGGAAGAACCGCGAGCAGTACCGTCAGGAGAAGAAGGCCGTCCGCGAGAAGGAGCGCGAGGCCAGGAAGGCCGAGAGGGAACAGACGAGGTCCGAGGACGATGCCGAGGCCGCTCCGCAGGAACAGGACGTTCCCGTGGAGGAGGTCAAGGACGCCCCCGTGAAAGAGGCCGAGGGGGCTTCCGCCGACGCACAGCCGGACACACCCGATGAGGCTCCCGCGGAGCCGGTGGAAAAGAAGGATTGAGCCCTTTCCACCCATTTTCAAAACATTTCCTGCCCGAGGAGTCCCCTCGGGCATCCTTCCGAGACGTTTCGCTTGGTCCTTGTTTTAAATAAGAGGACCCATGCCCTCCCGTGGTCAAAGGTTCGACGGATACCCCAGAACAAAGGCTCAGACGCGCCGCCTCGACCGAGGCTAGCGATGTGCTGAATGAGTACGACAGCAGGTTGGAAGGACATTTCAACGAAGAGCTTACGACATCCCGTATCAAGTACGGGAAGAACGAAGTCACCAATCACAACAAGCACGTGGTCCTGAAAAGGTTGTACCACTCCTTCGTTAATATCTTCATAATTTCTCTTGCGGTAATCGACATCCTATGGATGGTCCTCGATCCGGACATAATATACTTCGTGATCCTCACCACACTCATCCTGGTGAGTGGGACGGTCACGTTCGTCCAGGAGACGCGCAGCAGCAAGGCCGCGGCTCAACTGGTGAGCATGGTCACGACAATCATCACGGTGGTCCGTGAAGGGACCGAGATGGAGGTAGACTCCAGAGACATTGTCGTAGGAGACATCATCATCCTAGACACGGGGGACCTAGTCCCTGCCGATGTCAGGATCATTTCTTCCAATCATCTTAAGGTGGACCAGTCCGCCTTGACCGGTGAGTCCAACCCGGTCGGAAAGTACAGTGAGGCCAAGGAGGTCGGGGGCAACATACTGACCTGCGACAACCTGGCGTTCATGGGGACCAACGTCGTCGGCGGATCGGCCGTCGCGATGGTGGTCGCCGTCGGAGACGACACGATCTTCGGCAACATGGCCGAATCCCTCAGCGAGAAGAAGCCGTCGACCACATACGACAAAGGGTCCAAGTCCATCGTGAACGTCCTTCTGAAGATCATGTTCTGCATGGTCCCCCCGGTGTTCTTCATAATCCTGATAAAGGGATACATGGCGAACGACCCGGACTATTTCCTCAACGCCGTCGTATACGCCCTGACGCTGGCGATAGGTCTGATGCCGGAGATGCTGGCAACCATCGTCTCCACGAACCTTGCGAAAGGTGCGATAGACCTGTCGAAGAAGAAGGTCATCGTGAAGGACGTCACGGCCATCCAGAACTTCGGGGCCATGGACGTCCTCTGTTCCGACAAGACCGGGACCCTGACACAGAACCGCATCTCAGTGAAGGATTGCAGCGACCTGTACGGGAACTCCAGCTCCACCGTGGAGCTGTACTCGTGCCTCAACGCCAAGAACCTCAGGTCCGCGACAAACCAGATCGACTGGGCACTGCAGGAGTACGCGGACGAGGAGCTGGACTCCGAGACCGTGGAGTCGTACCAGTCCGTGGGCGACGTCCCCTTCGATTTCGACAGGAGGAGGGCGACCGTCGTCGTCAGCAAGGGCGAGGGCATCGATCTGATGATCACGAAGGGGGCCATCCCCGAGATGCTCGACATCTCCAGCGCCTACCTGGACCAGGACCGCAACATCCAGCCCATGGATGACAAGCGCAAGAACGAGATCCTCGGGATGATCGAGTGGTACAGCGTCAAGGGGATGCGCGTGCTGGGAGTGGGGTACAAGCCCATGCCCTCCGGGAAGACCGAGTTCACGGACGAGGACGAGACGGACCTCATCTTCGTCGGATACGTCGTGTTCACGGATCCCGTCAAGCCCTCCGCCAAGGATGCCATAAGGGACATGGCCGAGTACGGCATCGACGTCAAGGTCCTCACAGGGGACAACGAGTACGTCACCCGTCACGTCTGCGAGCAGATCGGCATCGACGTGAGCGAGATCCTCACCGGGGACACCATAGACGATTACGACGATGACGAGCTCGCGGAGGTCGTCGAGCGCGTGCACGTGTTCACCAGTCTGACGCCCGATGACAAGGCCAGGGTCGTCAAGGCCTTGAAGGCCAACGGACACACCGTCGGTCTGATGGGAGACGGGATCAACGACGTCCTCGCCATGAGGAACGCCGATGTGAGCATATCCGTCGATACGGGAACGGACATCGCGAAGGAGACCGCGAGCATGATCCTCCTCGAGAAGGACCTGAACGTCCTGAAGACCGGGGCCATCGAGGGAAGGAAGGTCTACGTCAACTCGATCAAGTACGTCAAGATGATCGGTTCGATCAACTTCGGATACATGTTCTCCCTGATCCTGGGGTCGCTGCTGTTCAACTTCGAGCCCATGGGCGGGATCATGATCCTGATCTTCAATCTGATCAACGACATCGCATGCCTGTTCACGACCTGGGACAAGGTCGAGGACGAGTTCGTGCGCGAGCCGAGGACGTGGGATGCTCCGAACCTCACAGCGGTGATGTATCGCTACGGACCGATGTGCGTCGTCACGGACATAATGTCGTGGATATTCTTCATCTTCGTGGTGATGGCCGGCATAGGCGTCACCGGATTCGAGGACCAGGGCATATACACCGCCGCGGACGCCGTCCTGAGCGGCGTGCCATTGGGAGTGGGGGAGTACGAGAGCCTGTTCTGGGTGATGGTCCTGTTCCAGTCCCTGTGGTGCATCGAGCAGTACTGGATGCAGGTATGGGCCATCCACATCGTCAGGACCAACAAGCTCCCGTTCTTCCAGTCCTGCTCCGCGAAGATCCTAGTGGTGACGACGATCGTGGCACTCGCGGTCGGGACCCTCCTGCCGTTCAGCGGCGGGCTCTGGGAGGCCATCGCGGGATACACCGACCTGTACGCGATACCGCTGTATGCGCTGCTCTGGATGCCGTTCATAGCGTGCATCTACTTCTTCGGCTCGCACCTCATCAAGAGGCACATGCTGAAGACCAAGGGCTTCTTCGCCTGTTGAAAACCCGGAGGACCGCTCCGATGCGGTCCTCCGTCCTTACCTTATATACGGAATCGACTATGCGAACCGCATGGGCCGCGGATTCAATCCATTCTCGACCGAGCGCTACATCTCCACGGTGGACCGCTCCTACTATCCGAAGGATTTCTCCGCGGACATCGAGAGATACAGGGACGAGAGGGGACACGAGTGCGATCCCGTGGATTCGGAGTACGACCATCCCGACTACTCCGTGCTGGAAGGTCCGCGCCTGGAGTACTACCTCTGGTGGAGGAGGATGGCGGACGAGGGGGAGCTCCTGAAGGCGGACTGGGGATACGCGTGGCTGCGCTGCTGCGAGCTTATAAACTCCAAGGACGACCCCGACGATGTCCTCACGAGGATGATCCAGTTCACGAGGGTCTGTTCCGGGAGCATAAGGCTCGCACCCCTCGTCTCCCGTCTTGCGGAGGACTACGCGCTCGCAAACGGCCTGTCGTTGGGCAGGATACCGCGCAGCCGCCCGTTCTCCAGGTCCATGACCCTGTTCACATGGGACCTCACCAGATATCCCATAAGGATGCCCGATCCGGACATACTCCTGTCGTCCTGCTACAACTGGCGTCAGTATGCGGACGTGAGCATAGACCAGATGGCGGAGATCGTGTCCATGACCCTGGCGGGAATCGACGAGATGACCCGTTCCTCGGAGGGGAAGGGATTCATCCGTGCCATAGGCTGCGAGCCCGAGGCGGTGACCATATGGCCGTTCGAGGGTTTCGCGGACTACACGGGGGCGGAGCACAGGACGGTCCCTTCGCTCAGGGTGTCGGACGGTCCCCTCCATGACATCATCGATGCCATCGTCAGGACCGTCACGAAGCTGACGAGGGAGGACGGCGTGCGCGGACCCCAGATCCCCAGGGCGTTCCCTCAGGCATACCGTCGCATCGCCGCGGCCGCGGTGGACGCGGTACTGGGCGACGACCCGTTCGATGCCAGGCACTTCAGGTGCGCATCCGTGGAGGGTGCAGGGTTCTGGGGGAACGACGACCTGGTCGTCGAATGCGAGGAGGAGGACGACAGGGCGTACATCATCCCCCAGGCCTATCCGGACCCATCCTTCCCCAGGGTGACGCTTCGCGAGATAAGCACGCACATGGCCGATTCATGCGACGATCCGGTCGAGTACACCCCGTCAGAGAAGCTGATGCCGACGTACAGCACCATGGAACCGGGGCAGATCTCGTTCTACATACACTGGCGCACCATGGCCAGGGAGGGGACCTATCTGAACACCGATTCCGGATACATCTGGCTGTACTGCGTGGAATTGATAAATTCCGATGATGACCCGGAATGCGTGCAATCGGAGCTGGAGAGGGCATTGGACGCATATTCGCACTGCTCGTTCATACCGCAGTCCCTGTGCACGGCATGTGCGGACCATGCGATATTGAACGGCTTCGACGTCCCTCCGGCGGCGATAGACAGGGCCGACCGCTATGTGGCATACAGCAAGCTCGCATGCGACCCCCCGGGCAGGATGAGCGTGTCCCTGGCGGAGATGTACTCGCTCTATGATTCCGAGAGGTACACCTCGGATGACCCGGGGCTGTATTCCGATGCGTTCACCCTCGCGGTCCGCAGGGTGGACGCCTACATGAAGGAGCACAAGGGCAGGAGGATCATCGACCGCGCCGGATCCCGCGACCTGTACTTCACCAAGCGGTTCTATCAGGGTCTGTGGACCCCCAAGAACCCCGTGGAGAGGCTGGAGTTCGTCAATGTCCTGGAGTCCAAGAGGATAAACGACCTCATGGACGGCATATTCAGGACGGTCATACGCGTGGTGAACACGCGTCTCAGGAGACCTGTGCCGCGCGCTCCCACGGAGATACGTCAGGAGTATCGCGAGATTGCGGAGGCCTCTACGGAGGAGTTCATGGATTCCATCGACCGGGATAGGATGCATGAGGCCGCGATGGAGGAGGCGTCCCGGATCGTGATAGACCGCGATGCCGTGGAATCCGCGGCCGCGGACCTGGAGGCGGTCAGGGGCATGATGTCCGTAGACGAGCCGGATCGCGACGGGTCGATCGAGGAGTCCGTGTCGTCATCGGAACAGCCGACGGGGTGGGATGCCCTGAGGTCGTCGCTGGATGATGTGGAGCTCCTGTACCTCACCGCGTCCCTGACGAACCGCGGGGCCGGCGCATGGACCCTGGAAGGGACGGGGAGGCGCCCCCAGTCGGTGGAGGATTCCGTAAACTCAAAGGCCATGGATGCGATAGGGGATGCCATCATGGAAGGCGGTACGGCTTTCGAGGACTACGTTGACGACATAAGGAGGATCATAGATTGACCGACATCCCCAAGCGCACGCTCATCACGATGATGAACGCACTCTCGTCGGGGGTCGTCCCGAGACGCGGTCTGGAGTACATAGCGGTGGGACGCCGCAGGGAGACCGAGACCTTCGTCGGGGACCTGGAGGATACTTCGGAGGGGGGCGGAGCGTTCAGGTTCATCTCCGGACGCTACGGGAACGGGAAGAGCTTCATGATCCAGATGGTCCGCAACTATGCGATGGACAAGGGATTCGTCGTGATGGATGCGGACCTCGCCATAAACAGGCGCCTCACGGGAAGCAAGGGCGAGGGTCTGAACACATACCGCGAACTTGTCAGGAACATGGCCGTGAAGGCCCGTCCCGACGGCGGTGCGATGGAGTCCCTGCTCCAGGGGTGGCTGTATCCGATCATGGACGCGGAGGGTCCCGATCCGAAGGCCGTCCGCGCATCCATCCGCAGGGCCACCGCGGATATGTCCGGGATGACGTTCTATCAGGACTTCGTCTACGTCCTCGGAGCATATGCGGAGGGCCTCATGGACGGAAGGGACGACTCCCCTGCGATCAGGTGGTTCAAGGGGGAGTACGACCTCAAGTCCGATGCCCGCAGGGACCTCTCCGTCGCGACCATAATAGGGGATTCCAACTGGTACGACATGGTCAAGCTGTGGGCGGAGTTCGGCGTGCGCGCCGGATACAGGGGCCTGGTGGTGTTCATGGACGAGGCGGTCGTCCTGTACAAGCTCCAGAACCGCGCATCCAGGAGCAACAACTACGAGCGTCTCCTGACGATGTTCAACGACATCATGCAGGGCAAGTCCTCGCACCTGTCGATGTACGTGTGCGGGACGCCGGAGTTCATAACGGACCCGGACCGCGGGCTGTACAGCTACGAGGCGCTCAGGTCGAGGCTCGTGTCCGGCAGGTTCGAGAACGGCTACGACAACTACCTGGGGCCGGTCATCAACCTGAGGCCCCTAACGAGCGAGGAGATCTTCGTCCTCCTCAGGACACTCAGGGGGATGCACGAACAGCGCTATTCATATGAATCGGGGATCACCGACGGGATGCTGGAGACATACCTCCGTACGGTGACGGCGACTATCGGCGGCAGGGATATGGTGACCCCGAGGGAGATAACCAGGGATTTCATCAGTCTCCTCGACACGCTGCATCAGAACCCGAACGCCAGGTTCTCGGACATGGTCGAGGGCAGGCACGTGGATGCCGATGCCGACCCGGATGACGACCTCATCGACGACTTGGAGATATGACCGATCATTTCCAGAGGATGCCTGCGTTCCTGCAGGACCGCATCCATGCGGAGGGATGGACGTCCTGGAGGCCTGTCCAGCAGGAGTCCTTCGACGTCCTGTTCGATTCCGAGGACCATCTCCTGATATGTGCGGGGACATCCTCCGGGAAGACGGAGGCGGCGATGCTCCCGGTGATCTCGTCGTTGTGCAACGACCCCGTGGACGGCGTCGGAGCCATGTACATAGGTCCGACGAAGGCATTGATCGACGACCAGTTCTCCAGACTCGACAGGATGCTGAGAGACTCCCGCCTCACGATCACGGGATGGCACGGGGACATCCCGAAGGCGTCCAAGGACAGGATGAGGGACCGTCCGGAGGGGATACTGCAGATCACGCCGGAGTCCCTGCAGGGGGTGATCTGCGACGGACCGGAGCTTCTCAGGAGGATGTTCCCCTCCCTGCGTTTCGTCGTCATAGACGAGGTCCACACGTTCATGGCCTCCGACCGCGGGCTCCAGCTCCTGTGCGAGCTCGATGCCATAGAGCGCATCGCAGGCTGTTCGCCGAGGCGCATAGGTCTGTCCGCGACGCTGTCGGACATCGGCGGAGCGGAGGACTGGCTCCGCGCCGGGACCGACAGGGGCATACGGTCCGTATCGTCGGAGAGCGACAGCACCGGCCGGATCGGGATCAAGTACTACAGGATCCCGGCAGACGAGGAGAACCGCAGGAGGTGCGTCCAGGACTACTATCGGGACATGTTCCGTCTGACCGACCAGCATTCGTGCATAATCTTCACCAACAGCAGGGGGTCGGCGGAGAGGACCGCCCGCTCCCTCGCGAAGGTGTCCAGGTCGGAGGGGTCCCAGAACCAGGTGAGGATCCATCACGGCTCTCTGTCCGGTACATTGAGGAAGGAGGCCGAGGAGGACCTCAAGGAAGGCCGTCATCCCACCGTCGTGGCGACATCCACTCTGGAGCTCGGCATGGACGTCGGTGGGCTGGACCGCGTCCTCCAGATCGGCGCCCCGTACACCTGCTCGTCCATGCTCCAGAGGATGGGGAGGACGGGGCGTCGCGGAGGCAAGCGCGAGATGGTCATGATGGTCATGGACGACATGAAGAAGTGGACGCCGTCCCCGCCCGGGATGTCCCTGGAACTTGTCAGGGCGATAGCGGTCACGGACCTCGGTCTCAAGGGGGGCTGGACAGAGGGGATACGTCCGAACCCGCTGCCGTTCGGACTTCTGTACCATCAGATGATCGCATATCTCAAGGGATCCGACCACGACGTCAGGTGGCCTGAGCTGAGGGACTCCATGCTGAGGATGTGGCCGTTCAGGAACATATCGCGGGAGGAGGCCAGGGAACTGGCGATGCACATGCTGTCCGAGGGCCATCTCCAGAGGCTGGAGGACGGGACCCTGGTGATCGGTCTCAAGGCGGAGCCGATAGCGAACGGGAGGGGGTTCGCATCCGTCTTCGAGACGCCGATGGAGACCGAGATACGTTTCGGGGGAAAGGTCATCGGTACGGTCCAGGGAAATCCGAAGGAGGGTCGCCTGATCAGCCTGGCCGGGAAGGTGTGGCTGGTCACGGGAAGCGGCGACGGTTGGGCGGACGTCAGGGAGGCGGGGGACGGCTCCGCGGAGTCCAAGTGGGAATCGGTCCCTCCGGAGGTAGACGACCGTGTGATGAGGCGCATGAGGGAGATCCTCCGGTCCGACGAGACGTTCAGATGGCTCGATTCGGCGGCATCGGCCGAACTGGAGGCCACCAGGTCGGAGTTCCGTGAGAAGGTATATGACGGTCCGATGGAGACGTCCGTTGGATACACGCTGTTCCCTTGGACGGGTACCAGGAACTTCGAGGGGCTGAGAAGGGCCCTGATGGAAGTACCGGGAGTGGAGGTCCTCGCATACGCGTCACCGCTCTGGATCATGATCGGGACGGACCGCACATGGGGGATGGTGGAACAGTCGCTGAAGAACCATGTCCCGAAGACGGATGCCGAGGACTATGTGCTCCTCGAGGACGTCGAGGACATGGGGAAGTACGAGAGGTTCGTTCCGGAGGGCCTGAGGGCCAGGGAATATGCGGCCCATCGGCTCAGTTTCGATTTCGTCTCGGACATGAGACGATCCCGACGGGTCGCATGCATCGTTCTCGATGGAGTCATCCATGCGAACATGGCTCTCGCGTATCATGACAGTGCTCGGGCGAATGCCCGGGATGGGGCATTTCATCCGGTATATAAAATTTATACACTGTATACATATTGACCCGAAAAAGTCAGTTTTTCAGTTATTATGTCTACACTATAATCGCTAAATACGCGGACCATCTGAGAACCGTCGCCAGGGTGAAGTCCGGTGCACAGGACTTCTACACCCGTGTGCCGGACTCCGTCCTGAGAATCCTTGGAGGTGATAAGCACGTCCGAAGATAGGAAGGACCAGAGTCTCTACTTGCAAACGGCGACCCTGGTCCTCAGCATCATTCGGCTGATCGTCGAACTGCTGAAGTAAAACCTTTTACAGCCGCCGTGAGGCGGCTGGTCAAACATCTCACGGCCGTCATGGGACGACCGGTCGCGTTCATCCTTGGAATCTTGTTCTGTTTATTTAAGGCATCGCTGAGGCTCTTTCATCGTCTGCGTGTCCAGGATTTCATACCGATTACGTCAGTGAAACGCATCACATCGTCCTAATCCGAGCCTCACGGTCCCGATCCTGCATATGATGGGGGAGCCCTCCGGACATTGTGCGTCCGGAGGGATTGTCTCAATGACCTCTCAGAGGTCTTTCCTTTGAAACCTGGACATCGATATGCGATATGATGTCGCAGATATGGCCGATGCGGCCACTAGGACCAGGACGCCGCCGATCCAGGGGATGTTCGTCGTCATGTCCAGCGTGGCCAGGGACACTATCGCCGAGATCATCACGATCATCAGTGCGATGGACACGATCTGGGCCTTCGAGCTGTCGAACACATAGTTCACCAGACAGTTCACGGAGCACATGGCCATTCCCAGCGATGCGGCGAGGACCATTCCGCCGACGAGGTCCCCGACGTCTATCGCCGTCCCGTCGATGGAGGTCTTGACGAGGAGCATGGCCAGGCCCATGCACAGTCCGATGGCGACGACGATCGTCCCGAGTGCGAACTTCATCCTGACGATGTCCCTTCTCGCGATCCCGGACGATACCGCGAACAGGTTCCAGCGGTACAGCTCGTCATAGCTGAAGCTGGACCCCACGACCGAGGACATCATGACGACCCCGATCACACAGGTGGCGGAGGGGGACCCGTGACCGAACGCAAGGGCGAACAGGGACCCCAGGGCGACCAGGCCGATGAGGCTGCTGCGGAGCGTCATGAACTCCTTCGACAGGAGTGCGTTCATGCCCCGTCACCCCTGACGATCATGACCAGGATGTCATCCAGCGTCGCATCGTCCACGACGAGCTCCGGATACGCCTCGCGCATGCCGTGCTTGTCGGTCGTGAGCGCGGTGACGCCCATGTCGTTCGAGCGCGAGGTCACTATCGTGTCCCTGTCGAGCGCATCGAAGGCATCCTTCCCGCATCTCACAAGGCCGTACCTCTCCAGTATCGAATCCTTCTCGTCCGACAGGACCAGCTTGCCCTTGTGCATGAACACGATGTAGTCCGCGATCCTCTCCAGGTCCGTGGTTATGTGGGACGATATCAGGACAGTGTGCCCCTCGTCCTGGATGTACTCCATGATCAGGTCCAGGAACTCGTCCCTGGCGGCGGGGTCCATCCCCGCGGTCGGCTCGTCGAGTATCAGGGTCTTGGGGTCGTGCGAGAGGGCCACGGCCACCTGCATCTTCATCTTCATACCGCGGGAGAACGTGCTCAGCTTCTTCGTGCGGTCCAATCCGTAGCCGAGGACCAGTCTGTCATAAGTGTCCTGATCCCACGAGGGGAACATGCCGCTCATGATCCCGCCTATCTGATCGATGTTCAGGTTCATGGGCAGGTGGCAATCGTCGAACACGATTCCCATGTCCCCGCGGTCGCCGTCGGATATCCTCACGGTCCCGGAGTCCGGGATCACGGCACCGGTGATGCTCTTGATCAGTGTGGACTTCCCGGCACCGTTCTCTCCGATCATCCCCACGATGTATCCCTTCGGTATCTCGAGGTCGATGTCCCGAAGGGAGAATGCTCCGAATGTCTTGTTCAATCCAGATATCTCTATCGCGTTCGCCAACTCACTCACTCTCGTAAAGGATGTCGATCATCTGTTTCAGCTCGTCAGCGGTTATGTTGCCGCGTCTCGCGGCATCTATCGCCTTCTGTATGTGCTCCTCGGCGGCCTTCAGGCTCCCTTCCCTCAGGATCCCGGGATCCTTCGCAGATACGAAGCATCCCTTCCCCGCCACCGTCTCTATGAACCCGTCCGATTCCAGGTCGTTGTAGGCCCTCTTCGTGGTGATGACGCTGATCTTCAGGTCCTGGGCAAGGGCGCGCATGCTGGGCAACGGCTCGCCTGCCTGTAGCTTCCCGCTGATTATCTGGCCTTTGATCTGGTCGGCTATCTGTTCATAGATCGGCCTTCCGCCGGAGTTGCTGATGATGATGTCCATCGTTCCTCTGAGTGAGTGTACGGGTTTATTGTATATAACTGTATATACACGATATACACAGTATCCCGTCCGTCTCTGACGTGCGGCCAATGCATGCAGGGCATTTCATTCCGTCGGTCGCGGAATGCTAATATCGCGGTTCGGCTTGTTAGGACTCATGAAAGCAGCATTCCATATGGAGGCATACCGATGACCGGGACCAGGGTTGCACTGGTCGGTGCGTGCGGACGCATGGGAAACCTTATCATCCGCCGCGTTCTGGCGACCGAAGGGCTGACCATATCCGCCGCGTTCGATCTGGTTAACGTCGGGAAGGACATAGGGGAGATCGTCGGCGTCGGGAAGCTAGACGTTCCCGTCTCCGATCCCAAGGACCTCGCCCAGGTGCTAAAGGATTCCGGGACGGACGTCCTCGTGGACTTCACCATCGCTCCCGCCACGGCAGCCAACGCCCCTGTCGCAGCGGCCGCAGGGGTCAATCTCGTCATCGGTACCACCGGGCTTTCCGCGGAACAGAAGGCGAGCATCGCCGATGCCGTCGCCAAGAACAACGTCGCCGCCGTCATCTCCTCGAACTATTCCATAGGGGTCGGCGTATTCTTCAAGCTCATCAAGGAGGCCGCGAAGCTTCTGGGCGACGAGTACGACGTGGAAATCATCGAGGCCCATCACAACCAGAAGAAGGACGCTCCCAGCGGGACCGCGATGACCGCGGCGGAGATCATCAGCGAGGAGATGGGCGGAAAGGACCTGGTCTGCGGACGCGAGGGGGTCTGCCCTCGCGGTAAGGAGATCGGCATCCATGCTATCCGCGGAGGGGACATAGTCGGTGACCACACCGTCATGTTCATCGGTAACTCCGAGCGCATAGAGATCCGTCACCAGGCCCATTCCAGGGAGATCTTCGTCGGCGGGGCCGTCATGGCCGCTGGCTGGGTCGTTAAGCAGAAGAAGGGCGTCGTCTACGACATGAACGACGTCCTGAGCTGAAACTCCAGACGGGGCGGTCCGGAAGGGCCGCCCCATTGCCTGTTCGAAAACCGATTGCCAACTGTTGGCGTTATTGGATTATGAGTGGCTGGTCGATGCAATTATCGTCCACTCGATCGGTTGTTTCTCCCGATGGTTCCGTAGATATCATCGGGTACCTTTCGATAGGAAAAAACCCATTGGGATGGAGGATGTGCATGTCGAGCCGATCGAAGGTCGATCCTCCCATCACTCGGTCTACACGTACCTATCAACACATTGGTATCTTCAAGCTTCAATTGTTCCCGCGTAAGCGGGAGCAATCTTTTAGGAAAAACCAGAATTTTTTATAATATGTCATCTTTCGCCCGATTACCGTCAGAGGTCATCGAAATGATCTGCAACGCTTCCGCCATTCTTCTGCTTCTTCTGCAGTGAATCCAGTGAGAGCTAGGACGGTTTGAGGGATTTTTATGAAAGCTCAGGCCAGTGAGAACGCTAGACTTAGGGAAATGCTCGCAATCAGCCCATACAATGAGCTTGCCCTCCCGAAGCTGCCTGAGGGAAGGGGGCCGATCCAGATCTTCGACACCACCCTCCGCGACGGGGAACAGGCACCAGGGATTGCGCTGAGCCCCGATGACAAGTTCAACATAGCGATGGCCCTCGACGATTTCGGGGTCGACTACATCGAGGCCGGATTCGCCGTATCCAGCGACATCGAGAGGGACACGATCAAGAGGATCGTGGATGCGGGGACCAAGGCGACGACCCTCAGTCTCGCCAGGTCCGTCCACAAGGATATAGATGCGGCCGCGGACACCGGTGTGAGATGCATACACACCTTCATCGGGACCTCCCCGCTCCACAGGGACTACAAGCTCAAGATGACCAAGGAGCAGGTCATCGAGAGGGCTGTGGATGCCGTGGAGTACGCCAGGTCATACGGGATGGACGTCCAGTTCTCCTGTGAGGACGCCACGAGGACTGAGCTCGACTACATGATCGATGTATACAAGGCGGTCGTCGAGGCCGGTGCAGGAGCGATCAACGTCCCCGATACGGTCGGGGTGATCGTCCCCCAGGCGATGCACTATCTCATCGGCGAGATCGCCAAGGAGATCAAGGTGCCGATCTCCGTCCATTGCCATAACGACCTCGGGCTCGCCGTGGCGAACACCATGGCGGCCATCGAGGCCGGTGCGACCATCGCACAGCTCACCGTCAACGGCATCGGCGAGAGGACCGGGAACGCGTCCCTCGAGGAGGTCGCGGTCAACCTCTTCGCCAACTACAACGTGGAGACCGTCGACCTGTCCAAGGTGGGGAAGGTCTCGAACTACGTGGAGAGGATCACCGGATTCCCCAAGGCGTTCAACAAGCCCATCGTCGGACGCAACGCGTTCGCACACGAGTCCGGCATCCATGTCCACGGCGTGATGTCCAACGCGTTCACCTATGAGCCGATCAAGCCCGAGCTCGTCGGGGTGGCGCGTCACATAGTCATCGGGAAGCATTCCGGAGAGCACGGCGTCCGTCAGAGGCTGGACGAGATGGGCATCGGGATGCCCGAGGAGATGATGCCCCAGTTCATGGCCGCCATCAAGGATGCCGCGGTCGGTGACAAGGAGATCGACGATGCCGAGCTCAGGGCCATAGCCGACAACATAGTCTACAAGTCATCCCTCGGTGAGCCCGCCGTCAAGCTCGACGGTGTGGCGGTGGTCACCGGGAAGGGTGTGACGAGCACCGCGACGGTCAACATGACCGTCAATGGCGAGATCCGCGTGGCGGCCGAGATCGGTGTCGGTCCGGTCGATGCGGCCATGAACGCCATCGGAAAGGCGATGGGCGGGGACTACACGCTCGAGGAATACAAGCTTGCAGCCATCAGCGGAAAGGCTAACTCGCTCTGCGAGGTCACCGTGATGGTCAGGAACCATGCCCGTCAGGGAACCGGGCTCGTCGTCGGAAAGGCGGTCGGTCCCGATGTGGTGGAAACATCAATCGATGCGATGATCAGTGCGATCAACCGCGACAACATCAAACGTGAGTGATAACAATGACAGGAAAGACGATCGCCGAGAAGATCCTCAGCAACCATTCCGGGAAGGATGCCCGTGCAGGGCAGATCGTGATCGCGGATGTCGACTACGTCATGGTCAACGATGTCACGGGACCGATAGCGTTCCGCGAGTATGCGAAGCTGGGGACGGACGAGCTGTACAGGGACAGGATGGTCCTGATCCCGGACCATTACGTCCCTGCGAAGGACATTGATTCCGCCGCCCAGGCCAAGGAGATGCGCACGTTCGCACAGGAGCACCAGTGTCCCAACTACTTCGAGATAGGCAGGAGCGGGGTGTGTCACCAGATAATGGTGGAGGAGGGGTTCGCCGCCCCGGGAAGGCTCATAGTCGGGGCCGATTCGCACACCTGCACGTACGGGGCCGTGAACGCCCTCTCCACCGGCATAGGGTCCACGGAGGCCGCCGCCGTGTTCGCCACGGGGAAGCTCTGGTTCAAGGTCCCGGAGACGATCAAGGTCGTGCTCAAGGGGAGGTTCGGACCGTATGTGGGAGGCAAGGACCTCATCCTCAGGATCATAACCGACATCGGTGTCGATGGGGCCAACTACAAGGCCTTCGAGTTCCACGGCGATGTCCAGAACGTCTCCGTGCCGGACAGGCTCGCCGTCTCCAACATGGCCATAGAGGCCGGGGGCAAGGCGGGGATCTGGCCGTGCGACGACCTGACGCGCGAGTACATCGGGAACGATGTCCGCGGGGAGTACACCCCGGTGGAGGCCGACGAGGACGCGGTCTACTGCAGCGTCCTGGAGTACGACCTCTCCGAGCTCGAGCCGTTCGTCTCCTATCCGCACCTTCCCAGCAACGGCCGTCCCGTGAAGGATGCCGACGTCAGGATCGACCAGGCATATCTGGGATCCTGCACCAACGGGAGGATAGAGGACATGCGCATCGGGGCCGAGATCGTCAGGGGACGCCATGTGGCGCCCGGGGTCAGGATGATAGTGGTCCCGGCATCCCAGCGCGTCATGAGGCAGATGGCCGACGAGGGCCTGATAGACGTGTTCCTCGAGGCGGGGGCGTTCGTCTCCGGTCCGACATGCGGGGCATGCCTCGGCGGATACATGGGGATCCTCGCCCCTGACGAGGTGGCGGTGGCATCCACCAACAGGAACTTCATCGGGAGGATGGGCGCGAAGGACTCCTATGTGTATCTGGCCGGACCGGCCGTCGTCGCCGCGTCCGCCATCGCAGGCAGGATCGTGACCCCCGACCAGCTGGAGGGATTCTGATGGAAAGCATAACCGGAAGGGTCTGGGTCTTCGGGGACAACGTGGACACGGACCAGATAATCCCGGCTGAGAGGCTCCTCGCGGCCAACCTCGACCATCTCAACGATTACATATTCGAGAAGGTCAGGCCAGGGTTCGCCCAACAGGTGCAGAAGGGGGACATACTCGTCGCGGGCCGCAACTTCGGATGCGGGTCCAGCAGGGAGCACGCTCCCCTCTCGTTGCGTGAGGCGGGGTTCTCGTGCATAATAGCCGAGAGCTTCGCCAGGATATTCTACAGGAACTCCATGGACACGGGGCTGCTCCTGGTGGAGTGCAAGGTGGATGCCCGCGAGGGCGACATCGCCACCGTGGACGTTGACAACGGGCGGATCGGCGTGGGGGACAACACCTACAGGTTCCCCGAGTATCCCCAGTTCATAGGCGAGCTGATACGTTCCGGCGGACTCATGAACCTCATCAGGGAGGGCAGGTTCCGATGACCACCAAGCATATCGCGGTCGTTCCCGGGGACGGGATCGGGAAGGAGGTCATCGCCGCCGGGATGGAGGTCCTGGAGGCCGTCTCCGAGATATCGTCGTTCGGCATGGACGCCGAGTACGTCGACATCGGTTCCGAGAGGTATCTCAGGACCGGGGAGCTCCTCACGGACGATGACATATCGCTGCTGAAGGGCAAGGACGCTATCTATTTCGGCGCCATCGGCGACCCGCGCGTCTCCCCCGGCATACTGGAGCAGGGGATCCTCCTGAGGATGCGCGCGGTCTTCGACCAGTACATCAACCTGCGTCCCGTGACGTCCTGGTTCCCGCTGGTCCCGCTGAAGCGCGAGGTGCCCTTCGACATACACTTCCTGAGGGAGAACACGGAGGACTTCTACATGGGTGCCAACGGTACGTTCGGACCCAATTCGGGAGGGGACTCCGCACACGTCCACGTGAGCAGGGAGCTGTACGACATCGACATAGACCTGGTCGCGAAGGCGTCCAACGGCGACGATTTCGCGTTCGAGATCGGACTCCTGTCCAGGACGGCGGTCACGAGGTTCGCCGACTACTGCTGCCGCTACGCCCTGGACCGCGGTGACGGGAAGGTGACTCTGGTGGACAAGGCGAACGTCATAACGAGGAACTACGGCATGCAGAGGGAGATCTTCGGGGAGAAGGCCGCCGAGTACGGCCTGGACCTGGAGTTCATGTTCGTCGATGCCATGGCGATGGCCATGATCGTCCGTCCGGAGACGTTCGGCACGGTCGCGGTGCCCAACCTGTTCGGGGACATCCTCACCGACCTGGGGGCGCAGCTGCAGGGAGGTCTAGGGATGGGCGGCAGCGGGAACATCAATCCTGAGGGGGTCAGCATGTTCGAGCCCATCCATGGGTCCGCCCCCGACATCGCGGGTCGCGGACTGGCCAATCCCATAGCCGCGGTCCTGGCGGCCCAGATGCTCCTCGAGAACCAGGGCTTCCCCGATGAGGGACGGATGCTGCACGATGCAGTGCGCCATGTCCTGGACGCCGGCATGACCACGCCCGATCTCGGAGGGTCGCTGACCACCTCCCAGGTAGGAAAGGCTATTGCGGACTTCGTCCTCGGGCAGAAGTGATACGATGATCTCCCTGCAGCTTGAGATAGATTACGACGACGAGACCGTCGCCAGAGCGGTCATGGATTCCCTGGGGCCGGACAACACGGGCTACGTCGAGTCGGAGCTGCAGGGGTCGAAACTCATTTTCAGGATATCCTCGGAGTCCGCAGGGACACTCAGGAACACCGCGGACGACCTCATGGCCTGTATAAAGACCGCAGAGGCATCCGCGGGCCTGGGGGGGGGGGGGGGGGGGGGGGGGGGGGGGGGGGGGGGGGGGGGGGGGGGGGG